>NZ_LMCJ01000008.1:346895-500206 GCF_001623085.1 Pseudovibrio sp. W74
CCAGCGGTGACGATACCGACAATCCATCGCCAGTATTGCACGACAACGGGCTGATCCAGCCCTAACTGTGTGCGTAAAATTTCCGCCTGAGGTTCCAAAACTGCACGTGACTGTCCGGTTTGGGCGGCTGTTGTCGCCATCCACATGTCAACATAGTCACCTGGAACAGCTTGTATGATCGCGAAGGAAACAATGGAGATCCCGACCAACAAGACCAGTGTTGCAGCTGCACGTTGCGCTAAAAAGCGTAACAAGCCCATTTATCTAGCCCTCCCAGCTATTGAGCATTTATTGCTTATTGCGTTGGAAGACGGGCCAAAATTGACCCGCCTTTCCTGCCTTAATATTCAGCGATCGTTCCTGGGAGGAGTTCTTTCAACTGCTGATCCTTTGGTGTCCAGAGGCGCTCGCGCACAACACCATCTTCTGCCCATTCAAACATGTTGACGGGTGTGCCCGGATGCGCGTTTCTGATGCGTTTGTTGACGAGAAGCGCAGCAGGAGCCTGAACGGTGCCAATGGTGTAGGCATTCTCAGTCCACAGACGCTGGATGGTTTTGGCTGCATCAGCTGCTTCAACCGCATCCCAGGTGGACAGAATGGTCTGATAGGCATCGACCATCTCGATTTCAAAATCCATCAGGTTTCGCGTACCATCTGAACCAGGAAGGTGCCGGTCAGGACAGCTGTTTGCGATTGGCAGATGGAAACAGGTTTCACGAGTTGGGAGCGCCCATTCTTTCCGGCGTATCAACATGTTGAAGTCGCCGTTCTTCGACGCTGTATCAATTGTATCTACGTTGCGGATCAACACACGAATGCCTGCTTCTGCCAGCATCAGAATGATGGCATCTGCTTGTTTTTTCTCAGTGACCTGTCTGCGATCTGTCATCATGTCGATTTCCAGATCAGCCCCTGAGCCTGGCATGTTGCGAATGCCGTTGCCATCGGTGTCTTTGAGGCCCAAAGCATCCAGCATGGCGTTGGCTTTTGCCAGATCATACGGGTAGTAGACGGTGCTGTCGTAATCGTAATAGGGAGATCCGCTGGAGAAGCCACCGGAGTATGGATACATGAACGGACCACGCGCGACTGACTGGCCGATCGCCTGACGATCAAGCGCATGACTGAGAGCAACGCGGAAGTCTTTTTGCCGGAAGAACTTGCGGAGTTCAGCGTCCACTTCATCCTGAACACCGTTTGTTTCAGAGAAGTTCAGTTCCAGACGCCATGAGAGAACACGTGGGCCAAAGTTGGCTTTAACCGGTGCATCTGCAGACAATGTCTGCTTGAGCGCTTCCACGAAGTTGCCCGGGTTTTCCATGTTAGAAAAATCAGCAGTCCCGGCGACAGCTTGCGTTGTGCGGTCTGACCAAGTGGACAACTTGAAGTGCATCTCGTTCAGGTATGGCAGCTGATTGCCAGCTTCATCGGTTTTCCAATAGAACGGATTACGGCGCAAGATCACCAGTTCATCTGCCTTGTGGCGCACTGGCACCCAGCCTCCCAGAACAACTGGTGGAACTGCGTCCGCAGGCATTGCATTGCGGTAGTCTTCGTAACTGGCATCCTTGTTGTATTTTGGATGTTTAGCTTTGAGTGTGTGCGAGGGACCGGGGCAACCTTGAATATAGGCCAGAGATTTCAGAATTTCCGGGCCTTGTGGTTTGGTGAAAGTGAACTTGAATGTGTAAGCATCAATCACCTCCAGCGTTGTGCCCTCACCAAGGCCACCTTTTGGCAGACGGGATGCAATATTTTCATTTTGAACGTTGTCGTCCCACCAGAAGCGGATGTCTTCTGTATCAAAGGGATCACCATCGGACCATTTGATACCTTCAACCAGATGCATGGTCAGTTCGGTTTTGTCGTCGCTCCACTCCCAGCTTTTAGCTAGGTTTGGTAGCGGACCGGACTGCTCCTCTGCCTTTACTTGCCAGAGCGGGCCGTTGCGTACCAGACATTCCTGAATGGCCATGTTGATGCCGCCCCAGCCCTGATGCTGACCAGCGAGCCAGTTCCAGCCTTCCGGACGACCGCCGATAACATGACGGAACACACCGCCGTAAACGCCGATACCCTCAGACATGGCTTTGGTTGACATAACCAGCGGCTCTGCTGGCAGTCGCTCGCCAACAGGTGGCAACTTGCCAGCTTTGACCAGTTCACTCAGGAACGGGGCTTCGCTATAACCATTCAGTTTCTGATAGGTCCACAAATCACTGCGAGACAGCAGATCATATTCCAATGTGGACATGGACTGCTCAACCGGCATTTTGTCGGCCAGTGCTGAACTTGCCGCGATTGCGCAGGCACTTACGCCTGCTGCTAAGCAAAGTTTAGACACAAGGTTTGTCGAAGACATCAATTCCTCCCCCATTTCATTACTCCCAACACCATCATGGCCACCCGCGCCGTCTCTTTTCCTCCGGCTTTCTATTCATAAATTCCGATTTTCTTCGTAGACGCTTTTAAACTGCGTATTTCTCTATACTATACACATGGGAGAATATTGAGAGCCGAACTCTCGTATTAATATCGATTCATTCGGCTTTTCAAATATTGATGCAAGAGGAGGGTGTACAATTGAGTATTAGCGATGACTTATATCGCCAATATCTGGATCAGAGTGTCATACCCTCGACAGATAATTTTCTGATTATGCGCCATAAGCCTCACGTATTCTCCAAAAGGCCTTATCATCACCACGCTTCTATTGAAGTGAACTTCCTGATCAACTGTGAAATGGACTATTCCTTCTCAGGAAGTCATGTGACTGTTCACCCCGGTTACATGATTTGCTTCTGGGGCGCCGCACCGCACGGCGTTGTTGGGGTGCGCGGGGATGGCGATATGGTCAATCTCTACATCTCCTTTGCACAAATATTACAGTGGGGTTTGCCGACACGCATCACTGATGCACTCATTTCAGGAGATGTGATTTGCAACAAGGCGCCTTGCCCGATTGATGCGGTGCGCTTTGGCCATTGGGCAAGTGAGTTCAAACGAGATGACATCAACTGGCGCAAACTGGTTCTGAGTGAAATCTCGTCGCGGTTTACGCGTCTGGCGCTGGACGGTTGGAACACACTGCATCATGACTATCGTCAGTCCAGCACGGTGGTTGGTCGTGGAAAGTCCATGTTGCATGTGGAAGAGATGTTGCGGTTCATTTCAGAGAACCATACCTCGGACATTTCTGTCACTGATGTTGCTGACTGTGTTGGTTTATCGCCGAGCCATGCAATGACCTTGTTCAAGCGCATTGTAGGGCTGCCAATCAAGGAACATTTGACGCGGGTCCGGCTTTCTCATGCACGCATGTTGCTTGCTGAATCTGAGATGAAGATCTTGTCCATCGCTATGGATGCCGGGTTCAGGTCTCTTTCGAGCTTTTATGAGGCGTTCCAAAACCACTTCAGCACTTCTCCAGCTGCGTTTCGCAAAAAGGCAAGAAACATTGGCAAGATATAGCGGGCAGCTGCCTACCCGCTACTTTCCCTTTAGCCTGTCACGACAACACCGCCATCAATGACAAGGGCTTGGCTGGTCATCATCCGGCTGGCTTTGGATGCCAAAAACAGTGTTGCATCAATGATATCGTCCGGTTCGAGATGCTCCTTCAAACACTGACGGCCCAGATGGGCTTTCAGATCTTCCGGCGTTGCCCAGAGGTCTTTCTGTCGCTGTGTGAGGACCCAACCCGGCATCAGAGCGTTGACGCGGATGTTGTCTGGTCCCAGCTCACGCGCCAAAGCTCTGGTCAGACCAGTGATGGCTGCTTTGGACGCTTCATAAGCCGGATAACCTGCGTTGCCCATCATGTAGGAAATGGATGAGAAGTTGATAATGGAACCACCACCAGCTGCTTTCATGCCTGCGGCAGCGGCCTGAGCGGTAAAGAAATGAGGGCGCAAGTTCACATGCATAGACGCATCCCATTGATCTACCGTAAATTCTTCAAGGGTATGGCGAGTGTCGTTGGCAGCATTGTTGACCAGTACGGTAATCGGGCCATGGGCCTTTTCCGCCTGTTTGATGGAAGCTTGAAGAGCATCAACATCGGTGACATCACACTTGATGAACAAAGGTGCGACACCGTGTTTTTCCTTCATCTGCTCGGCAAATTCTGAAGCATCAGAGCGCTGTACAAAGGCGACTTTGGCACCTTGTTGCATGAAGCCATCAGTTAGGCTTGCGCCGATCCCTGCTCCGCCGCCGGTGATGAACACACTTGCGTCCTTCAGATCATGGAAGGTGACGTTCCCAGACATTTATTCCCCCAGGGAGTGCTTGGCACTCATCTTTGATATATCAGAATATACATAAGCGGCAGCCTCGTTTCAGGCAACCGCTTATGTCATCGCATTCTCTAATTGGCAGCGCACTTGCTATGCAGTTTCAAGCACTTGCTTCTGCGTCCAAGCTGGCAACCAGTCTTTATGCGCTTCCAGAAGCTCGTCCACCATGGCCCAGATTTGGTCCAGATCCAACTCCGCAGCGGTGTGCGGATCAAGCATTGCAGCGTGATAGATATGCTCGCGCTTCTCCGTCATGAGTGCCTCAACAGTCAACTCCTGAGGGCCAATGTTTGTACGCATCAGAGCAGCCAATTGAGCTGGCAATTTTCCAATGTGCGTCGGCTGGATGCCGTTGCGATCCACAAGACACGGCACTTCTACCGCGCAATCCTGTGGCAGTGAGGTGATGTAGCCTTTGTTTTGTACGTTGCCGTAAATAACTGCTGGCTCACCGGTCCAGATGGAGTTCATGATGGTTGAGGCGTATTCATGGCTGCGCTCTACTTCAATGCTCTCTGCATTTTTGTAGTCTTCCACCTGAGACTTCCAGCGTTCAATTTGCTCTACACAACGGACCGGGTATTCGTCGAGCGGGATGGAGAACTTCTCGAGCAGGTCCGGGCGATCACGTTTGATAAACCACGGAACATACTCAGCAAAATGCTCTGAGCTCTCTGTTACGAAATGGCCAAGACGGGTCAGCATTTCATAACGAACCACATTCTGGCAGCGTGGGTTCCATGTGGATGGTTTCGGATAGCGGCCTTCGCGGTAGCCTTCAATCAGCCTTGGAGTGAGATCCTCGAATGTGCCGTCTTCCTTGATCTCTTCCAGATACTGATAGAATGCCATGTGATTGATGCCTGCACATCTAAAGCGGATTTTTGCAGGATCGATATCAAGGTCGTGGGCCAACTCTTTGACAGTGCCCTGAACAGAGTGGCAGAGGCCTACTTGTTTGATTTGTGGGTACTTTTGCGCGATGGCCCAGGTGTTGATCGCCATTGGGTTCACGTATTGAAGCATGACCGCATCCGGGCATACTTTGAGTATATCTTCGCAGATGCTCCAGAGGTGTGGAACGGTGCGCAGGCCGCGCATTATTCCGCCGATGCCGAGGGTATCCGCGATGGTCTGGCGGAGGCCGTATTTCTTGGGAATTTCGAAGTCTGTGACCGTGCACGGCTCGAAGCCACCAATCTGGAAAGCAACGACTACAAAGTCAGTAGAATCAAGCGCTTCCATCTGATTGGTGTGCGTTGAAACTGTTGCGCTCACTCCCAGCGTCGAAATCAGTTTACGCGCTACAATCTCCGATTCACCAAGGCGTTCCTCGTTGATATCCATCAGAGCGACATGTGCTCCGGAGAGCGCTGAACGCTGCAGAATATCACCGATGATGTTCTTCATAAACGTGGTGGAACCGGCACCAATAAAGGTGATTTTGGGGTTTCGGGCCATGCTTTTCTCCCATTTTCTGAAGAACTCGCCAGCACTTCAGATTGCATAGTTCTTGAGGGGATAACCGGAAAGCCTTGAGACGGGCGTCTCTGAGCTGTCCTTTGATGAAAAACTATGGATCAGCGCCTCTCTTTTCTTCCTGTTTTCTATTCTAAATTTCCGGAAACCACGGCAATTCTGGCTCTGTTTTGTATTATTGACCCCAAAACCGCACGTATTGGCTACGCCATTGCCTCTGTGGCCGTTGCAAGCCGAGAAGAGATAAACCCGTTATTCTCCAAAATCTTAGCCGTTTTGAAGAGGTGTTCTTCGCCGTAACGCGGGCCGATGAGCTGGATACCGATTGGAATACCGTCCTGGGTATCATGAGTGGGGATACTCATGGCCGGAAGGTCAAAAAAGTTTACAGAGCCGAGGTAGGCGTTTGTTTTTACTATCTCTTTAAGACTCTCAACGGATTTGATATCCGCACCTGCCTCGAATGCGTTTTTTGTGCAAACGGGTGAAAGGATTACGGGATATTTGCGTTGAAATTGGTCAATCAGGCGATGGTAGTGCGATCTTGCGGCCAAAGCCTGCGCATAGCTGTGATAGTCCATGGGCGGTACCAATTGCGTGTAGTACTCAAATATTGCCTGTAGTTGCTCTGAGCCAAAACGGTCGATCACGCTCTCCTTCTGGAGTGCGACTTCCGTGATCAAAAGCGATGTGTAGTGTGTGTAGGCTTCTTCGATAAAATCAATGCTGGTGTTATCCACCTTGTATCCCTGCTGCGCCAGTACCTCGCCTGCTTGCCTCAGAGCTTCATTGATTTTCGGGTCAGCATCCGGTGGTGTGATGAGTGCGACCCTGTTTGGGAAGATCTTATCCTCATTCATATCTGGTAGTGACCATGTATCCAGATCGGAATAGCCTTTCATCACATCGTAAGCGAGTTTGAGCTCATTAAGCGAGCGTGCGAGTGGTCCTTGTGCTGAGGACAGCTGGATGGTGATTGAGCGTTCTGCAGCTCCGGTGGCATTATAAAACGGTATGCGCCCATGAGAGGGGCGCAAGCCGAGCACACCGCAGCAAAAGGCTGGCAGGCGTATGGAACCACTGAGGTCGGACCCATGGGCGATGTATCCAACGCCAGCTGCCAGTGAGCTCCCTGCTCCACCGCTTGAACCGCCCGGTGTTCGGGACGCATTCCACGGATTGAGGGTCTGGCCGAACAAAGTGTTGTCCGTATGAAAGCGCCATGACATTTCTGGTGTGTTTGTGCGCCCAATCGGAATGGCCCCTACCCGTTTCAATCTCTGGACAAGGGGAGCATCCTGCTTAGCAATCAAGCCAGCAAATGCTTTCATACCGTTGTTTGTGGATGCGCCGACCTGATCGATGTTTTCTTTGATGGTGACGGGGATGCCGTGGAGTGGACCTAACGGCTCACCGCGCTGCACCGCCTGGTCTGCCTGCTCTGCTGCCTGACGGGCCTGATCATCAAAGCGGGTGGTGACGGCATTCAGATGCGCGGTTTCATCAATGCGCGTCAGATGCTGCTCTATCACCTCACGGCATGTGATCTGCCTGTCACTGATTGCTTGAGAAACTTCGATTGCCGTCATTTTGAAGATGTTTTCAATCATTTACGGGTTCCTCAGCTTACAAAAAAGAGTGAGAGATCAGGCAGGAAGGTGACAAGCAGCAGCACGCAGAGCATGATCAGGACAAATGGAATGACTGACCTTGTGACAGTCCAGAAGCTTTCCCTGAACGCCTGGGACGCAACCACAAGATTGATGCCGACAGGTGGTGTCAGCAGGCCAATCTCCAGATTGATGATCATGATCACGCCAAGATGCACTGGATTGATGCCGTAGATTGTTGCCACTGGGAGCAGAATGGGCGCCATAATCAGCAGGGCAGAGATGATCTCCATAAAGAACCCAACCATCAGCAGAAGGATGTTGAGGCCGATCAGGAACATCCATTTTTCTTCGACGTGCGAGGACAACCATTGTGCCACCAGGCTTGGAACTTGCTCTGTGGTCAGCACCATGTTCAAAGTTGCGGCGATCGCAAGAATTGGGAGCAGGCCGCCGAGCATCTGGGTTGTGTGAATGACAGCATCCCAGAGCTGGGCCAGTGTGAGCTCTTTATAAATGAACAGCTCGACAACGAGCGCATAGGCCAAGGCGATGGCAGCACTTTCTGTGGCTGTGAAGTATCCAGAGTAGATGCCCCCAAGCAGAATGACTGGCATGAGCAGGGACCAAATTCCGTTGGTGATTGCACTGCCAGCTGCGCTCACGTCAAAGCCTGTGCGCGGGATCGTTCTGTTGGCCCAGGCTGAATAGATCGCCAAAGCGATGGTAAGCAAAAGCCCTGGAATGACGCCCGCCAGAAACATGTCAGTGATCGAGGTTTCTGTGACCAGACCGTAGATGATCATGGGAATGCTGGGCGGGATGACAACACCGAGTGTTCCTGCACTCGATAGCGCACCCAGAGAATAACTGGTGGAGTACCCCTGCTCTCGCAGTGCCGGGTACAGCACAGACCCAACCGCCAGCAGCGTTACCATGGAGGAGCCCGAGATTGCAGCAAAGAAAGCGCAGGAGAGGATTGTTGCTACGCCGAGACCTCCTGACAAAGACCCAGTCAATGCTTTGAGGACTGTGACGAGCCGCTCTGCAATGGCACCGCGGCTCATGATGGAGCCGCAGAGCAAGAATACGGGAATGGACAGAAGCGCTTCGCGATCCAGCGCGGCCCAAAAGTCCTCCGCCATGAACATCAGCTCACCATCGCTATACAGAAGCTGTACTGCCCCGCCGAGCACCATCAAGATTACAATGAGGTTCTGCCGCAAGATCAGCATCACCAGAACAGCGAGTGTGAGGAGGAGCGCATAAGTCATGCTGCGTCTGCCTCTTCTGGCTTCAAAGAGGGCGACAGCGCAAAGCCGAAATATCTGAGGGCATTGGAGCAGAAGGCGTAGGGCATGATGGACTGGAACCACCAGAGCGGCCAATCCACCACGGGCACCAGGAACCCAATTTCATAGGAGGACTGCACGAGCCCGAACGAGACATAGCCCGCGAGTAGGAAGAGCGCCCCGCTCAAAACGTTTCCCAGTCGCTGCAGAAGGTTTTGCCATGTTGCCGGCAGCACCTGGTCAGTGATCTTGGGGCGGATGTGGTTGCCGGTGGATGTTGCAAGGCCAAGGCCCAGCATGCCAGCAAAAATGGCTGCAAACAGCGCGATCTTGCTGCTGTGCATCAATGAGAGATCAAAAAACTCTCGTGCAACGACATCCGCTAGCATGGCTAACACCACGATGATGTAGGCCAGAGCAGCAAGTGTCGCTTCAAATCGGTACAGCAGCTGGAAAAATCGCTTCATGCAAATTGAAAAGAGCCCTCAAAATGTAGTGGGCTCTTCCTTTCAGGTGTCATGGGATCAAAGCACACAGGCTTTCTTTGCCTCTAGAATCTTAGGCCAGACTTCTTGTGCCTGCCCGCCGATTGAGCTCACCAGTTGCTCACGCAATGGCAGGACGGCTGCTTTCCATTCTTCGCGTTGCTCCACTGAAAGCTTATGGACGTGCCCGCCCTTTTCCTGAAAACCTGCGAGCATGTCCTTTGCCATGGAGCGGACTTCATCTCGAAGACCCTGGACAGGCACCAGAGCGTTTGTGATGCTGTCCTGTTCGTTCTTACTCAACTTTTTCCAAGTGCGCATGCTCATGACCAGTGCTCCGGACTGGTGAAGGTGCGCGGAGAGCGTGAGATGGGGAGCCATCTTGCCCATGCCCATGGCCACGTAGGTCATGGCTGGCAGTGTTCCGCCTTCCACCATGCCGGTTTGCAGTGCAGACGGCGTTTCGGCAAGTGGCAGAACGACACCGTTTGCGCCCATACCCTGCCAGAAGTTGACCGAGTATTTGGCAGGTGCTGCACGCACTTTCACGCCTTTCACATCACCAGGAGCCAGAAATGGTTTTTTGCCGAAGGTATGAATCCAGCCCAACTCATTCCATTGCAGGAACTTGAAACCCTTTTTTTCAAAGAGTGGTTCAAAAACAGGCGTCAGGTGTTTGTCCATTGCGCAATCAATTTGCGCATAGCTGTCCCACAGGAACGGAACACCCATGAGAGCCATTTCCGGAACAACCGTAGAGAACGCCGTCATGGAGCTGCCGAGAATATCTATCCGTCCGCGAATGGCTTTTTGGACCATAACCGGTTCAGTACCGAGTTGACCTGCATGAAATAATTTCGCGCTTATTGCCCCGTCTGAGTTGGAGGTAATTTTGCTCGCAATGGCTTCCACATGGTTGACCCATGGGGTACCTAAAGGCGCACTGGTTGCAATTTTAAGCTCTTTGGCAGCCTGTGCCACGCCCACAAATGCAGTGAATGAAAAGGCCACCCCCAGCAATAATTCGCGTAATTTCATAGTCCCCCCAATATGTTCCCAAATCACACATGCATTCTGCTATTATCAGTGGCCCCAAGCCAAGAGATGTTATAGTTTGGCAACACAATTATCATTATCAAAAACAGAACTTATCGTCTAGTTTGAGTGTAAAATGAAATCTTATAAGCCAAAACAAAAACGAGGCTATGAGGCGGAGCAGAATTTCCTGCAAGCTGCAAAAACGATTTTTGCCAAAGAGGGTGTAGCGCGGGCGCGGGTTTCAGACATTGTTCAACTTGCGGGTTCGTCTACGGGTAATTTCTACTTTCGCTTCAAGAACAAGGAAATGTTGTTCGAGCGCCTTTTTGAGATTTACGAGGAGCATGCTCAACGCCTTATTCAGGATCTGCAGGATCCCCTCGGTTCGCTTGAGAGTACTATCTACTTTGTGACAGCTCTGAACCACAAGCTGCTGCAGGAGAATGTTGGCCTGTATCGCGCCGCTCATGAGATCTCAGCAAAGGAGCCTGAGACCTGGAAGCGCTTTCAGCAGCTGACCATCATGACAGCAGAGCGTATTCTTGAACTCAGCGCCCCTTATAAGGACCAGATTCCATTTGAGGACTGGGAGATGCAGGTGCGTCAGACGGTTCAGCTCATTACCGGGTTCACCGCCAATCAGGCCATTCGCAATGCCGGCCCTGCCCGTTTTGGGTCGCAGGCAATGGTTGATATGCTTTTCATGGCAGCTATGGGCTCACTTGGCCTTGCTCCTCCTCGGTATTTTGAAGAGGAAAAAGAAAAAATCCATAAGATATTGAATGATGAACGATATTCCTAAAGCGTAAGCTGAAAGAATATTCTAATATACGCGTATAGGTTTTAATTTTGGGAGGAATTATGACTGATACACTTAGTGCTCCAACCTGGACACCTACTGTATTCACCAAGCCAATTGATGTGAACGGTTACAGGTCTGTGATCGAGATATTTGAAGAGGCCAATGGCCGATTTGCAGACAATGTCGCCTTCACCAATTTTGGCCAGTCACTTACATTTAAAGACGTTGATGAGAAGTCTCGCGCAGTTGCTGCCTATTTGCAGAACGAGCTGGGCCTGAAGAAAGGCGACCGTGTCGCCATTATGCTGCCAAATATTCTGGCGTTTCCGGTTCTCATGTTCGGCATATTGCGCGCCGGACTGGTGCAGGTGAACGTCAACCCTATGTACACACCGCGCGAATTGAAGCATCAGCTCAACGATGCGGACACGGATACGATCTTTATTTTCTCGGGCTCCAGCCCGACGCTTGCAGAGGTTGTTGCGGATACACCAATCAAAAATGTGGTGATTGCCAATGTAGGTGATGCGTCTGGTGTGGACATGCCCTCACCGCCTCCACACGAGATGTTTGCAGACCGCCTGACAGTCTCAGATGTTCTTGAAAAAGGTGAGCAACTGGACTTTACGCCGCCGCAGATTAATCCGAGTGACCTGATTTACCTGCAGTATACGGGCGGCACCACTGGCCTTTCCAAAGGCGCTGCGCTGAGCCATGGCAATCTGGTTGCCAATATCGCACAGTTTGATGCGGCGACAGACGGGTTTATGCGGGCTGGTGAGGAGATCGTGATTACGGCGCTGCCGCTCTATCATATCTTCGCGTTGATGGTGAATTGCGTGTCATTTTACTGGCTGGGATCCCGCAACGTGCTGATCACCAATCCACGCGATATGCCGGGGTTTGTTGAAGAACTCAAGAAGTGGAAGTTCAGCGTGATCACCGGGGTGAACACGCTTTTCAATGGCCTGCTGCATACCCCGGGCTTTGATGAGCTGGACTTCAGCAACTACAAATTTGCCATGGGCGGCGGGTCAGCCATTCAGCGGGCAATTTCGGATAAGTGGAAACAGGTTACCGGTCACCACATCATTGAAGGGTATGGCCTGAGTGAGACCTCGCCGATCCTTTCTGTGAACCCGTTTGATAGCACCGAGTTTACCGAGACCGTTGGCCAGTCCATGCCAAAGACAGAGATCAAGCTGCTGGATGCGGAGGACAATGAAGTTCCGCTTGGCCAGCCGGGTGAGCTTTGTGCACGCGGGCCGCAGATTATGCAGGGATACTGGCGCAAGCCTGAGGCAACTGCTGCGGTGATGACGCCGGACGGGTTCTTCCGTACCGGTGACATTGCGATCATGGACAAGCGCAACAACTTCAAGATTGTCGACCGCAAGAAAGACATGGTGCTTGTGTCTGGCTTCAACGTTTATCCTGCAGAGGTTGAGGCTGTGATAGCTGAGATCAAGGGTGTGGTTGAAGTGGCTGTTGCAGGTACCTCTGACGAGCGGACTGGCGAGGCGGTGAAAGCGTTTGTTGTGCGCAACAACGAGGACGTTACGCCAGAAGCTGTGCAGGATTACTGCCATAACGCGATGGCGGCTTATAAGGTGCCGAAATACGTGGAGTTTCTGGAAGAGCTTCCAAAGTCTACCGTGGGTAAGATCTTGCGCCGGGAATTGCGAGAGAAATAAGTTTTTCACCAGAAGACATAAAAAGAGCCGCAGTTTGATCGCTGCGGCTTTTTTCGTTTCATCCGATGCAGATGCGCGTTAGGCGCCTTCCACGATGATGATGTTGGCAATGCCCGCGTTCTCGCGGTGTTTCTTGGCCGCCTGATACTCTTCGCTGTTGTAGCACGCCATCGCGGTTTCCATGTCGGCGAACTCGATCACCACGTTGCGGGGATGGTTTGTGCCTTCCAGATCCTCAAACTTGCCGCCGCGGGCCAGAACGTTGGCGTTGTACTTTTTGAATGCAGCAGAAGCTCCGTCTGCGTAGAGCTTGTAAGGTTCAGGATCTGTGACTGTTACGTGAGCGACCCAATAGGCTTTTGGCATTTTCTCTTCCTTTGAAACAGGAAGAAGCGGCGCATGATACGCCGCCCCTTCTTCTCGTTATTTAGTGTGTGTTTGCCTGTTACTTGTTCAGGATTTTCGCCAGAATTAGGTAGGCGATACCTGCCACGAACAGACCAACGAACCATGCATAGGTGTAGATGGTTGCGAACAGTGGTGAGGCTGGACCGGAAAGACCTACGCCTGCCAAGAAGCCTGGAAGGTTTGGCAGGATACCGATGATCAGCGCGAGCACGCCCGCCCAGTTCCAGCCGTTTGAGCCAGAATAGATGCCGTTGTGCTTGAACAGATCTTCCACGTTGAGCTTGGTTTTGCGCAGCAGGTAGTAGTCTGCCAGCATAATTCCTGCAATCGGACCCAGCAGCGCTGAGTATGCAATCAACCAACCGATGATGTGGTTCACGAGGATCCATGGGAACATCACAAGGCCAATAGCCGCTGTGATGTAACCGCCGGTGCGCAGGTTGATGGATTTCGGCGCCAGGTTGGAGAACCCGTGTGCCGGAGCCACAACGTTTGCCGCCAGGTTGGTGGTGAGTGTTGCAACGATGAGTGCGAACAGAGCGATGATAATGCTCATGCCGCCCATTTTCTCAGCCAATACAATTGGATCCCAGATTGGTTCACCGAAGATCACCACAGTTGCGGAGGTCACCGCAGAGGCGATGAACGCAAACAGCGCCATTGGGATTGGAAGGCCAACAGCCTGCCCCATGAACTGGTCTTTCTGGCTTTTTGCATAGCGCGTAAAGTCAGGAATGTTCAGTGCAAGGGTTGCCCAGAAGCCAACCATGCCTGTGAGGCTTGGCCAGAAGACGGACCAGAACTGGCCTTCTTTAGGCTGACCTTCAGCAAACTGGCTTGGAGTGGAAAGCATTGCGCCGAACCCACCTGCATTGACATAAGCCCATGCCAGCAGTGCCAAACCCATTGCGAGCAAAAATGGTGCTGCATAAGTTTCCAGCCAACGGATGGATTCTGTACCGTTTTTGATGAAGTACAGGTGCAGTGCCCAAAACGCCATGAAGCAGGCAAACTGGCCTGCATTGATGCCCAGAATTGGAAGCGGGTCACCTGCCAGCGCTCCACTCATGAGCGTGTTCAGGATCACGTAGATCGCAGAACCACCAACCCATGTCTGAATACCGAACCAGCCACAAGCCACGATACCACGGGCGACTGCTGGAAATTTTGCACCAGCTGGACCGAAGGACGAGCGCAGCAGAACCGGGAACGGAATACCGTACTTGGTGCCTGCATGGCCGATCAGAACCATTGGAATGAGAACAATTGCGTTGGCAAGCAGGATCGTCATGACCGCCTGATCCCAACTCATGCCTGCGCCAATCAGATAGGACGCGAGCAGATACGTTGGGATACAGACCACCATACCGACCCAGAGCGCGGAGATGGAAACCCAGTTCCATGTACGAGCCACTGCAGCGGTTGGCAGCTGATCTTCGTTGTAAAGATCACCGTCGATTCCGACGAGTTCCTGATGGATAATACCAAACTCGTCCGGGACGACATTCCCGGTTGAGCCTAGAGTTGAATCCGACATCGAGTAATTCCCCCTCAGATTAAAAGCAGCAGATCCCCTCTAAAAATACTACTGCGTTTAATGACCAGCCCGCGTACCCCACGCGGACCTGATGGCATATCGCAGTGCTTTTCAGCTCCGCGACATGCTCTAAATTGTTGCTTTCGAGCGCATCTTGTTACGAAAGCCAGTGCCCTCTTTTCGGAGATGCGCCTTTTGCTCTGTATGTCGGCTTATACGCCTGCTGGCATCAATTCTGGCCGGCGCTCAACTTTGCGCGGCGCTGTGATTTCCTTCCACTTGGACAGAGCGGCGCCGACCGGAGCATTTGGCTCGCGACCAACGAATTCACCGTGACCTGGTTCGGTTTTAACCGTGCTTTCCTCAATCGCGACTTTGCCGCGGGTGAGTGTGAAGCGTGGCAGACCGACCACTTCCCTGCCTTCAAACACGTTGTATTCGACGCAGGACTGCTGATTTGCAGCAGTGATTGTTTTTGAGCGGTTAGGATCCCAGACAACAATGTCGGCATCCGCCCCTTCAAGAATTGCACCTTTTTTAGGATACATATTCAGGATCTTGGCGATATTGGTGGAAGTGACAGCTACGAACTCGTTCATGGTCAGGCGGCCTGTGCGCACACCGGTTGACCAGAGCATTGGCATGCGATCTTCCAAACCGCCTGTACCGTTCGGGATCTTGGTAAAGTCGCCAACACCAAAGCGTTTCTGCTCCAATGTGAAGGCGCAGTGGTCAGTTGCGACCACCTGCAATGAGCCGGACTGCAAGCCTGCCCAAAGGCTATCCTGATGCTGTTTATTGCGGAACGGAGGCGACATGACGCGCTGTGCGGCGTGGTCCCAATTCGGGTTGGCGTACTCACTGTCATCCAGTGTCAGGTGCTGAATGAGTGGCTCCCCATACACACGCATGCCTTTTTGACGGGCGCGGCGAATGGCTTCATGGGCCTGCTCACAGCTTGTATGCACGATGTAGAGTGGCACACCAGCCATATCCGCAATCATGATTGCACGGTTGGCTGCCTCACCCTCCACTTCCGGCGGACGGGAGTAGGCATGCGCTTCCGGGCCGTTGTTACCTTCTGCCAACAGTTTTTGCTGCATGGTGGCGACTACATCACCGTTTTCAGCATGGACAAGTGGCATTGCGCCGAGGGCAGCACACCGCTGGAAGGATGCGAACATTTCGTCATCATCCACCATCAAGGCGCCTTTGTAGGCCATGAAGTGCTTGAAGGTGTTGATGCCACGATCCACCACTTCCTGCATCTCATTGAAGACTTGCTCGCCCCACCATGTAACAGCCATGTGGTAGGAGTAATCCGAGCATGCTGCGCCGGACTTCTGCTGCCAGATGGCAAGCGCTTCCATCATGGACTGGCCGGGGGATGGCAGACAGAAGTCCACCACCATAGTTGTGCCGCCAGCAAGGCCAGCTCTTGTTCCGATCTCGAAGTTGTCTGCAGAATGCGTTCCCATGAACGGCATTTCCAAATGCACGTGCGGGTCAATCCCGCCCGGCATGACATAACAGCCAGTGGCATCCAGCGTTTCATCACCGGAAAGGTTCTCACCGATTTCGATGATCTTGCCACCGTCAACCAGCACATCAGACTTGTAGGTTCTATCGGCAGTTACAATCGTGCCGCCTTTGATAACTTTAGACATATTGCAGTCCTCAACTCTTTCAAATCTATGGGTTATTCGGCTGGCTCGGTGGTATCTTGCTCAATTTCCGCGTACTCAAGCACTGCATGGAACAGCACGTCAGCACCTGCGGTTGCCCACTCTCTTGAAATCTCTTCGTCTTCGTTGTGGCTCAAACCATCCACGCATGGGCACATGATCATGGCTGTTGGCGCTACACGGTTGATCCAGCAAGCATCGTGGCCTGCGCCGGAAATGATGTCGCGATGGGAATAGCTCAGGCGTTCTGCTGCATTGCGCACGGCAGAAACGCAGCCTTCATCGAAGGTGACCGGATCAAAGTGACCGACGGCTTCGATTTCAATGCCCAGACCAAGTTCTTCTGCGATTTTCGGTGCTTCAGCTTCCAGTTTAGCTTTCATGCCATCCAGAACGTCCTGATGCGGGGAGCGGAAATCGATGGTGAAGACGGTTTTACCCGGAATCACGTTGCGGCTATTTGGATAGACGTCGCAATGTCCAATGGCGCCAACGGCTTCCGGCTGGTTCTCCATTGCAATCTGGTGCACCAGCTCTGTGATGCGCGCCATGCCGAGACCTGCGTTTTTGCGCATAGGCATTGGGGTTGAGCCGGTGTGGCTATCTTTCCCTGTGAGGGTGACCTGCAGCCACCAGAGGCCCTGCCCGTGGGTGACAACACCGATGTCCTTTTCCTCAATTTCAAGGATTGGTCCCTGCTCAATGTGGAGTTCAAACATGGCGTGGAGTTTGCGGGCGCCTACCGGTTCCTCACCTACATAGCCGATGCGCTTCAGTTCATCGCCAAACTTCTTGCCTTCTGCGTCTTCGCGGTCATAGGCCCAATCCTGCGTGTGCATGCCAGCAAACACGCCAGAAGCCAGCATTGCTGGAGCAAAGCGGGTGCCTTCTTCGTTGGTCCAGTTGACGACTTCAATTGGGCGTTTGGTTTTGATGCCACGCTCACGAATGGAACGGATTACTTCCAGACCTGCAAGTACACCAAGCACACCATCATACTTGCCACCAGTTGGCTGCGTATCCAGATGAGAGCCGATCATGATCGGGTCAAGGCTCGGATCTTCCCCTTCCAGCCGGGCAAACATGTTGCCCATGGTATCGATGTGCATTGACATGCCTTCAGCCTTACACCAGCTGGTGAAAAGCTTGCGGCCCTCGGCATCTTCGTCTGTAAGCGTTTGCCTGTTGTTGCCGCCACGAACACCGGGTCCGATTTGGGCCAAATCCATAAGGCTACGCCACAGTCTGTCACCATTAATACGATGATTTGAGCCAAGTTTACTCATAAGTCTCTCCGATAACGCTTTTACAACGTCGTTTTATTCAACTTACCCGCGCTCTATTCTTTAAAAACGCAACGGGCTCGCCATAGTTATCTGGTCTCCCGAAGGAGTATAAAACTGATAAAACCGATGAGGACTTTCGCAGGATTCAAGCTGTATCTCTTTTTTTGACAGGACGGACGGATTGCAACCGCACATAAACAGGCTGCAGGCAAAATATGTCAAAAATTCAATCTACTAGATTTCCCGCAGGGTTATTTTTCCCATTTGGAACAGAGTAGGTATCGTATGCAGAGGTGGCCCCCTCATACAATAGCTTAGTTCAGCTTAAATCTTGGATATTCCCCTCCCAAAACTTTGGGTAAATTGGACCAAACAGTCAATTATCTGTCAACCCACCTTCAAAAATGGATCAATTTCACCAGCCGACTTCAAAATTTCTCCTGATATTCCAATAGGTAAAACACTTAGAGGCCCTCCCAAAACTGCGAGATAAGCGCGTTGCAGGTAAGAAAACTCCACAGCTTACTAAGTTTTTTTGATGTTTTTTTCTAAATCATCGGAATCAAAGTTTCCCCATCTACTTATCAAGGGAAACAACACACTGGAAAGGCGGATATTTATGCATGTACTGCTAAAATTTTGCACAAATAAGATTTTGATAGTTCAATATTGCAAAGCACCTTTACAAAAATCATTGCAAAATAAAGCTTTCCGTTGCTGAAACAGACTCTTAACACTGCTTGTTTTATTTGCATTGCAGCATATTTATTCTAGCCGAGAGATAATTCTCCCTTGACTAACTGTTAGTTGCAGATATTTTTTGACCGAGAGGTAAAAAATTATGCTGACTGCTGACCAAGCGCGATACCTGGGGGAAGTGCAAGGCTCAGATCTTCGGGATCTGATGCAACAGGCTGCTACAGTAAAGCTTCAGTATTGGGGCAACACTGTCACCTACTCCCGTAAAGTTTTTGTACCACTGACAAACATGTGCCGAGATACATGTACGTATTGCACATTTGTCAAACACCCCAGTTCGCCCGAAGCCAACATCATGACACCGGAGCAAGTGATGCGTACGGCGCGTCAGGGTGAAGAGACCGGATGTAAGGAACTGCTGTTCAGTCTGGGTGAGAAACCCGAACTGCGCTACGAGCAGGCGAAAGCGGCTTTGGCAACGCTTGGCTACAGTTCCATGGTCAGCTATCTGGCGGATGCTTGTGAGATGGTGCTGCGGGAAACAACTCTCCTGCCCCATGTGAATGCGGGTACGCTGAGCGATGAAGAGATTGACCAGCTGCGCCCCTTTGCCGCCTCCATGGGCATGATGCTGGAGACAACCAGTCGCCGATTGATGAAAGAAGGCCAGCCGCACTATGGCTGTCCGGACAAAGCGCCTGTTCAGCGCCTGCGTACACTGGAACGTGCTGGACAAAAGAAGATCCCGTTTACCACCGGATTGCTGATCGGCATTGGTGAGACGTGGGAAGAGCGCATTGAAGCGCTGGAAGCCATCAACGAAAGCCATGCTCGGCACGGCCATATTCAGGAAGTGATCATTCAGAATTTCCAGCGCAAGCCGGGTATCGGAATGGAAAACCATCCGGAACCTTCGCTGGATGACATGCTGCGCACGCTGGCCGTAGCACGCCTGATCCTTTCACCAGAAATCAGTCTTCAGGCACCGCCAAATCTGAGTGAGCGACATATGGAATACCTGAGTGCGGGTATCAACGACTGGGGTGGCATTTCGCCGGTTACCATTGATTTCATCAACCCACAGCACCGCTGGCCGGTGATTGATGAGCTTGCTCATTCGACCCAGTTGGCAGGGCAGAAACTGGAAGAGCGCCTGACCGTCTATCCGAGTTACTTGCACGATAAAACCGAGTTTGTTGACCCTGCTGTGCTTTCAAAATCTCAAGGGCTTTGGGAACAGATGGGTTCCTCTGCCTCGCTTCAGTCAGGAGGCTCCCTATGACCCTTCATAGTTTCCCGCAGCGTACGAATGATACGCTAGGGTTTCACGCTGTCAGCGCCTCAGTTCGTGACATCCTGAGCAAGGCACTGGCTGGTAATGAGGTTTCTCAAGCTGAAGGTGAGTGCCTGTTTCGTGCCTCTGCAGAGGACTTTCCAGCTATTGCCTATGTGGCGGATACGCTTCGGCAGCGGAGCAATGGCGATAAAGTTGGTTTTGTAGTCAACCGGAATATCAACTTCACCAATGTCTGTTACATGGGCTGCAAGTTCTGCGGGTTTGCCAAGCGAACCGAAGATCCGGGTGCTGAATGGCTGGTGCCTGAGCAAGTTGTTGCACGGGCACAAGAGGCCTGGGACCGCGGAGCGACTGAGGTCTGCATTCAGGGTGGACTGCACCCGAAAATGGAAGGCACTTATTATCGTGAGCTCGTGTTGGCGATCAAAAAAGCGCTGCCGGACATGCACATCCATGCGTTTTCACCGTTTGAGGTTTGGTATGGTGCAGCCAAGACCAAGCAGTCTTACACGGACTTTCTTCAGGACCTGAAGGATTGCGGACTGGGTTCCCTGCCCGGCACAGCGGCTGAAATTCTGGATACGGATATTCGCCAGCAGCTGACCCGCAACAAGCTGAGCACTGAGAAGTGGGTGGAGATCATCAAAGCGGCCCACGAGGTTGGAATACCAACCACCGCAACGATCATGTACGGCCATATTGATGGACCGGAGCATTGGGCAGCTCACATTGCCTTGCTGCGCGATATTCAAAAGGAAACCGGAGGCTTCACCGAACTGGTGCCCCTGAGCTTCGTGCACTCCGAGAGCCCGCTTTATACGGCGGATCCGAAAAACGTGCGCCCCGGCCCGACTGATCTGGAAGTACGCAAGATGCATGCAGTTTCGCGGATTATGCTGCATGGCTGGATCGACAACATTCAGGTTTCCTGGACCAAGCTTGGTGCAGAGTTTGCCTCTGATCTTTTGCAATGCGGTGTGAATGATCTGGGCGGCACTTTGATGAATGAGAGCATCTCCCGTTCTGCTGGCGCTGCTCATGGGCAGGAAATCACAGCCTATGAAATGTGCCAAGTCATTCAGGAAGCAGACAGAGAGCCTGTTCAGCGCAACACCATTTATGGCGTGATCAATGATTTTGCCGATGGATTGCCAGAACAACAGGCGCCTCTGGTTGCCCGCGCACACTCCGGACTGCTGAACTTCCTGACTGAGGCTGATGGTGCGCCTGTACAAGCGATCGGAGGTGCTGGATGAGCTCAAACACACCTATCAAAGTTACTCTGATTGCCGGAGGGGTCGGCGGCGCCAAAATGGCGGAGGGCCTGTATCATCTGGAGAATGTGGAACTTTCCATCATCGGCAACATTGCAGATGATGAGGCTTTCCACGGTCTCTGGGTTTCGCCGGACATTGATACCCTCACCTACACACTGGCCGATGTGATTGATCGCCAGCAAGGTTGGGGTGTGGCGGATGAAAACCACCGCGCGTTAGACACGCTCTCAAAACTGGGTGACGATACATGGATGTCACTGGGAGACCGTGATTTTGGTCTGCACATCTACCGCACACACAGGCGTCGTCAGGGAGATCGCCCAACGCATATTGCACGTGATATCGCCAAGAGCTTTGGCCTTGAGTGCGAGATGATTTTGCCAACGGACGACACGGTTCAAACGCGCGTGAGAACGGAGGCTGGTTGGCTGAGTTTTCAGGAATACTTCGTCAAAGAGCGCTGTGCGCCTGAGGTTCGGGAACTGCACTACGATCATATCGAGGATGCACATGCGACCGAGGAAGCCCTGAACGCACTTGCGGAGGCAGACTTAATTGTGGTCGCGCCAAGCAACCCTCTCGTGAGTATTCTACCAATCCTGAAAGTTCCCGGTATTCTAGAAGCAGTAAAGGCCTCCAAGGCTCCCAAAATTGGTGTTTCACCGATCATCAATGGTGGTGTTGTGAAAGGCCCTGCGGACCGGATGCTATCTTCCCTTGGCTATGAAGCATCAGCCTTTGGTGTTGCGCAGATCTATGCGGATTTTCTGGATTGCTTTGTGATTGACCACGCAGATGAGCAACATGTGGCTGCCATCAATGGCCTTGGTCTGCGCACCTCATTGGACACGATCCTCATGAAGACCCGCGATGACAAAGTACGGCTGGCGGCGTCACTGCTTGCCCTTTCCGATGTTGGCCGTGGAAATGCATCAGAGGCTCAGGAGCTGAACGCATGACGGAAACCGCAGTTAAAACGCTTGTTGTTGTTCCGGTAAAGGATTTTGCGAGAGCCAAGTCGCGTCTGGGACCGTATCTTGATGCCAATGAACGGGCCATCGTGGCTGCGAACTTGTTTGCGCAGACCATTGCCTTTTTGCAGGACGCGCAGACACGAAGCAGCACGCCCTTTGACATCGCGGTGGTCACCAGTTCAACGGATATAGCAAAAGCTGTGACTGATCATCGCCTTCACTTGATCTTGGAGGGACAGGAAGATGGTCTGAACTGTGCACTGACCACTGCTGCGCTTTGGGCAAAAGCGCATGATTACGAGACACTCTGCGTATTGCCTGCCGATATTGCAACACCTGACTTTGGTGAGTTTGAGCGACTTCTGGGCCTTGCGGGCTCTCCCAGTTCACTGGTTCTTTGCCCGGCGCATGACTACGGCACCAATGTGCTGATTGTAACGCCGCCAGATGCCATTTCGTTCACTTATGGCAGTTCTTCCTTCCTGAAGCATCAGGCCCAGGCGGCAGAGCGTGGTTTGAACTGCGTGATCGCCCCGTCCTCCTCCTTTTCCAGAGATATCGATTACATGGAAGATTTGAGCGCACATCAGCCCCGGCTCCTTGAGAAACGTTCTGACCGGAGAGTTGTTTGATGCATACACTTTCTCTACACGCGATCCCGAATATTCCAGAGATCAAGCCCGGTGATGATCTTGCTGCTATTTTGGGCGATGCCATTGAGGCAGCTGGACTTTCTTTGCAAGACGGAGACGTCCTGACATCTGCGCATAAGATCTTCTCCAAGGCGGAAGGTCGTATTGTGAGACTGTCAGATGTCACTCCTTGTGAAGACGCTAAGACCTATGCGGAGGAGCTGAACAAAGACCCACGCAAGGTTGAGATCATCTTGCAGGAAAGCACCCGCGTGGTTCGCCATTTTAAGCGGCCGACGCAAAATGAAGGGACGATGATCTGTGAGCATCGTTTGGGCTTCATTTCCGCCAATGCGGCCGTCGATGAATCTAACAGTGGCACAGATGAAACCCTCATTTTGCTGCCTAAAGACCCGGATGCCAGCGCTGCCCATATGCAGGCGGCGCTTTCCAAACGCTTTAACGCCGAGATCGGCTTCGCCATTACGGACACTTTTGGACGGCCCTGGCGACTTGGCCAAGTGAACGTGGCTGTGGGCCTTGCCGGTGTACCCGCAACAATCAAAGAACAAGGCAACTCGGATGCACATGGGCGTTTGCTCAGTGTGACCGAACCTGCCTTTGCAGATGAGTTGGCCGCGGCTTCCGGTCTGGTGATCAGCAAAGCAGGCCAGACGCCTGTTGTGCTGTTTCGCGGACTGAACTGGACGCTGGAGGCGAGTTCGGCACAGGATTTAATAAGATCTAAGAAGGAGGACATGTTCCGATGACATTAGCGATTATCGGAGGAACCGGGCCACAGGGTCAGGGGCTTGCACTCAGGTTTGCACGCGCAGGCGTTCCCGTTGCGCTTGGCTCTCGTGATGCAGTTCGCGGCAAGGAAATTGCCGATGAGTTGATGACCAAGCTCCCAGAAGGTTCTGCGCAGATCAACGGTATGGGGAACGAGGATGCAGTGGCGGCGGCTGGTGAGTGCGTTATGCTTGCCGTGCCTTATGCAGCGCACGACGCAACATTAAACGCTCTGAAACCGCACCTTGCTGGCAAGATCCTGATCGACATTGTTGTTCCGCTTGCGCCAGGTGACCCGAAGACCGTCGAAATGCCGCCAGAAGGCTCTGCTACTGAGGCTGCACAAGCTTTGCTTGGGCCAGACATTCCTGTTGTGGGCGCATTGCACAATGTTTCGGCCACGACTTTGAACAATCTGGATTGGCCGATCAACTGCGACATCCTCGTATGCGGTGACAGCCTTGCTGCCCGCAAGGTGGTGATGGAGCTGGTGAACAAGCTGGATGTGAAAACCTACAATAGCGGCAATGCAAAAGCAGCACGCTGTATTGAGGCGATCACTCCAATCCTCATTCGTCAGAACATTTCAAAAGCTGTGCCGTTTACACATGCGGGAATCCGCATCTGGGCACCGGATCACTAAGGCTTTTTCGGGCGTATCCTTCTTCGAAAGCCAACTGCCGTTTTTCGAGGATACGCTTTGAACAACACCTTACTATTTGTAGAGGAGACACACATGGACTTTGGTATTTGCTTTAAAGGGTTTGTAGAACCAGAGCGCGCGAAGGCACTGGTTCGTCAGGCGGAAAATGCTGGTTTCAAGTATTGCTGGTTCTACGACAGTCACATTTTGTGGCGTGAGAGCTTCGTTGCTATGGCAATGTGCATGGAACACACCAAAAACATGCGTTTTGGACCATGCGTGACCAACCCGAACACCCGTGACTGGTCTCATGCAGCCAGCTTGTTTGGTTCGCTTGCCAAACAGTCCGGCGGTCGTTTTGATATTGGTCTGGGCCGCGGCGACAGTGCTGTGCGCGTGATGGGTAAAAAACCTGCCCCGCTGAAGCGTTTGGAAGAGTTCACTCACACTGTTAAAGCTCTGATCCGTGGGGAAGAAGCACAGTACGGTGAATGCCCTGAGCCAGTGAAGTTCCCATGGGCGGATGGTTATGAGCTCCCTGTCTGGGTTGCGGCTTATGGACCGAAGGCGCTGAGTTCTGCCGGCCGTGTAGGCGATGGCCTTATTCTGCAGATTGCGGAGCCTGGCATTTGTAAATGGCTTGGCGATCAGGCAGTTGCAGCTGGTGAAGAAGCTGGTCGTGACATGAGTGACTTCGGCATTATGGCAGCTGCTCCTGCTCATACAGGCACACTGGAAGAAGGCATTGAGAAGACCAAGTGGTTCCCTGCTATGGTAGGCAACCACGTAGCGGATATCGTTGAGAAGTATGGATCAAACACCGATCAGGTGCCTGCATCTCTGACGTCTTACATTGAGAACCGTCGTGGTTATGACTATTCCAAGCACGGTCAGAGCGACAATCCGTTCCTCGACTTCATTACCGATGATATCGTTGAAAGCTTTGCAGTTCTCGGCCCACCTGAAAACCACATTGAAAAGCTGAACAAGCTGAAAGATGCGGGCATCACTCAGTTCAACATCTATCTGGACAGTGGTGATGAAGAGAAGATCATCGCAGATTACGGCGAAAAGATCATTCCGGCCTTTAACGCAGACAGCGCAAAAACACCGGAAGCTGTCAGCTAAGCAAACACGGGCCGGGTTCCATATGAGCCCGGCCTTTCTCTTTCCAGAGCAGGCTGTGTTCATGTGGATGCACGCATCAAGCTCTAACTCTTTATTTTTACCCGTATTCTTGTCCGAAAACCGGAACCACTTTTCGGGCATACGCTTTATTGCAGAAAAACAACAATTATTGGGTGAGCTGCCTCATCACGACTTTTCTACTAGTGTTTAGCTTGATATGAGCACTGTGTTTTCGTAGGTGCTAACCTACTCATATACCGAGCGGGTATTTTTAGGTTCGGTGCTTAAGCAATTTGGAAAAGAGTATGGCTAAGGCTTCTGAAGCAAAAGGCAAAACACGAATTCAGATAGAAAAGACTGAGAAGATCCTCGCAGCTGCGCTGGATGTGTTCTCAACCTATGGATTTCGTGGATCTACGATCGATCAGGTCGCTCAGCAAGCTGGCTTGTCCAAACCAAACCTTTTTTATTATTACGACAGCAAAGATGCCATTCATGCAGAGCTGATTGAACGGTTGCTGTACATCTGGCTTGATCCGCTACATCAGCTCAATCCTGAAGGTGAACCCATTGAAGAGATTTGCGCGTATGTACGCCGCAAACTGGAGATGGCGCGGGACTACCCGCGGGAAAGCCGCTTGTTCGCCAACGAGATCTTGCAGGGTGCTCCGCGCATCAAATCTCTGATTGCTGGCCCCTTGAAGTCACTGGTGGATGAGAAGACAGTCGTTGTTCAAGGCTGGATGAATGAGGGCAAGATCGCCGAGACAGATCCGTACCACCTGCTGTTTTCAATCTGGTCCACGACCCAGCATTACGCTGACTTTGACAGTCAGGTGGAGACGTTGCTTCCGGCAGATAAGTCCAAGGACCGCTTCAAAGAGGCTGCGGCATACCTTGATCGCATGTTCCGTAAGAGCCTTGCACCCGAATAATCGAAGGTCTTCTTACAAACGTGTTGTGGGGGTGATCACAGGCCCCTGCTCTGTTTGCAGAATATGGGCTTTGACACGATAAACATCCTGCACGCGTTCTTCGGTCAACACGTCTTTTGGCGTACCATACGCGACCAGCTTTCCTTCTTTTAACATCGCGAGCCGCGTGCAAAGGCGCGCTGCGTATGTCCAGTCATGCAGGCTGACAAGCATGGATGTACCTTGTTGTTGCAGCTTTTGAAAAATCTCCTGCAGCTCCAACTGGTGTTCCGGATCAAGTCCTGCCGTTGGCTCATCCGCAATGATCAGTGGTGTTTTTTGCATCAAGGCCCTGCCAAGCAGAGCACGCGCTTTCTCTCCACCAGACACCTGTAGGATTGAAGCTTTTCTGATTGCGTCCAGCCCCAAACTTGCAATCGTCTCTTCCAGTTCCGCCTTGTGTTTGAGCGTCCGCACGGAGCCACCAATAGCTTCACAACCCAAAGCCAAAATGCGTTCTACAGACAAATCCCACGCCACGTCACGCTCCTGCGCCATGTAAGCAACATGCTTGGAGAGTTGCTTGGCAGAGATGCTTTTGAGGAGCTGGTTGTCGTAGCTGATCTCTCCATAAGACGGGATTAATCCGACCATGGCTTTCATCAGTGTGGATTTGCCTGAGCCATTGGGGCCGATCAACCCGACGATCTCACCTTTACCAATCTCCAGATTGATTGAGGACAGGATGTTTTTGGGACCGTAGTTGACGGAAAGGTCTTTGAGTTGAAGCAGCATCAGATCAAAGCCCTGCGTTGTTTGATGATCAGCCAAAGGAAGAACGGCGCACCGACAATTGCCGTCAGCACTCCGAGCTTAAGGTTTGATTGTGGGCCGAACAGTTTCACTGTGATGTCTGCAAGCGTGAGCAGGCAAGCCCCTGCAATGGCACTTGGCAGCAGTAGGCGCTGAGGTTCTCCGCCCACCATTTTACGCAGCAGATGAGGGACGATGAGGCCGATGAAACCGATTGTTCCAGTCACAGCTGTCACAGCACCAACACTGGCCGCTGTTCCCACAATGGCGCAAAAACGCAGATGGGGCAGAGACACGCCCATGGTATGAGCAGTTTCCTCACCCAGAGACAACGCATTGAGGCCTTTGCCTGTGATGAGCAAGAGGCTCCAGCCGATCACGATGAACGGCGCAATGATGTAAAGATGTTGCATAGACCGGTCATTTAACGAGCCAAGCATCCAGAACACGATTTCCATAGCTGCAAACGGGTTAGGCGACAGATTGAGTGCCAATGACGTGAGCGCAGTCGCGATACTTGAGATCGCAACGCCTGCAAGGATCAGTGTCAGCGTCTGCCCTCGCCCGCCCGCCAGCATGGGCAACAAAACTGCTGCAATCGCTGCGCCGAGCAGTGCAAACGCTGGCAGTGCGAAGGGCATAGTGATTGTCAGCCCAGTGTAAATAGCAATGACTGCGCCCAGACTTGCGGAGGAGCTGACGCCGATCAAACCAGGTTCCGCCAAGGGATTGCGCAGGAGGCCCTGCAATACAGCACCGGACAGGCCTAGCGTTGCGCCGGTGATCAAGCCCAGAAGGGCGCGCGGCACGCGGATTTCCCAAAAGACGATAGAAACGGGCGTTTTTTCTGCGGCGAATGCTGCTTTAATCAGCTGCATGAATGTCAAATCAGCAGCGCCGATCATGAGCGAGGTCACAAACAGAATAGCTGCGATCAGGCACAGAACCGTGATCAACGGAGCATCCGGATGCTTGGTCATTCGGCTTGCGCTCCTAGTTTGGTGGCTTGTTTGGCTAGTTTACCAATAGCTTGCGTCACAAACGGCAGGCCACAAATGGTGTACTTGTCTTCGACCATGACACGACCACTGTTGCCGAGCGTGCGCTTCAAGGCTGGGTGAGCGAGGAGTTCAAAAGCCAATGCAGGTTTATCTGAGAACTGAGTGCCCTCAACAAGCAGCTGCGGGGCTTCAAGGATCAGCAGTTCCAAGGGCAGCTTGCTCGTGCCCTTCAAACCCAGATTATTGGCAATGTTCTGCAGGCCAGCGGTGGTGATCAGCTCATTAACGAGACTGCCATCTCCCGCCGTGTATCCATTGGCGTAGTAGACCCCTGCCCGCGCTCGTTCAGCTGGCTGAGCATCGATTAGCTGCCGGATTTCAAAGGTGAACTGCTGTGCGAGTGCCTCAGCTTGTTGTTCACGTCCCAATATCTTACCGAGACGCCGTAGCTCTTTGGCGATGTCTGAGATGGTACGAACGGGCGGCACCTGAACCACCGTGATTCCGAGACCGCGCAGCATCTGGACTGTGGTTTGGTTTGTGTATGTCCCCGCGATCACCAGATCCGGGTTCATCAGATAGATTTCTTCTGCCCCACCGAAGTTGACCGGATAGGCCTTTGCCTCTTCACTCATGACGGAGAGCGTTGGGTCAGACGCTAGTTTGGAGACTGATACAAGTTGCTCTTTGCCTGCCAGCAGCATGGAAAACTGGTCGGTGCACAGGTTCATGGAGACAACTCGCCGGGGTGCCTCCGCCTCGCTCTGGTCCGCGCGTACAACAGCAGGACTGATTGCCAGAGCCATCAGAAACGCCATTTGCATGATCTTTTTGATCTTATTTCGCATTTCGACCTTTTGAGAGGCATACAGACATGGGAAGACAGCCCGAGCAGAGCCATCCCCTGCAAGATGCCGCTCAGCTTTCACCGAGCGGCATACTTAATCAGAAACTGGCAGTAAGACCAGCGTAAACGGAAAGACCCGGTGTCTGATAGTCTTTGATCCGCTCATAATCCTGATCCAGCAAGTTTTCACCACGGACATGGAACGTCAGATTCTCGGTGTACTGATAAGCAGCTTTTGCATTGACCAGAACGAAGTCGTCGAGCTCACCGTCATCTTCGATTCCGGAGACGTAACTGGTATTGAGATTGAGGGTCAGCACATCAACAGGCTTGTAAGTCGCGCCTACATTCACGTCATGCAGAGGGACACGCACCAAGCGTTTTTTGTCTGGTCCAACAGCCCATGTGTAAGTGTAGGCAGCATTGAAGCTCAGATTGTCGAGAACATCCCAGTTAGCAGACAGCTCCGCACCTTGGCTTCGGGACATGCCGTTGATCTGTACGTACTGATTTACTCTATATTTGATAAGGTCTTCAGTAAGTATGTGGAAATAAGTAGCGCCAAACCGGAGTTTTCCGTCGAAGAACTCCTGATCGACGCCAGCATCAAAGCTCACGCTTGTCTCTGGCTTCAGATCTGGATTAGGGCCCCATTTGCCAAAAAGCTCATTCAAGGCAGGCGCACGGAAGCCATTGCCAATGCTTGAGCGGAAACGAGTCCCCTCGATAATCTGGTAGGACGTTGTAGCGCGACCAGACCAGTATGTTCCGAAACGAGAATGATGATCCAGACGTGATGAAAGAGAAAGGCTTAGCTCATCTGATGGGTCGACCATAGCTTCAACAAAACCCCCAAAGATCCGACTACTTCCGTATTCTGCGTAGTCCTCATGCATCCAATCACCACCAAAGTTCAGCGTGATTTCGTCTGTTACATCGAAGGTATTGAGGACATCAAACTTGTAGCGATCGCCTTTGTAAGTCCCTGGATTGTCACCGTAATACTTGCGCGTTGTATCGACTAACTGGAATGAGGCGTCAGTTGTCATCCTATCATCTAACCACGCAAAATTAGCACCTAGCTTGCCTATATACTGGCGGTAGTCCTGTTCATTACGTGCATCAGGGTTATTATATCCATCAAACTCGCTGTGACCATCCGTACCGCGAGCAACAAAATATAGGTTCAGAGCCTCTGTGACATCGACTGAACCTTTTGCAGAAAAGGTCAGGTTCTCATAACCATCTTCATCTGCTGTGTCACTTTTTGGGGTTTGCGCGCTAAACCCATCAGTATGGTAGCGCTGCACATTTACTGCGATATCTGCTGTTTCAGTCGCCGCCTGAAATCCATAGGCAGCATTGACGGTTCCGTAGCTGCCGCCCTCGATGGCCGAATTATGCTTCACGGTGCCCGGCGCAGCGCGTTTGGTGATGATATTGATAACACCCCCCACCGCTTGGCCACCATATAATGCACTGTGCGAGCCTTTTAAGATTTCAATACGCTCAACATCATCAAGTAGGACATGCTCAAGGCGAGCTTCAACTTGCGTACCAGACGGGTCAGCAATATCGACACCATCCAGCAAAATCTTCGTGTAATAACCACTCATTCCACGAATGCGCAAAGCACTTGTTTTACCCGCTCCGCCGTTTTGCGAGAACGAGATACCCGGCAACTTTGTCAGGTATTCAGAGACAAACATAGCGCCGTCGTTCTTTAGGTCTTCTTCGGTGACAACGTGGGTAGTGGAGCCGACTTTGCCAGCTTCGGTTTCCGTTCTGTTGGCGATGACGATGATTTCGTCAAGCTCGGTCTCGTTTGCGGAGGAGATTAGAGTTGAGCTGAGGAGAGCTGAGAGAGCTACGCCGGATTTGAGGGTAGCTGCGATCCAAGATGTGTTACGCACGAGTTTGGTCCATCATTCACAGCATCCATGACGGATGCCATGCTGTTGATTGCATTGTGCGTCTTTGAAGAAACTTGGTTCTAACCTTTTGAAGTAAAGTCAGATTCATTACCGCTCAGACGCACTGTGAATGTCACCTGAACGGAATACCGCCCCATAGCACGCCCCGTGCCGTGGGTGAGTGACTGCATCTGGCAGGTCTCCTGGCTTGCGCGTCCTTACTGTTGCTCCGCCTTCCCAACACTGCTTTAAACAGCTGCGTCAGTGGCATGTGTGAGCAACAACTCTACGCTTACAGTTGCGGGGGCAGCCACGGCTTTTCCAATTGGACCGTGTTCCCTTTTCATTTTTATCTAATCGACAAAAATACCAAATGCCCGGCTATTGATCAGATTTCATGGGCTTTCGTCAACTGGCTGAATAGCGAACTTGATAAAATTCGACCAATTGCCTGCAAAACTCACAGAAATTGCTGATGCGGCCACGCTACCAGATCTTGCGATGCGGCCACTTAAGGTCGCACCTGCTTGTGGTGCTTAGGCGGCATCATTGCCTTATCATCTGTTTAGCTCATGAAAATCAAAGCACAGCCGAGAATGACGAGGAGTGCACCAATCCATGCCCCAATGGCAGGAAACTCTTTGGTTTGCCACCACAGAACAGGCAGCATCATCGCTGGGGTGGTTGCAGACAGGGTAGAAACAATGCCAACCTCTCCGCCACTCAGCGCATAGAGGATCAACGTCATGCCGATACCCATGCCAAGCATGCCGGACAAAGAGGCCAGTGCGACAATCTCTTTGTTGATTGGGTTCGCCAGTCTGAATGGACGGCCCGGCAGGTAAAAGAGCACCAGCAAACCAAAGGCTGCAATGGTGCAGCGCATAAGCGAGATGGCGACGGGATCTGCTCCACTTTCCATAACGGGACGAATGATGATTGACCCGACTGATTGGGAAAGTGCGGCCAACGTGCCAAAGAGGACACCAATGGCAACAGGTCCCTTAATCGCCTCCCATTTATGAAGCTGGTCTTTGCGCTTTCCAAACGCAATGGCGAGGATAACGCCTACCAGAACGAATGAGATACCAACAAGTGCCTGAAATGACAGTTCCTCTGACAGAAATAGCCAACCGAGAAGCGCTGACATGGGTGCGTTCATGGAAAACAGGATGGCTGTGCGGCGCGGCCCCATACGATTGAGCGTGAGGAACAACAAAGTGTCCCCCATGAAGATGCCGACAAAGCCAGAGAGAAAGATGAGAGAAGCGTGGCTTGAATCAACCGTATTCCATGTGCCTGTTGCAATGACATAGATACCCAGAAACACCACAACAAACCACATACGCACACAGTTGAAGCCAATGGCTCCAAGGTGTGCTGCAGGCTTTGCTGAAATGAGACCACCAATAGCCCAGGTGGCAGCGGCACCGAGCGCGGCAACTTCAAATAAAAACATGGGGTGACCTAACCGACGAAACTACGGCACGGCGCAGTTTGTTTATAAAAGCCAACCAGCTCTACTGCTCTTGGATTTGCCGCGCAAGCGCAGTCTGGTGAATTTTAGAACAGACCAACAGCTATTCAGGTAATAATATTTCACATCTCAGCAAAAACACAGATGAGCACCGTTAACTAAGTTAGTTTCAAGTGCCCTACCTCAATCTTGAACTTTGCAGGTGCATTCGGTAGAGATTCTACGTAGAGATTACATTGCTGTTCCTGCCTGATTTGCGTTTTTGACGCTCTCTCCGGCTCATTTGATTACACGTTCTAATCTGGAGATTTTCCATGAAAGATATTGAAATTGCCCGTGCAGCAGACATGAAACCCATTGCGCGCATCGCTCAAAATCTGAAGATCCCGGAGGACGCTCTTGAACCTTATGGCCGATTTAAAGCCAAGGTTAATCTGGATGAGATGCCAGAACTGAACAGCAATCCATATGGTAAACTCATACTTGTGACAGCTGTTTCCCCAACACCAGCGGGAGAAGGCAAGACCACAACAACTGTGGGCCTGGGCGACGCGCTCAATCGCATCGGGCTGAAAACAACCATCTGCTTGCGTGAACCCTCGTTAGGCCCTTGCTTTGGCATGAAGGGTGGAGCTGCGGGTGGCGGTTACGCGCAGGTGGTGCCTATGGAGGATATCAACCTCCATTTCACAGGTGATCTGCATGCAATCACTGCTGCACATAACCTGCTTTCTGCGATGATCGACAACCACATCTATTGGGGCAATGCAGAGAATATTGACCAGCGCCGGATTGTCTGGCGCCGGGTGGTCGATATCAATGACCGCTCATTGCGCTCCATTACCACTGGCCTTGGCGGTGTCAGCAACGGGTTCCCGAGCGAGTCTGGTTATGACATCACCGTGGCTTCTGAAGTGATGGCCGTACTTTGCCTTGCTGAAAGCCTGCAGGATCTTCAGGAGCGTTTAGGCCGCCTGTTGATTGGGTATCGCAAAGATAAGACACCGATTTACTGCCGGGACCTGAAAGCCGATGGCGCGATGACTGCGCTGCTTAAAGACGCCTTCCGACCTAATCTGGTTCAGACACTTGAGAACAACCCTGCCTTTATCCATGGCGGTCCGTTTGCCAATATCGCCCATGGCTGTAACTCAGTGATTGCGACAAAGACCGCGCTGCGTCTTTCTGATTATGTGGTGACGGAAGCTGGTTTTGGTGCTGACCTTGGCGCTGAAAAGTTCTTCAACATCAAATGCCGTCAAGCTGGTTTGACACCAAATGCCGTTGTTGTTGTGGCAACGGTTCGCGCACTCAAGATGCATGGTGGTGTTGCCAAGAATGATCTGACAGTAGAGAACATCCCCGCACTTGAAAAAGGCATGAGCAATCTGGAACGACACGTCAAAAACTGTAAGCGCTATGGCGTTCCTGTGATTGTGGCGATCAATCGGTACGGCCCTGATACAGACCAGGAAATTGACGTGATCATGTCGCGGATGGAGAAGCTCGGCGTTAAAGCCGTGCCCTGCACACATTGGGCCAATGGCTCAGCAGGCACTGAAGAGCTGGCGACATCTGTCTCTGAGATCCTCCAGACAACACAGTCAGAGTTCAAACATCTTTATGAAGATGATCTGGCTCTTTGGAAGAAAATACGTCGGATTTGCAAAAAGATTTATGGTGCTTCAAAGGTCACCTGTGAGCAGGCTGTCAAAGATCAACTCAAGTCCTATGAAGAACAAGGATACGGTCACCTTTCGGTATGTATGGCTAAGACCCCGTATTCCTTCTCGACCGATCCAGCCTTGCTTGGCGCGCCATCAGACTACAGCATCCATGTACGTGCGGTTCGACTTTCCGCAGGGGCTGGATTTATTGTGGCACTGACTGGCGATATTATGGTGATGCCGGGCCTGCCGCGCCATCCGGCAGCAGAGACCATCGGGCTTGATGAAAACAGCCAGATTGAAGGCTTGTTTTAGTCTACATCAGACCGGTGCGGGCCGCGGCGAAAGCGGTCCAGATACACTGTCGACTGTAAGTCGTGGCGATCATAATCCCGGTAATGCCCGAACTTGAAGTATTGGGTTTTACCGGCAAACTCATCGTTACCAATGTAACCGGTAACGCGTGCGATGAACCTGTTGTTGGCCCAAATCTCGATGATCCCCTGCCCGACACGGCTTCCTTTGACGCGATAACGCATATCAACCCATCCGGTTGTTGGATCCGGCAGTACCGGGTCATCTGAGAGTTCGATCTGAATACCTGGATAATCTGAGTAGGTTTGCGGGTCCGCCAGAAATGGGAACTTGGAGGTGTCCTGTGCTTCAATCGCTTTTTTCAGCTCAGGAATTGAAAGGCCACTGCCAAGGAACTCGTCTGAGGTGCGGCTTGCATCATTTCTGTTGCGAAAACCTTGCCGATCCAAACTCAGCATTTGCTGGAGCTCCTGCGAGAACCCCTTAAAGTCTTGCTGATAGCTGCCTTCTGCCTGCGCAACTAGTTTGCGAATGTCATTGTGCTGGACAGTGATGTGAAAAACGCCGTTGTCAAACCGTTGCGCCAGAAATGGGCTGCCGCCAGAGTCTTCCTTCCATTGACCAATCACCCAGCGGGTCGATCCGGCAGGCCAGACGGTTCCATCAATTTTAAAGCTGAATGAGTACCAAACCTCATCGCCAAAATTACAACGCTTTTGACGCGCCTCCCAAAGTTCATTCTTCAGGTTTCCCTCTGCGTCCAACTCATCATCGCCGAACACTGTGATCGCCAGCGAGTGTCCACCATCGCGCACAACATCGCTTTCAATCTGGAAGTTTTCTGGCTTGTTCATGCGGTGAATATCCCAGTCGCTTGCACTTGGGTATTCATCAAAGTCATCAATCATGACGGCACACTTTGACTGACGCATTTCATCGATGTGAACACCTCCGTCTTGTTGCGGCGTCACTATGACATCAGTTTTGTCGGAGGGTTCGTCTTTTGGAGTTAGGTCGTCGGCAACTGAGAACTGGGGGCTCACCAACAGGCATAGACCTGCAAGCACCGGGATGAGCAGACCATATCTTCTGAAAGTGTCGCGTAGATCTGAATCCGGCATCTTTTCTCCCAAAGGCACGGTGCTGGATTGATTGCAGATCACGCCAATCTAGAGAAGAATTATTGCTGCGCTCCCAAGAGGCTTTCGGGATTTTTCAGAGGATTTGACGAAAAGTTTCAGGAAACAGGCCCGTAGATGATGCCTTCAGCCTCTTCCAAGGTCATATCAATGATCTTTTGAGCGAGCGAAAAGGGGAAGCCTGCGCGGATCAAACTGCCAAGCTCTTTGTCTCGTCGCTCTTCTTTAGGTTTTGTCCGCCACGGCCCAAGGCGCCTGCGTTTGGCATAGGCAATCGCTGCGCGTTGGTCATCATGGTTTTCGTCGTCAAAAGCTGTCTGAATATCGTCTCCAGACACACCTTTGGCATTCAGTTCCAGCTTTATTCGGGAGCTGGACTTGCCTTTGAGTGTCGCCGATCTGATTTTGCTTTGTGCAAACTGAAGATCATCGACAAACTTGTGATCACGGCAAAACGTGACCACAGGTTCAATCAGCTCATAGAACTCATGGGGATCTTCATCTGCTTCTCTGGCCCGTTTGTCTACTTTACGCTTCAAAACCCGTCGCAGACTGTCTTCCGATGCACTGTATCTGTTTAGATAATGCAGCGCTGCCCGGCGCAGATATTCAGATGAAACTTTCTTGCCCACGTGACCTCATCTCCAATGCAATAGAGATGAGCTATCACATATTCCGCTGTGGTTTAGCCCACGAACGCACGTTCAACAACAAAATCACCTGGATTGTTGTTGGCACCCTCGGTGAAACCGCGTTGTTCCAGCAGTGCCTTGGTATCTGCAATCATGTGCATGGAACCGCAGATCATGGCCCGGTCTTCTGCGACGTCTAAGACTGGAACTGACAGGTCGTCAAAGAGCTTACCACTTTCAATTAGATGCGTGATGCGCCCTTCCCGCTTAAAGCGTTCGCGGGTGACAGAATTGTAAAGATGTAACTTACCAGTTGCGACCTCACCAATCAGCGGATCATTGCTGATGTCAGCCACCAGCTCCTCCCCATAGCGTAGCTCAGAGATTTCGCGTGTGGTGTGGGTCAGGATCACCTCATCAAATTTCTCATAGGTCTCAGGATCACGGATCAAACTAGCAAATGGAGCAATGCCGGTTCCAGATGAGAACATATAAAGACGTTTTGCCGGAGACAGAGCGTCAAGCACAAGTGTTCCGGTGGACTTCTTCTTAAGAAGGATGTGGTCACCTTCCCTGATCTTCTGCAAGTGCTGGGTCAATGGGCCGTCAGGAACTTTGATGGAGAAAAACTCCAGCTCTTCATCCCAGGACGGGCTGGCGATTGAGTATGCACGGAAGAGTGGCTTTCCGTCGATCATCAACCCGATCATGACAAATTCACCAGAACGGAATCTGAAGCTTGAAGGACGCGTGATTTTGAACCGGAAAAGACGGTCCGTGAAATGGGTCACTTCCGTTACTGTTTCTACAAAGACATTTGCAGGAACTGCGCTCTCCAATTCCGCACCCTTTATGATCTGGTTCATCGTTCGCCTTGCTCCGATTAATGAGGTTGGCAAAGGCTAACCCAAGCTGAAGGCTGTGCTGAGGCACATGCAGCTAATAAACCGCGTGCGAGTGAATATTTCTTTTCCAGTTGCTTCTTTCCGTAGAATACTGTCTTTCGCCTCCCTTTCCTGAGCTTTTGGGAGATAGCCAAGACTGCTAGAAAGTGCGGTGAAGCGGGTTATCAGACATGCGCTACATATAATTATGGAATATATTCATATTATTCAATGTAGCGCGGTAAGTTATGCGCATGGCGGCATGATTTATGCCCGTCAGAGGGCATTGATCTGACTCGTGTTGAAATAGAGGTAAGTTGGGTTAGTCGACGTCGCTTTGAGAAACGATCTGATCCAGCGCTTCATCAGAAGCTTGTTTCTTTTCTTCAAGCACCTTCACCGGATTACGTCTATCTGTGAAGATATCCTCCGCAAACTCAAGGTATTTGCGGGCTGGCAATGGTTTGGAGAAGATGTACCCCTGCGCAGAAGACACTCCGAGCTCGCGCAAAAGTACAATTTGCTCATACTTCTCTACACCCTCTGCGATGATGCCCATGTTCATCGTGTCTGCGAGTTCGGCTATGGCATCGACCAGACGGAAGGCATTCTCTTCGCTGCCTAGTGGGTCGATGAACATCTTATCGATCTTGACGATGTCCATGCCCAGTTTTTGCAAGTAAGCCAGACCGCCATGACCTGTTCCCACATCATCAAGAGCGACACGAATGCCATGGGCTTGTAGCTCTGCGATGATTTTTCTCGCCAGGTCGATATCTTCAAGAGGCTGACGCTCTGTCACCTCCATGACCACTTGATTGAGCGCGATTGGAGTGTCTTCGTAGATGTCCAGCAGATCGTCTACGATAGACCGGTCATTGAAGTGTCCTGCGAAAAGGTTGACCGAAAGCTTCAGTTCCGGATGCTGAGAGTATAACTCTCCCAGATCATCAATGGACTGGCGCATAATGCTTCGGGTCATTTCGAAAATATGGCCCGATGTTTCAGCGTAGGTCATGAACTGACCTGGAGAGACCATTTTACCGTTGGGGAGTTGCCATCTCATCAGCATTTCACAGCCCTGTAGCTCACCAGTTACGATGTCCACGACAGGCTGATAGTACGGTATGAACTCGTTGTTACGGATGGAGGCAACAAAGTCGTCTTCTGCATCTTTTTCTGGCTTCCAGGAAAGCCAGACGCCCAAGGCGATCAGGAAAATAGCAATGCCTGAACAGGCGATCACTGCCACGATCTTGAGTTCGCCTACCAGACTCATGACCGCATTGCGATCGCTTCGGATCCGCACATTAATCGGGTAGATCGTTGATGCCGCAAACTCTTCAATAAAGTTGCTGCCCATGATGACAGGAAGGTTGCTGTTGTTTGTCGGATTGACCCAAACATGATCGCGCCCTAACCGGACTTCGATTTCAGAAGCATGTCGCAGATAATCTGGGCCCGGTTCAATCGCGAGTACGGTTGGAGAAATATTGGCAACCAGACGCCAGCCATTTCTAAGTTTCCAGGAGACCAACGCCGTGCGGATACCCTGATACTCCATCCAGGACATACCAATTCCAACGCGCGGGGCATCTGGCTTCAAAGACGGGAGAATACTGTTACCGCGGCGAACCTGAGCCGGCACGTAACACATGGGGACACCGCGGTGATCCACGATCCCTATTGCGTTTATAATGACGTTTTCTGAGAGGGTCTTTTCAAATTCACCCTGATTTTGGCGTGTACAGGATGTCAGGCCTTTCACCTGCATCTGGCGCAGTATTTCTACAGCACCGGAAATCGCGGCCTCGCTTCTTGAGATGTAACGGTCTGCGATCGCGTTCATTTCGTTCCGCGCCTGGTGCATCGCGAAGTTCTCAAGGATCATATTGCCAATGAGCAATGGCAAGAGCGCCAATCCCAAAGCAACCAAAATTGCGCGGACAAATACGAAATAATGGCGAGACACAACCACGACCTTAAAAATGCAAAATACGGCTACCTATTTCTATGATTAAGGCTTACTTAAAACTGTAAAAATCATCCAAACACCCTAAACGATCCCCAGATGCTTTCCAAAATGGCTGTGAAATGCAGGGTTCCACCATGTTTTCTCTCAGAGTGGTTTGACTTTTTGCAGTGATATACACGCGCCCCTAACTCTCAATATGCCAGCTTAGCACCCAAATGCCTCTTAGCGGTCAATCTGGAGCCGAGCTATGCGCAGTTCTGAGTTACGTCGCCATCGTACCTTCCTGGTATTCTTCTTTACCCTCCTCTTCAGCAGTTGCCTTGCTCTTGCAGCGTCAGCACAGATCAATACTGATAATGCTGTCGCAAAGGCCTTTCTTCAGAACCTTCAGGATCGCGGGTTGACCTTGACGCACGTAGGACCGGTTACTGTCGATAATGAAGTGCTTTCTATTGGCGGTATTGAAGGTTATCCGAATGTAGATCAGACAAAGCGTTTCAAGATTGGCGATCTGGCGCTGGCTCAGGCATCCGTGGAAAGTGACGGGCGGGTCTTTGTCGGGGCATTTGCAGCTTCGAAGTTCGAGGTTGACGAACCAGACTTCAACTTCACGGCAGACAAGATCGCGATTACGGATCTTTATCTTCCCAATGCCAATGATCTAAGCAATCCAGCATCAAACCTCCCCATGTCACTCTATTCCACTGCAGAGATTATGGGATTGTTGTTTCAGGATCGTTCAACGGGCCAATCTATGCCTATTGAGCGGGTCAGTATCGACTTTGACGTCAACAATGGCGGCTTCCCTATCATTGCCAGTGTTCAGGTTGCTCATATCGTTTTGAGCCGATCTATGTTTGCACCACCACAACAGCAAATGCTTGATGAGTTGGGCCTGACTCAAGTGGATGCAGATATCGACTTTGAAGGTGAGTGGAATGGCGACACGGGCGAAGTCAATATTCCGAGTGCAGCTGTTGTGCTGAAAGATCTTTTCTCTGTGCAGGTCTCCCTGAAACTGGAAGGCCTTACAGATACAGTTGTTGAGCAGATCACCGAGCTTGCCACTAAGGATAACGTCATTGCACTGGATTTATTACAGAGCGCAGCCATCTCCAGCTTCAATCTCTCACTCGTCGATGAAGGCAGTCTGGATGACATGCTTGAACGTCAAGCTCACCGACACGGACAATCGCGTTCTGCCTATACACAGCAATTGACGGAGAAAGCAGAAAAGCAATTTGCGAGAATTCCTGATCGCGCAAAGCAGCTGGAGTTTACGGAAGCGATTTATAGTTTCTTGCAAAATCCGCAGAGTATCACGCTGAGTGCTACCCCTAAGGCACCGATAAGCGTAACACAAATTCTTGGGGTATCTGCGATTTCCCCCGCTTCCATCATTTCTTTGCTTGGCATCGCCCTTCAAGCAAATGTAAACTAGCGGGGAACCCTCCTACTAGCCATAAAAGGTTTATTTAATGCCTTTCCAAAATTTCAAACGGCAGGGATTTTTTGCTGTTTCAATCACTGTATTAGGTTTATCCGCCCAGCCTGCTCTTTCCAGTCCTGCATCAGACCTCATTGATAAGTACAATGACTGGTTCCTTGCAAATGGCGCAGAAACTGCAACATATGCGAAGGCGGTAGAAGACGGATCAAAGACCGAAATTCTTGATCATAAAATCGAAGGAATGTTTACTCTTTCCCTCGATGAAGACAAGCCTAACCTTGGCGTCTACTACATCATCAAGACGCCAAAGGCGATTTATGATGGCTCTTCGCGTGACGGTGACACCTTCAGCTTCCAAAACGTAACCACCGATGAGATGCAGCTTGAGCTCGGCTTTTTTGAGAAAGCAGAGAATTTCAAAAATGTTGCAGAGGCTCAAGCCTCCGACGATGTCATCAAAGTTATTGCTGACGCCAAAGATTATGTCATTTCCGGTTATTCTGTGAACTGGATTGACCTGCCTGTTCTGTCAGATGGTGTTACCACAGAAGAGTTTCAGCAGTTGCTCGCCGCCGCAACCAGTGTTTCTTATGACCGCAGCAGCTTTGCTGAAGTTGTCGCTGATATGGCAATGGCCGACGCACTTACAGGGACATACACCATTAAGAACGGCGTTTTCTCCGGCGCGGAAAATGGTGTTGTGGCTTTGGCCTCAATTGAAGAAATTGAATATAAAACAACAACTTCAATGACGACAGATGGCCGAGAGGTCTCAACGGTTTCTGAAACGGCATACAACGACTTTTCAGTCAAAGATCAAGACGTACGCCCGCTTCTGGCGCTTCTTGGTGCGGCCAAGGCACCTTCTGATAGGCTGCTGAGCGAGTACCGGGTTGGAAGCTTCTCAAGTACAATAAAAACTGAAGGTGCCAGCGCCTCTGAACCATTCGGTTTTCTAGAAGTGAGTGCTGGTGAATCTACCACCAAAGATGTGCGCATGTCAGGTGGAGATGCTGCTAAGCTTTGGGCTGCGTTTGAGAGCCTCAAAGACAAGCCAGAGGAAGAAGAGGCTGTTGATCAGATTTTCGGTATGCTTGATGCGCTCGGCTCATACTACGTCGCATATTCAGACGTAAATGACATGGTCATCAAAGCGTGGGATCCAATCCGCGCACGCATGAAAGACAGCGAAGCACCAAGTTTTGAAGCAACACTGAAGCATTTCTCAACCACAGACTTTACAACAAACAGTCTTGGTCAGATGAAATTTGAAGGCCTGCACGGTGCTGTAGAAGGCGACGATGCAGTGTTTGACTTGGACAGCTTTGAACTAGCTGATCTTGCATGGCCTAGCCTGCGTACCATGGTTGAGAGCACTCTTGCGGCAGAAGCTGATCCTGCTGCTGCGATGAAGGCCATTCCAACGATCGGACGCATTTCTCTTGCTGGCCTAAACATGCAGGCAAAAGATCTGCCAACACCAGTCTCCCTTGGTGAGCTTACTATTGAGATGGGTAATCACATTGGGCCTATCCCGACAAGCCTGTCTGAAGTCATTGGAGGTCTGAGCTTTGATGCTGCACTCCTTCAAGAGCCGATGGTTCTGGGTGTACTTGACCGTCTTGGCATTGAGCGTGTTAACCTCACACAGGACTTCAAGATTGCGTGGGATGAGAACACTCAGGATCTGTCTCTGGAAAAATTCGAGTTTGAGCTTGAAAACGGCATAAAACTTCATGCTGACATTCAGCTTGGCGGAATTCCACGCTCTCTTTTTGAGAACCCACAGGAGGCAGAAGCTGTTGTGGCTCTGGCGACTTTCAAAGGTGCACAGATCGAAGTGATGGATTCACCGCTTATCAGTGAGCTTCTTGCAACTCAGGCAGAGCAAGCAGGTCTTCCTGCTGAATTGCTGGCTTCAATGATGATTGATGGTACGCTCCAGCAGGCTGGTCCACTGGCTGAAACCGAATTTGCTCTGGAACTGGCACAAGCAGCTAAGAGCTTTGCTGCCAAGCCAACCAACATCCGCGTGACACTCGCTCCGCAGACAGCAGTTCCAATCATGCAGCTCGGAGGCATTGCGGCTCTTGCACCTCAACAGCTCCCTGAAATGCTGGGCGCAACTGTAAGCTACACCGAGTAAGCTCAGACAGGATGAAATAAAAAAGGCCGCTGTGATAAGTGATATCACAGCGGCCTTTTTTGTAGTCTGGAAGAGCCTTGCAAAAGCTCAACGGCGCTTCAAGTCGGCCTTATCAAGCGTCCGGAGACGCTTTTTGAGTTACTTGATTGCTATTGGTGAACTGGAGTTCACACAGATGCCTGTAATAACCATCCATCTCATACAACTGATTGTGCGTGCCGCTCTCTAAGAGTTTGCCATGCGACAACACATGGATGGTATCCGCATCACGAACGGTTGAAAGACGGTGCGCAATCACGAGTGTCGTACGCCCCTTCATCAGGCGTGCAAGCGCGGTTTGTACTTTATTTTCGGACTCAGCATCCAAAGCAGACGTCGCTTCATCCAGCAATAGGATGGGTGCATCAGAAAGCATTGCACGTGCAATCGCCAAGCGCTGACGCTGGCCGCCGGAAAGGCGCGTGCCACCCTCGCCTGCATTACTTTCGTAGCCCTTTTCCATCTTCTCGATGAACTCATGGGCATTCGCATTCTTTGCAGCCTCAATCACTTCCTCATCCGTGGCGCTAGGACGGCCGATAAGGATGTTCTCTCTGATCGTACGATCAAACAGGAACGTATCCTGTGTCACGATTGCGATATTGCCGCGCAGACTTTCCATATTGAAATCACGAATATCCTGATCATCGATCAGAATTCCACCCTTATCGATTTCATAGAAACGCTCAATCAGTGAGAAGACTGTTGACTTACCCGCTCCAGACGCACCAACAAGGGCAGTCACTTCACCTGAGTTTGCGACCATACTCAGGCCATTCAGAGCTTTCGTCTCACCATAATCGAACTCGACTTGTTTGAACTCAATCCGTCCTTTGGTGACCTTCATATCAGGCTTGTCTAAGGTTCTCTGATTTTCCTCTGGCATATCCAGAAGCTCGTACATCAGGCGCACACCAACAAGCTTTGTATTCAGATTAACCTGAAAGCGAGCTAGGCGTTTAATTGGCTCATATGCAAGCAAAAGTGCTGTGATGAAGGCAAAGAATGCTCCCGGATCCTGATCCAAGGCGATCACACTATAACCGCCATAGAGGATAATAATCCCAATCGCGATACCGCCCAGAGTTTCCATCAATGGCGATGTTCTGGCAGTCAACTTCGCAATCTTGTTAGACTGTTGCTCGACGCTGGAGACCGCGCTGTCCATCGCCGAATGCATATTTGCTTCGTAGTTGAAGGACTTCACGACGCGAATGCCCAGAGCCATTTCCTTTACCAAGGAAAGAATGATTGTCTGAGAAACAAACTGGCTCTTTGCAATCTTCTTCACACGGCGAACAAGCTTGGAAACAGCATAGACAGCTGGAGGCATGATGCCCAGAGAGATGAGTGAGAGCAGCGGATTCTGCCAGACCATGACCGTGACCAGACCGATTACCGACATAATATCCCGTCCAGCGGAAAGGATGATCAGCTCCATAACACCGCGTGCAGCGCCTGTGTTGTGGCCAAATCGTGTGGCCAGATCACCAAATGTCGTGTGGTCGAAATATCTGACGCCCAATCGGGTCACTTTTTCAAACATGTTACGCTGGAGCTTGGCGACAATCGAGTTACCGATCCTGCTCAGCACAACAGTCTGACCATAGGTCGCTATACCTTTGGTCAGAAAGATGGTCATCACCGCGCCGGAGATGATGTAGACCATGGTGATGTCACGGTCGATAAAGACCTGATTGATCACGTTTTTCATGATAGCTGCACTGCCAGCACCTGCGGCGGCAGCTACAATCATGAAGCCAAACGCAATCATGTATTGGAACTTGTATTGCCCGAAATTTTCTCGGAGAAGGCGGCGAATAAGGCTGGGAGCGCCCTCTTCATCCGCAAACAGCTTTTTGCTTATGGCGTCGAACACCTAAAACCCTCAGCTTTTCCAGCGAATTTAAGTATGACGACTTAATTTGCTACCGGTAGAAGATGAAAAGGCGACCGTAGATCTACGACCGCCCTTCCATGAGATTTATAACATTATGACGTGAACCGCCATACCTGCTTTTCTGCCAGCGGCTCTTATGCTTCTGGCAAATTCAGGCGGATATGAAGATCGCGCAGCTGTGCCGGGAACACATCGCCCGGAGCACCCATCATCAAATCCTGTGCCTGCTGGTTCATTGGGAACAAGGTAACCTCACGTAGGTTCTTTGCACCAACGAGCAGCATAACGATACGATCAACACCAGCAGCCATACCGCCGTGTGGAGGCGCCCCGTACTGGAACGCGCGGAACATGCCACCGAACTTCTCTTCGAGCAGGCTTTCATCGTAACCAGCGATTTCGAAGGCTTTCTTCATGACTTCGACCTGGTGGTTACGGATCGCGCCTGAGCCGATTTCGTAACCGTTACAGACAACGTCGTACTGGTAGGCGTTCAGTTCAAGAGGCTCAACGTTGTTGAGGCCATCCATTCCACCTTCCGGCATGGAGAATGGGTTGTGACAGAAGTCAACTTTCTTGTTTTCTTCGTCCCATTCGTACATTGGGAAGTCAACAATCCAACACAGTGCGAACTGGTCTTCATCGATCAGGTTCAGCTCTTCAGCTGCACGGGTGCGCGCTTTACCAGCGAAATCTGCGAACTTTTTAGGATCGCCAGCTGCAAAGAACACTGCATCGCCTTCATCCAGACCAAGCTGGGTGCGGACTGCTTCGGTGCGTTCTGCGCCGATGTTTTTCGCAATTGGGCCAGCACCAGCGATTGCGTCTTCTTCTTTACGGAAGAAGATATAACCAAGACCTGGCTGACCTTCGCTCTGCGCCCATGAGTTCATGCGGTCACAGAATGCACGGGAACCGCCTTTAGGTGCTGGGATTGCCCAGACCTGAACCTTTGGATCACTCTCGATCATGCGTGCGAACACTTTGAAGCCGGAGCCTGCGAAGTGTTCAGTTACGTCCTGCATTTCGATCGGGTTACGCAGATCCGGCTTATCGGAGCCGTATTTGCGGATCGCTTCTGCGTAAGGAATGCGTGGGAATTCTTTGGTAACTGGCTTACCTTCAGCGAATTCATCAAACACACCACGGATAACTGGTTCAATGGTGGTCAGCACGTCTTCCTGAGTAACGAAGCTCATTTCCACGTCGAGCTGGTAGAACTCGCCTGGCAGACGGTCCGCGCGTGGATCTTCATCACGGAAGCAAGGTGCAATCTGGAAGTATTTATCAAAGCCAGACATCATAAGCAGCTGTTTGAACTGCTGAGGAGCCTGTGGCAACGCGTAAAACTTACCAGGGTGAATACGGGAAGGTACCAAGAAATCGCGTGCGCCTTCAGGAGAAGAAGCCGTCAGAATTGGTGTCTGGAATTCGTTGAACTCAGCATCATTCATGCGACGACGCATGGAGTTGATGATCTTGGTCCGTGTCATCAGATTTGCGTGCAGAGTGTCGCGACGCAAGTCGAGGAAACGGTACTTCAAACGAATATCTTCAGGGTATTCCAACTCACCGAATACTGGCAGCGGCAGCTCTTGAGAGTCACCCAAAACTTCCATATCACGGATGAAAATTTCGATCTCGCCGGTGCCAAGGCCCTTGTTGACGGTATCGTCAGAGCGCTTCTTAATGTCACCATCGATGCGGATGCACCATTCGGAACGTACGGTTTCAGCCAGTTTAAATGCTGGGGAGTCCGGATCAACAACACACTGCGTAAGGCCGTAATGGTCACGCAAGTCGATGAACAGCAGGCCGCCGTGATCGCGTACACGGTGCACCCAGCCAGAAAGGCGAGTGGTTTCACCTACATTATTCGCCCGCAGCTCTCCGCAGGTATGGCTTCGATAACGATGCATAGCGTCCTCAGTGGTAATCTAGTGAATCATAAAATTCAGAAACTGGTTGACCTCGTCAAAAGGTCATCCGGCTGGAAAAGACATGTCAGCATCCTAAAGTCAAGTAAGTCTGTAACTTTGGCGCTGTTTCTTGCGGACATTTCCCGAGTTTCCTCTACCTACGTGGTTTTCGCGAGGCTCTGGCTGCGACCCTTTGGTTCATAGAGAGTAAAAATCGACATTTACAACCACTTGATGAGAAAACGAGAAACTTAGATAGGGACAAGCCCGTTCGCTTACGCTATAGACTTTGACACCATGAAGATGATCACAACTACAGAAGAGCTTGCGCAAGCGTGTGCCAAGCTTGCTAATTCAGATTTCGTAACAGTTGATACCGAGTTTTTGCGGGAAACGACCTTCTGGCCAAAACTCTGCGTCATTCAGATTGCCAATCCAGATAATGCTGTGTTGGTTGATGCTCTGGCTGAAGATCTGGATCTTGAACCTTTTTTTGCATTGATGCGCAATACGGACATCGTGAAGGTGTTCCATGCTGCACGGCAAGATATTGAAATAATCTACCATCTGGGTGGCTTTGTGCCCTCACCTCTCTTCGACAGTCAGGTTGCAGCCATGGTTTGTGGCTTTGGGGATTCAGTTTCCTACGACCAACTGGTTTCGAAAGTGACGGGTGAGCGGATCGACAAATCATCCCGGTTTACAGATTGGTCCCGGCGTCCATTGACGAACAAACAGCTTGCTTATGCACTGGCTGATGTAACCCACTTGCGCGACGTCTACCAGTTCCTGAAAGAGCAACTGGAACAGAAGGGCCGCAACCACTGGGTTGAAGATGAGATGGCAACGCTGTCTTCCATCGACACCTACCGCAGTGATCCTGCGAAGGCCTGGCAGCGCATGAAGTTGCGCGTCCGCAAACCACGCGATCTGGCTGTTTTAAAGGAACTGGCCTTCTGGCGTGAACAGGAAGCGCAAAAGCGTGACATTCCTCGTAGCCGCGTTATCAAAGATGATGCGATTTTTGAGGTTGCAACGCAGAAGCCTCAGACATCTGAAGCTTTGGGGCACTTGCGCACAATCCCACGTGGTTTTGAGCGCTCTAGACATGCTGAGGACATTCTCAACGCGGTAAAACGCGCTATGGAGATTTCTGAGGACGATCTGCCAGAAGTTCCAAAAGGACGGCCTTCTCCGGACGGAGCGTCTGCAGCTGTCGATTTGCTGAAGGTGCTTTTGAAGATGAAGAGCGAAAGCTTTGGTGTGGCACCGAAAGTTATCGCGACGGTCGATGATCTGGACAAGATTGCATCAAGTGGAGATGCGCAGGTTCAGGCTCTTTCCGGCTGGCGCCGAGAGCTTTTTGGTGAAGATGCGCTGCGCTTGAAGAAAGGTGAAATCGGCCTTGCTTTTAATGGCCGTCAGGTCGTCATTTGTGAACAAGGTGAACCGGTTGAGCGTGTTGAAAACAGCTCTCGCCGTCGTGGTGGCAACAAGAACAACAAGCCAAAGTCTGATTAAGATTTTGAATCCACTACTCATCATAACTTACTGATAAATAAGAAAGCCCCGGCAAAACTTGTCGGGGCTTTCTTGTATCTGTCTCAGATTTCCTAGAGCACTCTGACTTCGGCTTCCAGATCCATAACACGTCCGAGTTGGTTCAGGCGTTTGGTCAAACGATCCCCTTGCATGTCCGCAAGTTCTGCAGGGAGAGCCAGTACGAGTTTGTCGTTCACCAGCGACAGCTTGCTCTTGAGCAACACACCATTCATGGAAGCGCTGATCAATGCCGCAACACGCAGTGTCGCGCCAAGCATACGTGCCAGCTTCATGAGACGTGGATTACTCAGGCTACGAATGGCCGGCGAAAGCGCATCATCCATCAGGCCTTCGTAGCGATAGAACACTGTCAGTGCCAGATATGCCCTACCCGCATGATCAATGCCTACAAACCCGCCATTAGAAATAATGTTCAGTGATTGCTGACCACGGTAGTCCGGATGCGCACGCCAGCCGATATCCGTTAACTGACAGGCCGCGATGCGCAGGCGGCGTTCGCCTTCGCTTTCGTCCACACCAGCCACACGCATGGCCTGCTCGCTCCACTCAACCACTTCGGCTGAATAAGAGGGATCACGGGCACGCAGCACACCCAACTCGTGGGCTGCTGTGAGCAAAGGGTCTTGCTTTTTGCCGTCTTCATCAAGCTGATCATACAAGTACCCTTCCCGCACGCCGAGTGCAGAAAAGACGACCTGATCTGCCTGACAATGCAACAAGGTCTGCCGCATCACGGTTGCACCATACGGCAGCAATCCACGACGCGCTTTAGAGATCACCTGAATGCTTGGCTCGTTGCTTAGGTCATCCCGCATGAGCTGCTCGCAGAAATCAATCATGACTTCAGCAGGCACTGTGTAGTCATGCATCACATGCAGCGGATAGCCCTGTTGATACAAGTGCAAACGGCCAAGTGAACGCCACGTTCCACCGATCGCATAGAAGTTGCGGTCTTTTGCCTTACCCAGCCAGTCGGCTTTTTCCAGCTCTTCACGGGCGATCTCATTGGCCAGTGCCAGATCTTTTTCTGAGGATTCCTGCAGCCGAATGCCGCCAAGCGGGAATGTGCGTCCGTCACCGATGCCATGTGCACTGATGTCGACCAGCTCTAATGATCCGCCGCCCAAATCTCCGACAAGGCCGTCTGCCCGCCAGAAACCAGAGAAAACCCCCATTGCTGAGTAGAAAGCCTCATCACGGCCAGATAGGATCTGAACGTTGGCCCGGCAGATGTTTTCTACTTTTGCAATGAACTCTGCGCCATTTTCAGCTTCGCGAGCTGCTGCTGTTGCCAGAATGTGCAGTTTGATGACACCCACATGATCGCAAACACGGCGAAACCGCACCAAAGCACGCAGTGCGGTGGCAACATTTTCTTCGCTCAGACGACCAGTCGCGCCTACACCGCGCCCCAGTCCTGCCAGGATTTTTTCATTGAACAACGCTGTCGGGTTACGCGCCAGTCTTTCATAAATTACAAGACGGACAGAGTTGGAACCAATATCAATGATTGCTATTGGTCCCGGGTCTGTAAATCGTCCTCGAGGCTCATCACTCGTCGAGATATCTGTCACTATTTGGCCGTTCTACAAAAAGTTTTGGGCTATCGCCCTGTAGCGAGCTACCACGACCAGACAGAGATGGGTTCGTCATAAAGAACTTGTGTGCGTTGAACGGATCTTCGTCTGGTTCTGCAACAATGCGCTCATGACTACCGTCTGGAAGCAGACGCCAGCTTTGTTGATTATCTTCTAGATTTGCAACCATGATCTGATCAAGAATCTGCTTGTGTACTGTTGGCGTTTTAACAGGAACAAGGGTCTCGACCCGACGATCCAGATTGCGCGGCATCATATCCGCTGATGAGATATAGACATGGGCTTCATCAGAGGGCAACCCGTGACCATTGCCAAAGCAGAAGATACGGCTGTGCTCAAGAAATCTTCCCACAATTGATTTAGCGCGGATGTTGTCAGAGAGCCCCGGCACGCCTGCCCGCAAGCAGCAAATACCGCGCACGACCAGATCAATTTGTACCCCTGCCTGACTGGCGCGGTACAATGCATCAATGACACCTGGATCTACCAGAGAGTTCATCTTCATCCAGATCTGACCCGGACGACCTGCCTTGGTGTGGGCAATCTCTTCTTCTGTGTGCTGAATGATGCGCTTGCGCAGGCTCATTGGAGAAACGGCCAGTCGCTCCAGCTCGCCCGGTTCTGCGTAACCTGTGATGTAATTGAACACCTTAGCCGCATCGCGTGCCATTGCTGGCTCTGCGGTAAAGTAGGACAGATCGGTATAAATGCGTGCTGTGATTGGGTGATAATTGCCGGTACCGAAGTGGCAGTAGGTTCTCAAACCGCCCTGCTCACGGCGGACAACCATGGAGACTTTCGCATGGGTTTTCAGCTCAAGGAAGCCGAAGACGACCTGTACTCCAGCGCGCTCCAGATCTCGCGCCCAACGGATGTTGGCTTCTTCGTCAAAGCGGGCTTTGAGTTCAACAAGCGCGGTGACGGATTTGCCAGCTTCTGCAGCTTCTGCAAGGGCTTTGACGATCGGCGAGTTGTTGGATGTGCGGTACAGCGTTTGCTTGATTGCGACGACATCCGGGTCCTGGGCGGCTTGGCGGAGGAACTGGACGACAACATCGAAGCTCTCGTAGGGATGGTGGATCAGGATGTCTTTTTGTTGGATAGCCGCAAAACAATCCCCGCCGTGTTCGCGGATGCGTTCCGGATAGCGCGGAGTGTATGGCGGGAACTTGAGATCATCGCGTTTGACGTTCACAGCCTGAGACAGGTCATTCAGCGCCAACAGGCCGTTGGCAAGGAAGGTTTCCTCTTCGGTGACTTCCAACTCATTTGCAACGAAGGCTCTCAGGCTCTTAGGTGTGCTTTCTTCGATTTCCATGCGGATCACAGACCCGCGGCGGCGGCGTTTCAGGGCGGTTTCAAAAACGCGCACCAGATCTTCCGCTTCTTCCTCGATTTCCAAGTCGGAGTCGCGCAAGACGCGGAACGCGCCTTTGCCGCAAACTTCATATCCGGGGAAGAGATTGCCGATGAACAACGAGATGATCGTCTCAATTGGAATGAAACGAGTTGCTTTTGGCCCGGCATCACGCGGTGTTGGCAGGACAACAAAGCGGCCAATCTGGCTTGGCATACGCAGCAGCGCAGTCATACCTGCGCCTCCATCCACCGGACGCAAATCTAGGATCAGCGAAAAGCCCAGATTTGGGATGAACGGGAAAGGATGCGCCGGATCAATAGCCAACGGGGTCAGAACCGGGAAAATATGCTGAAGGAAGTAGTCTTCCAGCCAATCCGTTTCAGACTGGCTCATGTTCTGCGCTTCAACGATGAAGATACCTTCATCAGCCAGCTCAGAGCGCAGTTGACGGAAGCGGGCTTGCTGCTCACTTTGAAGCTTGCTTACCTCAACAGAGATTTGCTCCAGCTGTTCTGTCGAGGTCAGACCATCATCAGAAATGGTCGTCACATCCGCTCGCTGCTGACCGCGCAGGCCAGCAACACGCACCATGAAGAACTCATCAAGGTTGTTGGCAGAGATGGACAGGAACCGGAGCCGTTCCAAAAGCGGATGGCTCGGGTTCATGGATTCTTCCAGAACACGGCGGTTGAACTGCAACCACGAGAGTTCACGGTTTACAAAGCGCTCTGGTTTTTGCATCAGAGCCAGCCCTGCACTCACCTCAAAATCTGCGGTGTCAGTGGTCTCGTCTTCCAAAGCGTTCATTTCCGTAAACTCATTCATTCCATGTACCTCCGCAGCCCGTGGACCGGGTCACCTGTATGGGCGCACCTCGCCCTTAGAATATCTGACGATTGCGCTGTCCGTTGTATGATTCTGGTCATTTAGACCATACATTTTTGACGGGAAAATAAAGCTTAGAGCATGTTGCAGTGCAGCAGCAAGCTCTCAGCATTATTTACAAGCGTATCTGGAGCCGATAACCGGCAACCACTTCTCGGAGATACGCCCTGGTTCCTACTCGCCCATGCTCTCCAGAATTTTGGAGGCCATGACGCGGGAGATCTTTCGACCCTTCGCCAATGCATGTCTGTCCAGCATGTCTACAACGTTGCGTGCTGCATCCAGTGACCGTTCAATTCTTATCACGAGGTAATCTATCACACTGGAGTCAACAGTTACCTGACGATCTGAAAAATGTTTGGTCATGACCATTGCGAGCAGCATGTCGTCTGGCTCTTCCACCTGCACCGGGGTCGCCGCCCGAAAACGGGACGCCAGATCCTTGGTTTTAAGGTCAAACGTGTTTGGCCACTCGCGGGTGGTCATCAACATGTTGCCACCGGACAGGCGTACTGCGTTGAACAGATGGAACAAAGATGCTTCATCAAAACCTGCATGCAGGTCTTCAACCGCGACCGGGCCGGCTTCTGCCAATGCCGTCAGGTCAAGAAATTCCAGTTCATCCCCGCCCACGATCTGAGCTCCGCTGAGCTCCTGCCATGCGTTGACCAGATGTGTTTTACCCGATCCGATCGGCCCTTGCAGGGTTACGATCGGAGATGGCCACTCCGGCCAATTGGTAATCAGATTGAATGCAGCCTGATTTGACGTTGAAACCAGATAATCATCAACCCCCAAAGCCTCCTCATGGGGCAAGACCAAAGGCAATTGTTGTGGCCCTGTCGATCCTGTCATTCCAGTCCTTCCGTCTTATTGGTATTTTTGTAGTGACCTGCATATAGCGAACTTGCAAGATATTGCCTGAGAGCAAATCTTGCTAGTACCCCAACCACTGCTGCAGCTGGAATTGCTATCAACATCCCCACAAATCCCATTAAAGAACCAAAAGCGAACAGTGCAAACATGAGCCAGACAGGGTGAAGACCGACACTTCCACCTAAAAGTTTGGGTTGAAGGACGTTTCCCTCCAGGAACTGACCAACAACAAACACGCCCAGCACCGCTCCGATCATGAAATAATCAGGCCAGAACTGGACCAAAGCAACACCAATTGACAGACCAAAGCCGACAATCGCGCCGACATAAGGAATGAAACTGATCAAGCCAGCTGTGAGACCGATCAACAGGCCAAATTTCAGGCCAACAAGTAACAGAGCGACAGCGTAGAAGGTGCCCAATATCAGGCACATCATCACCTGCCCGCGAACGAACCCGGCGACTACTGAATCCATATCACTTGCCAGTGCGCGGATGGTTTGCTGGTAGTCACGTGGCAGCCAGCTGTCGATGCGTTCGATCATGTTGTCCCAGTCGAGCAAGAGATAGAACGCGACAACTGGTGTCACCACAGCAAGACCGATGATAGAAATAAGTGCTTGCCCGCCGCTCCAGATTGACGACAGCAGCCCGCCAACGAAGTTTGCGGCCTGCCCGACGAAGGCACCCCAGTCGATTTTGTTGGTTTGGCCTGACAAGTTTGCAAGTCTGTCCATTTGTGGCCCAAGACTTTCGCGCAGCAAATTTTCAAGATTTCCGGCCAGTTCAGGCAGATACTCCAGAAATGCGATCAGCTGTTTGCCGAGAATTGGCAGGAGGATCAGCAGCGCTGCGGTGAAAACAATCAGGAATATCAGCAGGATCGTGACAGTCGCCCAGATGCGCCCGAACCCGTGGGTTTCCAGATAATCCGCAATTGGATCGAGAAGATAGGCCAAGGCCATACCTGCGACAAACGGTAGAAGGATGCTTTGAAACACCGATAAGAACAGGATGAAGGCTGTAAAAGCCAGCAACCAGAAGAATAACCGTTTGTTTGTACTCATAAACTATCTCCAAGTGGAGGCATGGAGCCCATCAGCTTGCCTGTTATCCGGCAGCACGGTCGCTCACAGAGGCATCTTTAAAATTTAAGATGGTTGTAGTTTCCATAGGTTGATTACGTCAAGTCGCAGCATCAGGTTTGCCAGAGTAGCTACTCCACCTTTTCGCCCGCTTAATTTCGGAGCATCTTTGAGAGGGGTGAAAAAGTTTCTCCTGAATGAAGAGTTTTTCAAAGCTCCATTAATTCGCAAAAGCTTAGCTGGTTCTGCACAGATGTGCGTTTTTCTGAGATACCAGCGTGGTTTCCTTCCCCTTTCGGCCTTGCAATTCCCTACAGTTTTGTTTTTATGCCGCCAAATTAGATAGGCGGTCATGCCGCTATACTCTTGATGATGCGGAGCAGTATCCATGAGCCAGGACCAGAACGGTAATAACGGCCTTACCTATTCACAAGCGGGGGTCGATATCGACGCCGGGAACGCACTGGTCAAACGGATCAGCCCACTGGTTAAAGCAACGCGTCGCCCGGGTGCTGACAGTGACATTGGCGGCTTTGGCGGTCTTTTTGATTTGAAAGGCGCTGGATTTAAAGACCCTGTTCTTGTGGCAGCCAATGATGGCGTGGGCACCAAGCTTAAGATTGCAATCGACACCAACGTGCATAGCGGTGTGGGGATAGATCTGGTTGCCATGTGTGTGAACGACCTTGTGGTGCAAGGTGCTGAGCCGCTGTTCTTCCTTGATTATTTTGCCACTGGCGCGCTGGACGTGGACATGGCGACCGATGTTGTGGCGGGGATTGCAGAGGGCTGTAAAATCTCCGGCGCCGCGCTGATCGGTGGTGAAACGGCTGAAATGCCAGGCATGTATGCGGCTGGTGATTATGATCTGGCTGGATTTTCCGTTGGCGCGGCTGAACGTGGAACGCTGCTGCCATCCAAAGATATTGGCGAAGGCGACGTTCTGCTTGGTCTGGCTTCTTCCGGTGTGCATTCCAACGGTTTTTCTCTGGTTCGCAAGATCGTTGAGGTTTCCGGCCTGACATGGGCTGATAAAGCTCCGTTTGATGCAGACAAAACGCTTGGCGAAGCGCTGATGGAGCCTACCCGGATCTATGTGAAGCCGCTACTGGCCGCGATTAAAGAAACCAATGGCATCAAAGCCTTGGCACACATCACTGGTGGTGGTCTTCCTGAGAACCTACCACGCGTTCTGCCTGACGGGCTTGCTGCACGGATTGATCTTTCTGCTATTTCCTCTCCTGCTGTGTTTGGCTGGCTTTCAAAAGCTGGCGGGATTGAACAGTTTGAAATGCTGCGCACCTTCAACTGTGGTGTTGGCATGGTGGTCGCGGTTGCGGCAGACAAAGCCGATGCTGTTCGCGACGTGCTTGAGCGTGAAGGCGAAACTGTTGTGACGCTTGGCAAACTGGAAACTGCGCAGGATGGGGCTGAGCAGGTTGTGTTTGACAGCTCGCTGGATTTTGCCAAATGAGCACGCAGCCTAAAAAACGCGTAGGTGTTTTGATTTCAGGGCGTGGCTCCAACATGCTGTCTCTCATTGAGGCAGCAAAAGCTCCTGATTATCCAGCGGAAATCGTTGTGGTGGGGTCCAACCGGCCAGACGCGAAAGGGCTGGAGCGCGCTGCTGACGAAGGTTTTGCCACTTTTGCGTTGGATCACAAGCTTTATGGCAAGGACCGTGAGGCATTTGAGCGTGATCTGAATGCGATGCTTGAACAGCACAACATAGACCTGCTTGTTCTGGCTGGCTTTTTACGTTTGCTAACACCGTGGTTCGTAAGCCAGTGGCAAGGCCGGATGATCAACATCCACCCTGCTCTCTTACCAAGCTTTCCGGGTCTGCATACGCATGAGCGAGCGTTGAAGGAAGGCGTTCGCATTCATGGGGCGACTGTGCATTTTGTAACAGCGGAAATGGATGTGGGGCCAATCATCGCGCAGGGAGCTGTCCCCGTTCTGGACGGGGATAATCCGGATGATCTGGCAGCGCGTGTGCTGGCGGTTGAGCATGAGATCTATCCGAAGGCCTTGGAGGCTGTGGCCAGTGGCAGAGCTTCCGTTGACGGCTTTCGTGTGAAGATTGAAGGTGCTAAGCAGGACGATAAAAGCCTTATTTGTTAATGAGATAAGGTTCTCATAAAGAGACACAAAAAAGGCCGTAGGCGCTCCCGCCTCCGGCCTTTTTTCGTTTGCGTTACTATGTGCGTTCGTTTGCGCGATTTGCGTTTTTTCTGCGTTGAAAGCGAAGTTGGTCCTACGCTACCACCTGTGAGCCTTGTCAGATCCGAAGTTCACCCTTTTGCAGCACCAAGTCATCCAGTTTCACAAACTGAGATTGCCTCGCAGTGCTCCGCTCGGTCTGAACTTCTGGCTGTTCGATACCATCTTCGTCAGGTCCTGTCTCCAAATCAGCATAGTTGACATTGGACTCTGCTGGCGGTGTCACCTGCTGGGATGCGTGAGCGGCCGGTCTGTTGAACTGAGCAAAATATGACTCAAACGTTTTGAACTCGCCTGTTGTCTGCAACTGAGCCATATAGCCATCGATGTAGGCTTCCTTCCCTTCCATGAAATCATTTAGTTGATCCAGGCTTTGGAAGTTGGTTCCCAAATTACCATTCGTGATTTCAAGAGTCCGCCGCGCGGAGTAGCTTTCAGTGTTCTCACCCAAGTTCTGTGCTTCCACGTTCTGGTAGACAGTCCCTGTGTTCAACTGCGCATATGTTGGCGCTACTGTCGTCTTTGGCTCCAGATGATCGTATGGGTGTTGTGGCCGCGGGGTATCATACTGATGCGGTTGTGGGCGCGGAGTATCGTATAGAGGTTGTGGTGGCTGGCGTGGAACATCGTAAAGAGGCGATTGCTGCACTCCAGAGCCCTCAGCGCTTCGGGTGCTGCTTGCATACCCCAATATTCGACTCTGGGCACTGGAGACCGCAGCATCCATGGCTTTCAAGCTACGGATATCGACTTTGGTGGCGTCCCCCAGTGTGCGATGAGATCCGTCGTGCTCGTTGAACTCAGTCCTGTCAAAAACGCTCGCTTGAATACCGGCCATCATCGCTTTCAGGTCAACGAGACGCTCGGTCCCGGATGAGGCGTGCTTTATTGTGTCTGCAATCGTCTGCTCTGCAAGTTCCAGAAAGGGAGCCCAGTTTTCTTTCGCTTGTTCCGGAGCACTTTGGGTTCGTCCCAGAAGGTTCCCGATGTTTTTTGTCGCGTCGGAGAGAGATTGCTTCACATTGGCAAGGCGGCCATGCGACAACGCACTTGCTGCAGATTTAAGATTATCCCCCAAACCGCGCTTGTGCTGCGGCGTGTCAACTACAACGGAGTAAATCCGTTCCCCTGTCTGCGGGTTGCCTTTTTTACTGCCAATAGAAACGATCAAGTCGTCAGTATTTAGATTTAACGAGGTCGCATGCTCGACACGAGCCTGATTTACCAGATTTTCAACAGCACCGTGAAAATTACTAGAGTTACCAATAGTTAATCCGCTCATTGCACACCCTTTATTATTATGAATTTGACGCAGAGTCATCAAATTCAATCAGAACTCGCCAAGTGGAACTACTTTACGATTTCTGGCGGAGTTAAGAGTGTCGCTTAATACTATGAGGGCTCTTTTTTGCTCACATATGCGTTCAATATTTGTGAACTGAGGAAAATCATCACTTTTGTCGTCCATGCCTACTGAAGGAGCGGTATCGCCCCCTTCAATAGACCAAGGATACCTGCCTTATGCTTTGCGCACCGCCACGTGGATATCGTGGAAGGCTGCGCCGCCGAAAGGAGCTGTCTGGTCGGCACTGGTGAGGGTGTTGATGCCGTTGCCACCTTCGTGCGCTGCATTGGGCCAGATGCCCTCTGCGATGAGTGTGCCCTTTTGAGGACGATCGCCCACGGAGGCGTGCAGGATGACTTCGCCGCGGTGATTGGAGAGGATGATCTTGTCGCCCTCCTCCACGCCCAGCGCGGCTGCGTCGTCTGCGTGCAGCATGACCGTTGGGCGGCCTTCCTTCTTCACGGAGCTCGGGGTCTCGTTGAACGTAGAGTTCAGGAACGAGCGTGAGGGAGATGTGGCGAGGCGGAACGGATAGTCCCTGGTCGGCAACTCATTGATGTCCCAATGATCCGGCAAGGCTGGCATTTGTTGCCATGGGCCCATTGGACCGTTGTTTGGTGCTGGCACCCTCGCCCAATCCGGCTTGAAGCGGAACTTGCCGTCCTCATAGCCAAAGCCGTTTATGTAATGGGCTTCATTGAAGTCTGGCTGACAGTCGAGCCAGCGGTTCTCTTCCAGCTCGCTCAAACCGCCTGGATATTTGGAGTTTTTGAGCATCCAGTCGATGTGCTCGCGGGAGGTCATTTTGTGCGCTTCGTGGTCTTCCCCGCCGAGGCGTTCAATCAGCTCGTTCAGCACATAGAGGTTCGGCTTGGCTTCGCCCGGGGCGTCGACCAGTTTTGGACCGAACAGGAGGTTCTGGTGTCCGCCGCCTTTGTAGATGTCGTCATGTTCCAGAAACTGGGTTGCTGGCAGGACGATATCCGCCATGAGCGCGGTTTCAGTCATGAACTGCTCGTGGACCACGGTGAACAGGTCTTCGCGGGCAAAGCCTTCTTTTACGAGGGTCTGCTCAGGAGCTACAGACACCGGATTGGTGTTCTGGATCAGCATGGCGGTGACTGGTGGGCCGTCCATAAGCGCTTCGCTGTCGCCTGTAAGAACCCGGCCTACCTGAGACATATCGAGTTTGCGGATGGAACTGTCGTGGAGCGAGTGAGCTTCGACCATGGCCATGTTGAGACCGTAGATGGCGCCGTTGTTATGAAACGCGCCGCCGCCCTCATATTGGTAGTGACCGCCAACAACCGCGATACAGCTGGCGGCATGCATGGAGACCACGCCGTTGCGCTGGCGGGTGAAGCCATAGCCAAGGCGGAAGTAAGTTTTCTTTGTTTCGCCAACCAGTTTGGCGAGTTCTTCGATCTGCTCTGCGGAAAGACCTGTGATCTCGCTGGCCCACTCAGGGCTGCGGGTCTTCAGGTGTTCTTCCAGTTCGGCAGGTGCGTCGGCGTACTTTTCCATGTAAGCGCGGTCGGCATAGCCATCGCGGAACAAAACGTGCATGACAGCACAAGCGAGTGCGGCGTCGGAACCCGGCTTCAAGACAAGGCCGATGTCTGCCTGTTTCATTGTCTCGGTCTTATAGACATCGATGACAACGATCCTGGCTTTACGGGTCTTGCGGGCTTTGATGGCGTGGGTCATGACGTTGACCTGCGTCGCCACCGGGTTGGTGCCCCAGATCACCACAGCGTCGGCAAGCGCCATTTCGCGCGGGTCCGGCCCAGCGAGTTTACCAGTGCCAGCGATGTAGCCAGTCCACGCCATGTTGGTGCAGAAGGTCTGGTACATGCCGGAATAACTTTTGGCGTTGCGCAGGCGGTTGATGCTGTCGCGCTGAACAAGCCCCATGGTGCCGGCGAAGAAGTATGGCCAGACGGTTTGCGGGCCGTGTTTCTTCTCAGCCTCCAGGAATTTCTCAGAGACTTCCTGTAGTGCCTCTTCCCAGCTGATCTCTTCGAACTGGCCGGAGCCTTTCGGGCCTGTGCGGCGCAAAGGTTTGGTCAAACGGTCCGGATGATGCAAGCGCTCGGAGTAGCGAGCGACCTTGGCGCAGATGACGCCAGCGGTATAATCGTTGTCACGGGTGCCATGAATACGGCCTACACGCCCATCTGCATGTACTTCGACCTCGATTGCGCAGGTGGACGGGCAATCGTGTGGACATGCGGAGGCAAACCTTTGTGGTTTTTCGGGCTTAGACATGCGTGGCGTACTCAATAAAACTGGTGTTCTAGACTTGTTCTCGTTGCACAGACAGATCGCGGGTAACACTCAAATTGTCAAGAAAGCGCAGGCAAAAAATTCTTGAATTGACGATTTCTTGAGGTCCTGCGCGGTCTTTGCGGTGTTCCTGTATTTCCTAATGCTTGCAAGAGGTGCCTGTTCTGGTCTTTCATAGGGAATGGTTTGAAGCTTGAGGCAGTCCATGTTGCAGGATATCGACGTAATTGCGTGGGATTTTGACGGGGTTCTCAATCGTAACATTATCAATGACCGCTTTATCTGGGTGCAGCAGTTTGAAGAGGATCTCGGCATCTCATGGCACACCTTTGCTCAGGAGATGTTTACGGATGATTTTAACGAGGTTCTGGTTGGGCATGAGGATCTCAGAGATCTTCTCTCCCGTTGGGCGGATAAGACCGGCTATCCCGGTGACCTTGATCATTTCCTGCTGTACTGGTTTGAAAAGGACGCCCACCCGGACTTTGATCTGCTGGCCTTAATGCGCAAGCTTACCAAGACCCATGTCCGCCAGGTGATTGCGACCAACAACGGGGCACGGCGTACGCGCTATATCGAAGAGCAGATGGGCTACAAGGATCGCGTAGAGACGGTGTTTGCCTCCGGGCGTATGGGGGTGGCCAAGCCCAGCGCCGAGTTTTTCATACATGTTACCAAGGCCCTTAAGGTTCCTGCCAACCGGATGCTTTTGATTGACGACCGGGAAGAGAACATTATGTCCGCGTTGGACATGGGGTGGCGGGCGCTGCATTTTACTCCCAACACCCGCGAGCAGATCATCAAGGTGCTTGGGTCGTTTTAGTGCATCTTAGTGGGTCTGTTACTTCCTCACCGCTTCCCATGCCATCTTCACCAGAAACTGCCTGTCTTTATCACAGACAACCCGCTCTGTGCTTAACAGCGTATAGGCTGGACCTACGATGAGCGCGGAGGCAACGGACCACGGAATAGGTTTCACAGCTCCCAGCACTTGCCAGGTGGCATAGAGCGCCTCTCCCTGCAAATGAACGTTCTCCATCTGTTGCTTGATGGTTTCGAACTCATCTTCCGTCTGGGCTTTGACCTTCAGCTCCTCAAAAAGGCGAAACAGATCAGGATTGGCACTGCCCCACCGCAGCAAGCCATTGACGGAGGCTTTGATGGTGTCTTCAGCGCTGGCGGTTTGAGGCGTGTTGCGTGTCTCTCTGGTCCAACCGGCCACGGCCTGATCCCATAGCGCGACGGCGATATCCGGTTTTCCCTTGAAGAAGTGATAGATGCTGCCGGTCGTCGCTCCGCTTTTGTTGCGGATTTGTGCAATCGAGGTGCTTGTGTAGCCCTGTTTTAAAAACAGCTCCAGCGCAGCATCCAGTATGGATTGATATCTGTTGTTTTCATTGGCCACTAGAACACCATTCCAACCCTGACGAGAGTACCGCTCTATCTCAAGTTAGAACGCCATTCTAATATATGAGCGCAGTGTCAGGTCTGCAAAGAAGAACCGTGGCAGTGCAAAGAGACCTTTAAAAGCAATGGAAGGATTTGAACCTGATGCGTCATGTTTTTGAGTTCACAGGTCTTGCGTGTCTTCACCTGAGACGCAGCCGCCATTCTGCGGAGAAGCGCCTTCAGAAATTGATGCCTTTTTTCAAATGGTTGGCCAGAACTTCCAGGCTTAGATTCGCCATTTTGTAAAGGTCTTCATGGGACATGCCGTGCTGTACCATGATGGAGAGACCTTCAAAGATCGTTGCGTAGAACTTGGCCAGTGATGTGGCTTCGTCATCAGTTTGAAGCTCGCCTTTGCACTGGGTGAATTTGTAGATGAAGTGCTCCATGCCCTCGAGCTTCATCTTGCGCAGCTCCTCCGACAATTCCGGGTCCAGCTCTGCGATGTCCATGAGGGTATGGAACCGCATGGCCGTGCCAGCATCATATTGCTCCCGGGAGAGTTCAATAAACTCGTAAAGCACAGCTTCAACTGCTGGGTATAGTTCTGAGTGGAGCGCGAGCACAGACCGGAGCTGGCGATAGAATTTGGAGAAGTACCAGTGCATGGCAGCTGCACAAAACTGCTCTTTGGTGGCAAAATGCTTCTCGATAAAGTCTCTTGAGCTTCCGCTTGCAACAGCAAGGTCTTCCAATGTGGAATGCTGGAACCCTTGCAGCATAAAAACCTTCACGCAGGAATCTAAGGCGGTTTCGAGTTCAGGTGACAATTCACCATCGCGTATGGGATCTAATGAGGACATGGCGTCAGTATACGTTTTGGGTGGGGGGCAGCAATCTCGTTTTCCAGCTATGGGAAATGAGTACAGAAGAGGTCTCTCCCGTCTTGGTGGATTTCTTTCATCTTCTGTAAAGAGCTAAGGCAATGGGCAGTGAGAAGGCAGTGGCACTCACTTTGATTTCTTCTTGGAGCCCTTCTTTTTCTTGGGCTGGCCGGTCTTCATATGCGCTTCCAGAACGCCGAGGCTCGCAACCGCAACCTTGTACATCAGATCACACGGGGTTCCGTATTTGATCAGCTCATAAAGGCCTTCAATCACTGTCAGGAAGTAGTGTGCCAACACCTCGATGTCGGCGTCGTCCTTGAGCTCCAGCTTGCACTGCTTGAACTTGTCGAGAACCTGATGTTCCCAATCATTCTGCAGTTCCTCGAAGGAGTTTTTGACGAACTCATCAACGTTGGAAATGTCAATGAACGTGCGGACAAATAACCCTTTGTTGGCATGGACCTGATCGCAGCTGATTTCGATGAAGGCAAACAGCACCGCTTCCATGGCCGAATAGATATCCTGGTGCATGGCCATTTCTGCGCGCATGTGGCGGCTGTACTTGATGTAGTACCAGCGCATGGCTGCAGCTGCGAGTTCCTGCTTGGACGTGAAGTGTTCCTTCACACAGTCTCCCGAGCATCCGGCGGCTTTACCTATATCATCCAGAGTGCAGGTTTCGTAGCCCTTGAGGAGAAAGACTTTGACACACTGGTCGAAGAGCCTTTCGATTTTGGGAGTTACGTTTCCGGCCTCTATCATATCGCACGGTCTCATGGCCGCGAGTATATGGTGTCGGTGTGTCTCCTCAACGCTGTTTTAGTCACATGGAAAACAACAGTGCAAAGACATAGGGCTTACTGCGCCTATAACTTTCACCTTCTGTAAAGGATTTGAAACGACCGCGATCGGGTGACCTTTTGATGTGTCCTTACACGCCTCAAATTCATATGTTCACCCTATGTTCCAAATCTCATATCGACAGAGAACATAAAGATAACCTTTTAATTGATACGGTAGGAATCCAGGACTTTCATGCTCATATCAACCACGCGATAGAGCTGCTCTTTTTTGGCGCCATCCTTACATTGACTGGCCAGTCCCTGCAGGGTTGCTGCATAAAAGCGGGCGAGCGTTTCGATATCAGTACCGGTCTTGAGGCTTTCTTTGCAATCAGTAAGCTTGCGCGTGATCGCAACCACCATGGTGTTGCGCAGATCAGTAATCTCTCTGGTCAGAATGCTATCCTGAGTGGAGATCTCCAGTAAGCCAGATGACAGAAGGCATCCGTCTGACTCTGTTTTATCGCAGAGCACATCGATACATTCGTAAAGGGCGACACGAATGGCATCACAGCAGTTGGAATGCATGGCAAAGCCAGAAAGCAGCCTGCGGCCATAGTTTTGCAGGTACCACCTTGTGGCTGCTGCATAGAGTTCTTCCTTATTGGAAAATGCCCCTTCTACGAACTCATGAGGAACACCCATAGCGTCCACGACATCATCTAGGGAAGTGGCATCATAGCCGCGCTTCCAAAACATTTTGACCGAGGCTTCCAACATGGCCTCTATGTCCGGAGATATTGTTTCCACGTGCATTTCATCCTTTATAGGCATAAGTACATATTACGCGGCCATGGATAAAGAACAACTGATTATTAATGCTAGGAAAATTACGATTAAGGCCTGATAGACAAGATCCGGACAAATTGAGTATTTCGCCTTTTCGCAGCCGCATTTCGTGCCGGATTTGAGCGTTCTGTTTCACAAAAAAGCGGACTGATACTGAGGGCTGCCAGTCCGCTTGTTCTGATCGTTTTTGCTCACATGCACTAGTGTATGACAGGCTGGTTCTCCAATCTTTCAAGGCTGGCATCAGCGAGATTATACAGGTCGGTGCGATCTACCCCATCACAAGCCTGCTTAATGAGGATCGCCATGACTTCGGTGTAGAACTCGGCAAGCTCATTGGGTCTAAAACCCGAGGTGAAGCGCTGTTTGCAGTTCTCCAGTTTTTGATAAATGCGTCCGTGGACCTGCTCTTTGAGATGCGCCATTTCTTTGGCGATGACGCCGTCGGTATCAGAAATCTCCATAAGCTCAACAGAGAGCAAGCTGCCATGCGGGCAGTCATCTTCACAAAACAGTTCAATGCATTCGTAAAGGGCAATACGGATGGCTTCGACAGGGTTGGAATGCATGGCAAAGCCGGAAAGGATCTGATGCTCGTATCTGGTCAGATACCATTTGACCACATTTGAGAACAGATTGGCCGTGTCATGAAAAGTCTTGGATAAACGCTCTGTTGGAACGCCCGTCGCTGTGCTGATTTGCCCAAGCGACGTTGCTTCCACCCCAAAATTTGAGAACTCGTGGATGGAGGCTTCGAAGGTTTTTGTCAAACTGATCGGGGTCGGTCGGTTCGTCTTAACGGTCTCGATTTGCATCGAAAATCTCCCGTATCTTTATTGAACGAGCATTCAATCTTAGGCTCATTTACGTATGCAGCAACTTACCCTCAGGCGAACGAAATCTATCCTTAACAAAGAGGAGCGGTTTGCCTCAGCTTTAGTGAAAAATGATGTAACCAACTGTTGTGGCGTTATATTATTACGATTTATTTTATCGATTCTTTGTTCTGCTAAAGGAGTATGACCTAACGTCTGCTGTCTTCGATTGTGGCAAGATTTCGATGGTTTGTCGCAGCGAAATAGAAGCCTGTTACAAAATCAATCAGGGCAATTGAGTGTCCAGATTAAAGCGGCAGCCTGAGACGAGCCATGATTGCCTGCCCCAAACCCTCAGTTCAAAAAGCCTTTTGAAAAAATACAACTCAAGGGGGGCAAAAGTTGACAGGCACCCTCACCTAAAAAAAGAGCCTGACAGATGTTCATTTCTGTCAGACTCTTCGGTCGAAATGTGCTGGGCGTACTCATTTTCGGTAGGCTTCCAGCAGCTCCAGGCTTAAATCAGCCACACGGTAGAGCTCATCGCTTGGAATGCCGTCTGCTGCCTGACTGGCGAGGCCTCTGAGCGTTGTGATGTAGAAGCGTGCCAGCACAGGTATGTCTGCTGTGTCCTTCAAGTGGGTCTTGTTGCTGTTCAGCTTCATCAAGATGGTGGCGTAGACCTTACGGCGCAGAGACAGCAGCTCCGAGATCAGGATCCGGTCACTGTTGTTGACGGCAGCCAGAGCGTAGGACAACAGCTTGGCGTGCTCACACTGCTTGTTGCAGAACAGTCCGATGCATTCGTAGAGCGCACCGCGCAGAGCTTCTGTGGGATTGGAGTGAAGCGCAAACTCTGACAGGAGCTGTCTTCCGTACTGATCCAGGTACCACATCACTGCAGTGCGATAGAGATGTTCTTTACTCTCAAAGTTCTCATTGAGGAAATGATAGGAAACACCTGACTGGCGGCACACATCATCAATGGACGTGCGATGCACACCGAGGCGCCAGAATACTTTGAGGGATGCTTTGAGTGCTTCCTGCATTGACTGTGGGAACGTCTCGGTGAAGTTAATGGTTTCACTATCCATCGTCAGCCTCCCTTGGTGTTGGGCAATTCATACCAAAAGCATAGGTGACAGGAGGCTTGGAACAACAAACTCAAGAGTGCATGGGAAATACCCTTAACAGTATCATTCACGATACTCTGATATATTATGTAAATGACATTCTTTAGTTTGCGTAATATTGCAAAATAAAAAAGGCGTGATTGCGTAATTTTATAAGCAATTCACGCCTAATAACGCAATTTTTGCGCCATTTCCTTTGTCAGAAACGACGAGATGCCTGCAGTACGCTCAAACTGTGTTCTGCGATTTTATGCAGTTCTGTCGGGCAGTTAACGTCTCTTGCCTGAACAGCCATGCCTTGAATTGTGGCGCCAAAGAAGCTGGCAAGGGCCGGAAGGTCAGTTCCTTCGACAAACTGGGTTTCACAGGCTTTAAACTTATCTGCGATGATCTTGATGGTTTGCTGGCGTAAATCAGCCAATTTACGTGCCAATGCGCCTTGAGCATTAGAACTTTCGACCAATCCGGTAGCGATCATACAACCAGAAGGATGGTCTCCACCGACGAAAACCTCCACACATTCATAAAGAACGGTCCGGATTGCTTCATAAACACAGGAATGCAGAGCAAGACCAGACAGCATTTGCCGGCCATAGCTTGCCGAATACCTGTCGATTGCAGCCAGGTACAGTTCCTCCTTGGAGGAATATGCTGCATACAGACTTGGTGGTGTAATACCCATGGCAGTGACTAGCTCATTTATCGAAGTCGCCTCATAGCCCTGTTGCCAGAACAGGACACTTGCGATCTCCAGTATTTTTTCTTTATCCAACCGACGGGGTCGACCGCGGGGGGCTTTTTCCATTTCCATAGCGATCACTATATATATTGATTGAAATTTTAATCAATCACAGTTTTACCAAGGGTCTTCCTTGGGTTTTGGGCATTATATCACTTCCTTCACCCACACATTACTGATGCATATCAAACTGTTATGCAAAATCCCGTAGCCGATTTCGCCGCGTTTTGGTGCCTGTCTCTCCGGCTAAGGTATAATGACAGATTGTCGCAGCCCCTTGCGATCAGCCGGTCCGTTCCCCAATACCCCTGTGATAACGAGGTCCAGTGTTCAGCTTCCACTTTCACGTATGGGATTAGGGTGTCTCTTTCTTTGCCCCACAAAAAAGAGCGGCACTGAGGCCGCTCCTGATGTTGCATTTGCTTTGAGGTGTTGGCTACGCCTTAACGGCAGCAGACAAGCCCAGCAGACTTTTGGAATCGAGCACGTTGTCCAGGTTGGCCTGAACTTTAAACATTCCGCCTTCACCAACCTTATAGCCAGCCACACCGGTGCATGCTTTTTGCACGGTCTTACCGCCCATCACTTCGGAGGACAGGCTCATCAGCGCGTTTTGCGCTTCAGTGCGCTGTCCGTAGATCTGTGGCACAATTGACTTATCATTTTGCGGACGACCTGCATTCAGGCTTTCCACTTCCATGAGACGCGCTTTGACGGCTGCATCCAGATAGCCTGTACGATCCTTGCCGGACATGCAGTTGATTGCAGGAACGGCTCCGGTTTCATTGGCAATCAGGTTGACCAGAACGGCAACACCATACGCATTGCCTGCGGAACGGCGCTGCTTGCCATCATTGACCGCCTCATGCAGCTGGGTACTGTAACTCTCAAGACGGGCAACTTTACCTGGATCGTTGGCCCCTATTGCATCGGCTTTAGCCTGCTCCACCATCTCGTCCAGTTTACCAATGAGCGGTTCGTTGTGGTTGTCAGCCCATTTCCAGCCGGTGAGACGATCTCCCAGATGTTTGCCGATGGAGCCTGAGAACAATCCCAGTTTCGCAAAGCCGTTGACGCCCATGCTGAACGGCAGCACTTCGACCTCTACATTGACTTCAGTTATGCCTTCACCCGGCAAGTCTACCGTGATGGTTTGCTCGCCCTGTGCGCGGCCCCATGCTTCCTGCTGGCCAGTCTCGTAGGTCTTTGCCTTGGATGCTGCGGTCAGCAGTGAGGTTGAAACAATTTTCAGCGGGAAAGGCTCTCCCGGGTGATCTGTGCGCCATGCTACAATGTCAGCTGCTTTGGTGGATGCTGCTGCTGTTACCACTTCCTGGGTTCGGGTGTCTGCGCCCTTTGTGGCCAGCTCAGCATCATGTTTGACGCCGAACGGGAAGTTCACGCCATGACGGACTGCTGCGTAGGAGGTGGTTTCGCCTTTCAGCTCGCTGACCCACAGGTTTACCGCGTGATCTGTTTCAGAGGTTGCCGTTGAGCTGATGCCGTGTTTCTCATCGGCCTGATAGCCCCCTGCCAAAACTTCCAGTTTTGCAGCTGGTGTGGTGGTGGCTGTGAAGGAGCGCTCTGTCAGTGCAGCATCGCCAGAAGCACCCAGTTCTCTTTGCGTTGCCACATCCAGCTTGACGGTTTCAGTCGTGGTCTGCCAGTTGGCCTCAGTCTTGTTCAATGACTGGGTTATGTGAGCGGATATGTGCTGCTGAAACTCTTTCTTCAGCGTTTTGATATCACTCTTGGAGAGTGTTGTCCCCTCAGCAGAAGCTGCCAGTTTGTAAGCTGAGATGACTTCCTTCTGGATGTCTTTGTTCAGTGCTTTGGACGCCTTTGCTATACCTTTGATATCATCAGGATTTTCTGCAATCTTTGCATCCAACCGATCAAACGCTTCGTTGATGCCTCCATTTGCTTTGATCTCGAAGACGAACCTGTCGCCACGCACCTCGGCTCCCAACAGTTGTTCAACTGCGTGCTTTGCAGCTGGTCTTACATGGGTTTCAGCGCGCTCCTTGATGTTATCAACGGATGTTGCAAGGCTCTTGTTGTTCTCAGTAAACTGAGCTGTTTTTGTGTTCACCAACTGTTTGGTGGCACCCGCTGCAGCCGGAGCGGTTTCGGCTTGGGATGCGCTTGAACTGCCCGTGAAGAACGCCTTGATGCGGGTGAGGACGCTCTGGGTCTCTCTGCCCTCTGCTGGCGTGTTTACACGTGCTGCCAAGCTGTGATGGGAAGAGCCTGAGATTTTTTCTCTGACATATGCAACAATTTTAAACAGGCCACCATCATGGCTCCGCACTTCAGTTGATTTTACGGCTGTGTTTTCAGCGGTATTGGTGTTTGCCTGATTTACAGATGTATTTTCAATAGGTTGGACAGTTGTCGATGCCGCGACCGTCGGAATTCCCATGCCTAGTTCCCTTAGTTTTGTCTTTTAGCGGCGCTTTGAGCGCGTTCTTGAGACAAAGCATATGGAAAGCTGAGAGGCGTGATGTGCCCTTTGGCACGCCTGTGGGTTGATTGTCTCTGTTAGACAGAGTTCAAATCAAACATCCCGTTTAAAGGAGCACCCGTGTCGAACTTTCAAACAGCCGCTAATGAATTCCTTGAAAGCATTGATTTAAGCCCGATGCTGGAGGATGACCTCGACGGCGAACTCGTGCTTGAAATTAATCAGAATTTCTCTCTGGTATTCGGCTTTGATCAAACTACCGAAACGTGCGTGCTCCGCATTCTCTTCAATGATTTGCCAACTGATACCCGTGTTCTCACGGAACTGCTGCAAAACAGCAATACACTGGATGTAGCGGGTTACAATCTGACCTTTGGCCTTGAGGTTGCCCATTCCTCAGCCTATGGAGAAATCCGCATTCCAGACAGCGACATTGACGTTACGCATCTGAAGCAGGTTTTCCCGGTCTTCCTTCAGGTCTCAGAATGGTATGCTGAAGTGAAAGCCGGTGCGGCTCCTGAGTTGTCAGGCCAGGACCACCCGCAAATGTGGATGTAACTCCTGAGGCTCGCCTCGTGCCTTTGAGACAGAGATAGTGCAAAAACAAAGCCAGCTCCGCACAAACGGAACTGGCTTTGCTAAATTCACTCGGTTTGCTGAGATCAGCGCATGGCTTCTACAGCTGCCTTTGCGCAGGCTGCGTCATTTTCCATTGAGCTGCCCGCAACACCGATACCGCCCACCAGAGCACTTTCACCCACAATGATTGGCAGGCCGCCTGCAATGCCAAGAATACCCGGGAACTGTTTGAAGACCGGTGCCTTCTCCAGAACCTCGTTCACCTGTTCTGTTGGCATGCCCCAGGACAAAGATGTGTTTGCCTTGAGCGTTGCGCCTTTGTAGCTGGCAGGCAGAGCCTCATCCATGCGTGCAGACGCCACAACATCCTCACCCCGATCCAGAATAACGATGGACATGTTCCAACCGTTTTCCTTCGCCAGAGCCACACAGGCGCTTACGCCTTTGCCTGCAGCATCAAGGCTCAAATAAGGACGGGTATGGTCCTGAGCAGTTGCCGCGCTTGCCACCAGTGCCAGAGATGCCCCTAAAAGAAGCGATTTTGCATTAATATTCATGAATTTATCTCGCGTTCCGTTTTCCCACGTGCGCGCGGACTTAATTTTAAAATTGTGTCCGAAGCAAGGGTGCCCAGCGCAAACCTGAGTTTATCCAGTAACTTTTATGAACCGCCTGACGATATGATGGAATTTTTGACAAGAAAAGACCCACCTGACGCAATCAAGCATCAAGCGGGCCTTTTTTGAATTCAGCAGACAGCTGAAATCGATGAGCTAGATTAGCCTACGACTTCGGTGCCGGAGAACCAGTAAGCGATTTCTTCAGCAGCTGTTTCAGGAGCGTCAGAACCGTGTACGGAGTTTTCGCCGATGGACAGAGCGAATTCCTTACGGATGGTGCCTTCAGCAGCATCTGCAGGGTTGGTAGCGCCCATGACTTCACGGTTTTTCGCGATTGCGTTTTCGCCTTCCAGAACCTGAACGATGGTTGGAGCGGAAGACATGAATTCTGTCAGTTCACCAAAGAAAGGACGCTCTTTGTGTACTGCATAGAAACCTTCTGCTTCACGCAGGGACATCCAAACGCGCTTGGATGCAACAACGCGGAGGCCAGCTTCTTCGAGCTTAGCGGTGATAGCACCGGTCAGGTTGCGTTTGGTTGCGTCCGGCTTGATCATGGAAAACGTGCGTTCAATCGCCATCGTTATTACCTGCAGTTTGTCACGAGCTTCCGAAGGGCAGCTCTCATTAAAAATCTTTTTCCTGTAGCGCCTTAACAAAGCGCCACAAAGGTTCGCGCGAGATATACTTAAACTCTCCCTTAAAAAGCAAGAGGGTATATCCGTATTCCCACGTTGTCCTGCGTGAAAACTGCAGAAAACAGGCGATTATGACTCATTGATGACGGTTGTAATGCTGTTATCAGCCCTGCCTTGAGGCAACCCGCCCGCCTCTTCCTTATGGGCCCCTTTGATTTTAAGGGGAGGTTTTCCCAAGGAGGCAATGACGCGAATGCAGGCTTTTGGCGAAAAGGGTTGAGGTTCCAACAGGTTCTGGCGCAGCATAGATAACTACGTCTTTCGGGTTGCGACTACACGTCTCCCCCTACGGCTGGTTTTGTTTGAGATGGGTCAATTTATAGAAGTTCAAAGGCGTGCATTGTTCTTGCAACAGACATAGCAAGAGGACACCCCTATGAAAGCAGCATTTGTAATGTATGCCTCCTATAACAAGTGGGCTAACGATCTATTGCTTCAGGAATGCGACCAGATCACTGCGGAAGAGTACCACCGTGATCTTGGCGTTTATTTCAATTCCATTCATGGCACCATGGATCACCAGTATGTGGCAGATAAGGTCTGGCTTTACCGCTTTACCGGCCAGGGCGACCCGATTGACAGCCTTGACGAACAGTTGACCGGCGACCTTGCAACCTTGCAGGAAAAGCGCCGTCTGCTGGACGATCGTATCTGCTCGGTGATTGATCAGATGCAGGAGAAAGATTTCCTGCGCACCATGATCTATCGCACTGTGCGCAAACCACTGGTGATGCAGCAGCCCCTTGGCGCTGCGCTGTTCCACTTCTTCAACCACCAGACCCACCACCGCGGACAGGTGCATGCCATGCTGACCCAGCTGGGCCGGACGCCTGCGGCGCTGGACATGATCTACTTCCAGCGTGAGACCGGGCAATGGATGGCGAAGGAAGAAGACATGATTACTGCCTGACGAAAGGCAACTGATTTCGCCCGATAATCGGGCGTGTGCTCTTGTTTCTCCCTGAAGAGGTCAAGTATGATCTGGTATTGATCATGATCTTTTCAGGGATGCATTCATGGAGCGCGTTACAAAGCCCGGCAAACAGTCCGTTCAGGCACCCTTGCCTGATGACGTTGCGGCGGTGTTTGCCGCTTACCCTGAGGACAAACGCGTCCGCCTGCTGGACCTGCGCTCGCTTATCCTGGACTGCGCCCAGCGCTTACATGGCCCCTCCTCTTTGACAGAGACCCTGAAGTGGGGCGAGCCTTCCTATCGCCCTTTGCCAAAGCATGGCGGCACCACGGTGCGCCTTCACTGGAAACCAAAGTTCGGCGACCAGCTCGGCCTGTTCGTGCACTGCCAAACCACCCTCATTGCTGACATGCGCGCCCTTTATGGCGATGTGCTGAGCTTTGAAGGCAACCGCTGCCTCTGGGTGCCTGTAAATGGCACTTACCCACGTGATCCCGTCGAGCACTTTTTGGCGGAGGCATTCAGGTATGGGAAGAGGTAGGCCTAGCGGCTACTAAAAATGCGCAGAAACCTGTGATTTGCCTGCATCTGTAGAAATTTATTCGATCACGCCTCCTATCAAGACTTGCCAAGCGTATCTTAAGGGGGCAAACAGCGTGGCATGCTTCAGGTTTCTAATCTTACATATCGCATTGCCGGGCGTCTTTTGATCGACAATGCCTCCGTTACTATTCCAAGTGGTGCGAAAACCGGTCTTGTCGGGCGCAACGGCGTTGGTAAGTCTACGCTGTTCAAGCTGCTGTGCGGTGAGCTGTCCGTTGAGAGCGGCAGTGTGCACATGCCGCAAAAGGCGCGCGTGGGTCAGGTGGCTCAGGAAGCGCCGGGCACGCAGGAAACGCTTTTGGGAGTGGTTCTGGCGGCTGATACGGAACGCACCGCTCTTTTGGCTGAGGCCGAAACGGCTGAAGATGCGCACCGGATTGCGGAGATCCATACGCGACTTGTCGATATAGAGAGCCACAGCGCTGAAGCGCGGGCCTCTGCGATCCTGAGCGGACTGGGCTTTTCTTACGACGAGCAGCAGCAGCCGTGTGCCAACTTCTCCGGTGGTTGGCGTATGCGTGTTGCGCTTGCAGCCTTGTTGTTTTCCAAGCCAGACCTGATGCTGCTTGATGAGCCGACCAACTACCTCGACCTTGAAGGTACGATGTGGCTGGAGAACTTCATTGCGCGTTATCCGTATCAGGTTGTTCTGATCAGCCATGATCGCGACCTTTTGAACAATGCGGTCGACAGCATCGTGCATATGGATGGTGGCAAGCTCACCTTCTATCGCGGTGGTTATGACAGTTTTGACCGTCAGCGCCGTGAAACCATTTTGCTGCAGAAGAAGGCGGCTGATAAGCAGGAAAAGGCACGCAAGCATATTCAAAGCTTCGTTGACCGTTTCCGCGCGAAGGCTACCAAAGCGAAACAGGCGCAGTCTCGCATCAAGATGCTAGAGAAGATGCAGCCAATTTCTGTGTTGGATGAAGGTTCAGGACTGGAGCTGCATATTCCGCAGCCTGAGGCCAAGCTTTCTCCGCCGATCATCAAGCTGGAACAAGCTTCTGTTGGCTATGATGACACGGTGATCCTGAAGAACCTGACGCTGAACATTGACCATGATGACCGCATTGCTCTTCTTGGTGCCAATGGTAACGGTAAATCGACCTTCGCCAAGCTGATTGCCGGGCGCCTTGGTTTGATGTCTGGTGATATGACTAAGGCCACCAAGCTGAGCACTGCGTTTTTTGCGCAGCATCAGCTGGATGACCTGATGCCCGAAAGCAACCCGATTGAGCATGTGCGTCCGCTGATGCCGGGCGCGTTGGAATCCAAAATCCGCGCGCGTGTGGACCGGTTTGGTTTGCCGACAGACCGGATGCTGACCCCTGCCAAGGATCTTTCCGGTGGTGAGAAAGCCCGGTTGCTGCTAGGCCTTGCCACGTTCCACGGGCCGAACCTTGTCATTCTTGATGAGCCGACCAACCACCTTGATATCGACAGCCGCGAAGCCCTTGTGCACGCGATCAACGATTATGACGGTGCGGTCATTCTCATCAGCCATGACAGGCATCTGGTAGAGGCCTGTGCAGACCGGTTGTGGCTGGTTGCCGATGGCGGTGTAAGAAACTTCGACGGCGACATGGCGGAGTACCGCAAGTTGATCTTAAAGGGCGACAGTGGCTCCAAGTCCAAAGTCGCGGTTGATGAAGACAGCGAGAAAGCGAATGCGCAGGCGCGCCGTAAGGAAGCAGCTGAGCGCCGTGCTAAAACTGCACCGCTGAAAAAGAACATTGAAGCTGCGGACAAAGAGATCTCCAAATACCAGAAGTACATCAAAAAGCTTGATGCCCTGCTGGCTGATCCACGCATCTACACCGAGGCACCGGACAAGGCAAAACAACACGCCATCCGCCGTGCTGCCTATGTGAAGGTGCTGGCAGAGACCGAAGAGAACTGGCTGAAGATGTCCGCTGAGCTGGAAGAGCTGACAGGCGGCTAGGCTTATCGCTTTCGAGAGATTGTTATGAACCCGGGACTGGAAGCAGTGCCGGGTTTTTTATTGCTATGTGTAGAGCGCCTTATGCATCCCTGTCGGACATACCTATGTCGGTAGCTTCCCCCAACGGGAAGGACCGGCGTAGCCCAAATTTCATGGCAAAGGCCAGAATCAAAGCAGTCAAAGCTAACATGAGTGTTGCGAAGTGAGCATCTTGCTTGTAGGAACTTGAATATCTGAGCGCAGGCCACCAAGCCTGCATAGGGACGAAAGTGTGCAAGAGAATTGGCAAACACACCAACAGCCCAAGCTTCACCAGCGGTTGCGTCATCAGGCCTCTTCCAATTCAATAAATTAGCTATCACAATATGTTAAATGAATTTTCTAATATACAGATTCACCGGCTTCATAAACTGATTCAAGTGAACGGCTCACACTATGTTAGGCCTCAGAAACCAGTTTTGACAGGGCTTTTACACGGTCGTTCTTGGAGCCTGTCAGCTCCACCGTTTCGGGCAGGACATCCAACACTCCGAGCGTGTCATCGCGAAGAATTTGCTTCAGACGGGTGTCGGTTTGTTTCCTGAGTTTGGGGTATTCGATGGTGGTGGTGATCTCATCAAGTGAAATGAGCGGGAGGAAGATGATCAGATCCAGTGTGGTGAGGGCTTGTTCGATCTGCCTCAGGAGCTGACCTGACGGCTCCCATTCATCGCCGTCTTGTTCACTCAGCACTTCCAGATAAGCCATGAAATCCAGCGGGCAGCGATCGAAGATTATGTTTTGCTCTGCACCGGAGGTGAGGATCGTTTTCAGGCTATGGCTCAGCTGCTCTGTGAAGCTTGCGATGGAGGGCTCATCTGAGAGTGCAACGCCCTGCTCTGCCAGGTCCCAATAAGGTTCCTGCGTGGCTTCATAGGTCAGGTGTTGATCGACAAAGTCTTCTATGAGTGTTGTTTTGCCGCTGCCGTGGGTTCCGGTGATTGCAATCCTCATGCTGTCCCCTGAAGATAAAACGTCTCTCTCCGTGCTCAGAGTGAGGCGCTTGATTGTTCTCTACTGACACTCAGCTCTAACCATTGCGTTTCAGTTCCAGCCAGATGTGGGGGATGTTGCGGCCATCGTCTTTGTGTTGGACGAATGTTGTTCTTGAAGTCTCTTTAAAGCCGTCACCGTAATACGCTGCAATCTCTTCATCCGTCAGTGGCCATGGCGGGCCAGAGCGGTCGCCGGTGCCATCATAGTACCGCCCGAGGATAATCAGCGTGCCGCCGGGGGCGACGAGGCTTTTGAGAGGTTTGACCACATCACCACGCATTTCGATGCCGATGGCCTGCAGGGTAAAGCATTCGTAGACCAGATCGAACTTGCCAATCCAATCTGCTGGCGGGTTGAACAGGTCTGCACAACGGAACTCGATTTCACCGGATGGGAAGCGCTTTTGCGCCCATTCTATTGCTGTGGGCGCCACGTCGAAGGCCGAGGTTTTCCAACCAGCCTCATGCAAAGCATTGGCGTTATCGCCCAGCCCGCAGCCCACATCCAGCGCGGTGCGCCCCTCACCCTTGTTGTGTTCCAGCCATTCCACCAGCGGTGCTTTTGGCTTCAGCTCGGCCCACGGGATCTCGTTGGTATCGCCATCGGCAGTGGTGTAGACTTGCTCAAACCAGCTTTTGCGGTTTTCCCAGCCACCACCATTTGCACCTTCCAGCGTATCCAGACGCGCACGCAGTTGTTTGCGATGGTCTATGTCGTCAGTGGTCATGCTTTCCGGTCCCATCCGCCATTGTCGGTCTGCGCCCAGTATGTGAGTTCATGGTCGCCGTTTTTGACCTCGAGCCAACGCTGCCGGGCTTCTTGCAAGGCATCCTGATCGTTGCCGTCGAACATATAAACAACGCGCTTGTACTGCGCCGGATCGGGCAGCGGTGCGCGGTCCACCAAAAAACGGACGATTGCCTCATTGGGGTTGTCGTTTTCCGTTGTCAGGTAGATGGGCTGAAATTCTGGATGGCCTTCCTTTTTGGTGCCGTGAGGCAGGAAACCATCATCAGAATAGGTCCAGAGGTAAGAATCAATGGCATCACACCGTGCTTCCGTTCCAAACTGGATGGTGACAACCCATTCTCTCTCCAAGCACTTTTCAAGGAGAGTGGGCAAGGCCCGTTCCAGCGGAAATTTAGAGAGCTGGTAGAACAGCACTTCACTCATATTCTGGTTTCCCGTTTATCCGGCAGGCTTTTTGCGTCCTGCAGCCCAATACGCCGTGCGACGCATGCTGCATCAGGCTGCGCATGGAATATGTAAAGCCCAAATCACTGTGTTTCTCAATTGACCACATTTTATCCTAAAAATTGTCGTGAATGATCCCAATTACATCGGGATATTCATAGGAATCGTTGATAAATCCAACCCAGACGCTTTAAAGGGCTAGACTTGACTGCATTCCTGGGGAATTTCGGTGTGGTGTTAAGCTTAGCGAAACCGACGCCAAATTATGGAGAGTGAAATGCTCTCATCTCTGTGGTGTTGTGGGACCACAGGCATTGTATATTTAGGAAACGACCAAATGGCAGCGCGTATTGTATTGTTCTTTGCTCTTGTATCCGGTCTTGTTGGCGTAACAGCTGCAGTGGGTGCGATGCTTCCAGAAGCCTCCAGCTCCTGTACTCATTATCAGACCTGCTGATTGACTGGAAAACCAACTTACTCTTTCAAATATAAAATTTTCTTTGAATATAGCGCTTAGCGCGTTTAACTCTTTTAAAATCAAGAATGCCCCTCTTCAGTTTGAAGTGGGGTTCTTTTTTTGTCGCCCTCAAGACGTTGCTGCTGCCTTTGTGATGAGCAGCAAAAAGGCCGACCACAACTTCTGTGACCGGCCTTTTTTCGTTTAATTTAACGCAGGCATTTTATTGCCTGATGCAAGGCTTAGCCTTCGTAATGATCTTTGATCATGCGGTTCAGTGCGCGCACGCCGAAACCGGATGCCCAGCCCTGAGAGATTGCGTTTTTCTTGGAGCCCATTGCAGTGCCGGCCACATCGATGTGTGCCCACTTGGCCTCATTGGTGTGACGCTGCAGATAAACAGCTGCAGTGCTTGCACCACCCCAACGGCTGCCACCGGTGTTACGCATATCGGCATTTGGGGTGTCGACCATCTTGTCGTACTCATCCCCCAAAGGCAAACGCCACATTTTTTCTGCAGTGGTTTCACCAGCTTCGCAGATCTGCGCAGCCAGCTCATCATTCGCAGAGAAGACACCTGCGCGATGGCCGCCCAGAGCAACCAGACAAGCGCCTGTCAGGGTTGCAAGGTCTACCATGAACTTCGGCTCAAAACGGCTTTGTGTGTACCAAAGCGCATCACCCAGCACCAAACGGCCTTCCGCATCGGTGTTGAGGATTTCAACGGTTTGACCAGACATTGTTTTGACGATATCGCCCGGACGGATCGCGTTGCCATCCGGCATGTTTTCCACCAGACCCAGCACACAGATTGCGTTGACTGCAGCTTTACGGCCTGCAAGAGCTTTCATAAGGCCGATGACAGCTGCTGCGCCGCCCATATCGCCCTTCATGTCTTCCATGCCAGCGCCCGGCTTCAGGGAGATACCACCGGTATCAAACACAACGCCTTTACCAACGAATGCGATTGGAGCGTCGCCTTCCTTGCCGCCATTCCACTTCATGATTGCCAAACGGGAAGGACGAACTGACCCCTGACCAACGGCCAGCAGTGCATTCATGCCCAGTTCCTGCATCTCTGCTTCATCGAGGATTTCAACTTCCACACCGAACTCAGAGAGCTGCTGAGCTTTTGCAGCGAACTCAACCGGGCCAAGCGTGTTGGCAGGCTCATCAACAAGAGTACGTGCGAGAAGTGTGCCTTCTGCTACAGCCTCAGCTTCTGCCCAGAGTGGAGCCACTGCTGCTGCATCCTGCACCTTCAACGTGATTTCGCAGGCCTTGTCGCCGTCTGCTTCTTTTTTAACAGTGCGGTAGGTGTCGAACTTGTAACCGCGCAGCAAAGCACCTTGCGCAAAGTCTGCGGCTTGCTGAGCTGTTGCGGCAGCTGGGAAGGTCACTTCTGCACCTTCCGCTTTGAGCGCAAGCAATTTGCCAGCAACTTCACCGCCCAGGTTAACCCAGTCCTGCTCTTTCAGGTCGTCGACTTTGCCAAGGCCCGCAACGATCAAACGGTCTGCATCCATACCTTCTGGAGCGAGCAAGTGCATGATACCGGATTTCTTACCTGTGAAATCAGCCGTTTTAGCAGCGCGCTCAACAGTTTTTCCAGCGGAGCCCATCACACCCTCAGCTTCTGCTGCAAAGCTGAGTTCTTCACCTGCAAAGACGACCTGAACGGGTGCTGTTGCATCAGAATACTGCGCGATCTTAATGGATGTGAATTGCGTCATTATGTCGTTTCTTTCCTCGGGATGACCTGCGATAGGCAATTTCTAGCAGAATATGCTAGCAACCACAGGCGGACGCGTGGTCCAGCTACTCTTAAAATTCATGGCAGAACATGGCGCGATAATGGTCCCGTTTCAAGGCTATGTGAAGAAACTTGCGAGTTTATTCATTAAAAGATCCGGTGATCCGGCTTTCTGCCGTATTCCGTGTTATTGAGTGGACTTGAATCATTTTGCGGCTTGGCCTCCCCCATAACGAACAAGAAAAGGTTCTGTTGCACGGCACAATGAAAACTATTGAACGCTACATCGTCAAACGCAGCTTTACCGCCTTTATTGTGACACTGGCCGCCATGACTGGCGTCGTCTGGTCCACCCAAGCGCTGCGCCAGCTGGATCTGGTCACCTCAAAAGGCCAGACCCTTTTGCAGTTTGGTTACATCACTGCACTGGCTCTGCCTTTTCTCATCCTGATCGTTGCGCCCTTCGCAATGATGCTGGCGTTTATAATCGTGCTTAACAGCATGTCCCGCGACAGTGAGCTTATTGTCATCAACGCTTCGGGCGCTTCCAAGTCGCTTGTTCTCCGGCCAATCATGGTGTTTTCACTCGCGATCACAGCCCTGATGTATTTCCTGTCCATGTATCTGTCCCCGACAGGCTTGGCGGAATTGCGCAGTGAGTTGACGCGCGTACGTGTTGATCTGGTCGCCAACATCATCAAGCCCGGACGTTTCATTCCGATCGAAGAGAATCTGACCTTCCATATCCGCAACAGAAGCGGTGATGGGATCCTTGAAGGTCTCTTGCTGGATGATGCCCGCGATCCGGAAACCTCATTTACCTATACGGCTGAGACGGGACGGATTATCGAGGCTGCGGACAAAACACTGCTTGTCATGCTTGATGGAACGATCCAGCGCCGCCCGAAAGGTGGGCAGGATATGTCCATCGTCAGCTTTGAGAGTTATGGCTTCGATTTGTCCTCGATGATTCCCGAAGCTCGCGAGCCAACATTCAAGGCAAGTGAGCGTCCAACCTTCGAATTGCTGAGCGCAAGCCCTGATGATTCTTACGCTGCAAAGCATTGGGACAAGCTAGTTGTGGAATTCCACGACCGTTTAAGTGTCCCGCTTTACCCCATTGCCTTTGGTCTGATCATCTATGCTTTCCTGGGTTCTCCCAAGACCACTCGTCAGGATCAAGGCCTTGCAATAACAACAACAATCGCGGTTGCGACCCTGCTGAGAACAGCAGGTTTTGGCGCAACGCTCATCGTGAGTTCGGCTCCTGATATGTTCCCATTGCTCTACGCAATCCCAATAATCGCAATTGCGCTTGCTGCGTGGTCCATTAGCCTGAACAGAAGACCTTGGTTTGTTCAGCGTCTGGTCGATGGAACACAAAGCCTCTTTAATGGCATTGGTCGTGTGTTCTCCAAATTGGTAGGCCGCAAGAACCAAGGGACAGCAGGACTGTAATGACCGGAAGAACGCTTAGTCTTTACATATCCAAACGGTTTTTGAAGTCGATTCTGGCCCTCTTTCTGTTTGCTGCCGTTTTGATCTTGCTGTTTGACGTGCTTGAGCTTGTTCGCCGAGGTGGCGACCGTGAAGGGTTTTCTCTTCTGCGCATTGCTGCAATCTCTGCTTTGCGCGTTCCACTTCTGCTTGAACAGGTTATTCCGTTTGCCGTCCTTTTTGGCTCTATCTGGGCGTTTGTTACGCTCTCTAGAAGCCTTGAGCTCGTGGTCGCACGTGCGGCTGGTATTTCGGTCTGGCAGTTTACTGCCCCTGCTCTTCTGACTGGCCTGTTCATAGGCGTTGCTGCTGTGATTGGTTACAATCCTGGTGCTGTATATCTGCAGCAAAAATCAGATGAGGTGGCAGAAGGCTTGTTCAGTGTGGAGCAAACCTATTTGCTTGAAGGATCTGGAGAGGTTTGGCTCAGACAGAACGGCACCGATGGCGAGTCAGTTCTTCATGCACGCCACACCAGCGGGCAAGGTGCGTCACTCAATGGTGTCACGATCTTCTCGTTTGATCGCCAAGGCCAGTTTTCAGAGAGAATCGAAGCACGGCGCGCCGTCCTAGCTGAGGGCATGTGGCGGCTAACTGATGCTGTTGTCTATGCTGTAGACACTGATCCACAGCATTATGGGAACTACTCTGTCAGTACTTTTTTGACCCCGACAGAGGTCAAGGAGAGCATAGGTTCGCCGGAATCTATTAGTTTTTGGAGTCTTCCACGCTTTATTGAGTTATCCCAAAGGGCTGGACTACCCGCGTATAGGTATTCTTTACAATATCAGACTCTTCTAGCCAAACCCCTGTTACTTGTGGCAATGATTGTCATTGCTGCTGCTGTTTCGCTGCGTGTATCGCGTTTTGGGGGGATTGGCCGCTTGATTGTTTGGGGCATTGTTGCTGGTTTCGTGCTTTATGCCGTTTCCGAAATCTCAAAGGATCTGGGCGGTGCTGGAATCGTTCCCACAACGGTTGCAGCATGGGCACCTGGCGTATTTGGGGTTCTTATGGGTTTTACAATTCTGTTGAATCAGGAGGATGGTTGATGGGTTCGGCCTTGATCCTGAAACAGAAAATCAAGCGAGTTGGTGCTGGCTGCGTATCGCCAGAATACCTTCGCACTGTCTCTGCAGTTGCTCTGCTGTGCGGCGCTGGCCTTGCGGTCCTCAGCGCGCCTGCTGTTGCGCAGATCGACCTTTCACAGTCTGCCCAGCAGGCTGTTGACACATCTCAGCCAATGTTGCTTGAAGCGAAAGAGCTTCGCTATGATTTTGACAATGACGTCATTATCGCGACGGGTAGTGTTGAGATCTACTTTGACAACTACACATTGCTCGCAGATCGTGTGACTTACAACCGTAAGGACGGCAAATTTTCTGCGCACGGCAATGTGGAAATGACAGAGCCTGATGGCAATCTCATTCTTGCAGACAATCTGACTTTGAGTGATGATTTCTCTGAGGGCTTCGTCAATGCTTTGCAGATTGACACTCCTCAGTTTACGCATTTCGTTGCCGAGAGCGCTGAACGCTCTAATGACAACGTTACCACACTGAGGAATGGCACTTATTCTGTCTATAAGAAGGCTCCCAAGCCTCCGTTATGGCGGATCAAATCAACAACGATCATCCACAATCAGCAAAAGCAGCGCATCTATTTTGAGGGTGCTTCTATTGAGCTGTTCGGAAACACGATTGCCAAGATTCCTTACTTCTCAATCGCAGATCCATCAGTCGGCCGTAAATCTGGTTTCCTACTTCCACGCTTTGTTACCAAGAATCGCCTCGGTTTTGGTGCCGCGATTCCATATTACTGGTCCCTTTCGCCAACATACGATCTAACCGTGACACTCACGCCGCTCACGCAGCAAGGTGTATTGGGCCAGCTGGATTGGCGGCAACAGTTTGATACTGGTTCCTACAATGTTTCACTTGGCGGGATCTCTCAGGCAGACCCAAGTGCCTTTAATGGCTCCAGCGGCGATGTACGTGGTCGCTTTATTGTCAATACGGACGGAAGCTTCGATCTGAGTCAACGCTGGGAAGCCGGTTGGGACATTACTTATGCAACAGACCGGGCATTCCGCGAGGACTATGGGTTTGCACGATTTGGTAGCGCTCAGGAAGTTTCCAAGCTTTTCTTGAATGGTCAAACAAAGCGGAATCTCTTTGACGCAAATGCATATGCCTTCCAGATTTCGCAGGAAGACAACCCAAGCCCAACGCAGCCGATGAATCCGATTGGGCCATTCTCTCAGGTCAATGCAGACCTTCAAGAGAAGCAGCCTTTTGTTCATCCTGTCATAGACAATGCCATTTATTTCGAGAAGTCTGTCGTTGGTGGACAACTAAACTACGATGGCAACCTCACAAGTCTGACGCGCCAGACAACTGACGCCTTCTCTGTGAATGGCCAAAACCGCTTCCGTGGTGTTGAAGGTACGTTTAGTCGTCTAAGCGCAAACCTGACTTGGCAGCGCACACTTATCGATCCGATTGGTCAGGTGTTCACGCCGTTTGCTTATGCAAAGACCAACCTGTATTTCCTCGCAAATGCAGATGATAATGTGACGGCTCTTTCAGATGAGTCCGTTGTCTTCCGTGGAATGCCTGCAGTTGGCTTGGAATATCGGTATCCATTCCTTGCAACATTTAACGGTGGCAATCAGGTAATTGAACCGATTGCGCAGATCATTGTTCGTCCAAACGAGGCGGAAATTGGGGAACTGCCAAACGAAGACGCACAGTCTATCGTGTTTGACGCTTCCACGCTGTTTGAATGGGATAAGTTTTCAGGATTCGACCGTAACGAGGGCGGCACCCGTGCAAACTTAGGTTTGCAGTATAAGCTGCAGTTTGACAAAGGCTCGTTTATCAGCGGTTTGTTTGGTCGCTCCTTCCAACTTGCCGGCCAGAACTCCTATTCAGTTCCAGGCATTCTCGATTCAACAGGCGACTCCGGCTTGCAGACTGCAGGGTCTGATTATGTGACTAGCCTCTATTTTGACACCAATACTGGCTTTCGCGTTGGTGGTAATGCACGCTTTAGCGAACATGACTTTGGCGTAGAACGTGCAGAAGTCAGCGCGAGCGGTCGTTATGGTCCAGCTTCGACAGTTCTGTCCTATGCCTATTTGGCGGAGCGTCCAGACGCTGGGATTGATGAACAGCGCTCTGAGCTTGTTGGTGCCTTGAATCTGAACTTGCAGGAAAACTGGCGTGTCTTCGGTTCACTGCGTTATGACATGATCAACGAAAACATTGTTCAGGATACTGTTGGTCTTGGTTATGACGACGAAGGCTTCTCCGCTTCACTCTCCTATGGTGAAGACAGAAGCCGGAACAATGGTGAGCCCGTAGAGCGGATCTTCTTCTTCCGATTCGGCCTCAGAACTATTGGTGATACCAGCCTTTCGACCTCAACTTCTGACTCATCCCCAAATGATTGAGTAAGTAGATAAGCTTAAACCTCTGGCTGTGCATAGGAAATAGCCAGAGGCATGACAGAATGTCGCCTACATTTGTTATTATTAGTTTGAATAAATTTTTCCGGGCTGCACCCTTCTAATTTGAGTCAAGCTGTGCCAAATATGCACCAGTGCTATCTAGGGAGCGTCCATTGAGGGCAATCGCCTTTGGGACGGAGAGCTTAACAAAATGAAACTTACTCGCTTCTGTGCTTCGCTTGTTGTCGCTGCCAGCATGCTGGCGCCACTTGGTCCGATGCTTACTTCTGCGGAAGCCGCAAGTAAAATCGTTGCTGTCGTCAATGGCCGTCCGATTACCAGTTATGAACTGCAACAGCGGTCAAAGCTTATCACGCTCACCACACGGGCACCGTCCAGCGTTGCCAAAAGGAAAGCTAAGGATGAGCTGATTGATGAAGCGCTGAAGCTTGAAGAGGCAAAGCGGGTCGGAGTTTCAATCGCTGACAAGAAAGTTGATGATGCTTTTGCAACAATCGCACAGCGCGTTAAACTCTCGCCTTCTCAATTCAAGCAAGCGCTTTCTCAAAGCGGCGTTAATCCTCGTACACTGAAAAATCGCCTTCGTGCTGAAATTTCCTGGTCTGAAGTTGTCATGCAGCGATTTCGCGCGACCGTTCGGATTAATGAGTCAGACGTGATTGCTGCTCTTCAGGGCAAAGAAAACAAAGATGACAATGGTGCAACCAGCGTTGAGTACGATCTGCAGCGCATCATTTTTGTCGTCCCTAAGAAGTCCAGCAAGTCCTTCAAAAACAAACGCGTCTCCGAAATGAAGAAGCTTCGAGCCCGCTTCACATCTTGTGAAGAAGGAACGCGCATTGCATCCGGCTTGAATGAAGTTATCGTGCGTCCAATCGGTAAACGCCTTGAAACTGATCTGCCAGCAGCCTTCGTGCAAAAGCTGAATAAAATCTCTATCGGCCGCGTCACAGCGCCTACCCCTGTAGACTCCGGATTTGAGATGATTGCTCTTTGTGGTAAAGAGACAATCAACAGTGATGCGACTGCGCGAAGCACTATCGAGGGCGAGTTGCGGAATAAAAAAGGGCAACAGCTTTCTCGCCGTTACCTTCGTGACCTGCGCTCCAATGCTGTAATCGAGCAGCGCTGATCGCCTGATCAGCAGCAGGAGATGTTTTTTTATTATGCGCAGAGTGAAATTGGCGCTCGCCCTGACAATGGGCGAGCCTGCAGGTATTGGACCTGATATTACGCTTAAAACGTGGAAAGTTCGTTTTGAACAAGCTGTTCAGCCGTTCTATGTCCTATGCGATCCAGAGCTCCTCAAAGCCCGCGCAAAGCATCTCGGATTGAAAATTCCAATCAAAGTGGTGGAACCAGAAGCCGCCTGTGACTGTTTTGATGAGGCACTTCCGGTGGTTCCTCTCTCCGGCCCAGTCCAGGTTAGTCCCGGCGCTCCTTCTGGCACGAATGCTGCTCTTGTCATCGAATCCATCGAGACTGCGGTACGGCATGTGAAGGATGGCAGGGCTTCAGCGGTTGTCACCAACCCGATCTCCAAGAAAATCCTTTATGACGCTGGTTTTCATCATCCGGGTCACACCGAGTTTCTTGGCGATCTGGCGAAAACCTACTGGGACAAGGACGTGGAACCAATCATGTTGTTGGCTGGTCCTGAGCTGATGGCCGTTCCGCTTACGGTCCATGTTCCAATTGTGGACGTACCAAAGCTGGTGACAAAAGACCTCATCGTTGACCGCTGCCGGGCCATCAACAAAGACATGATCGAACGGTTTGGTATTGCCTCACCGCGCATCGCGATTGCAGGCCTCAACCCTCACGCAGGTGAAGGTGGCTCTATGGGTACGGAAGAGATCGAAACAATTTCTCCAGCTATTGCCCAACTGCGTAGTGAAGGCATAGATGCTCGTGGTCCTTTGCCCGCCGACACCATGTTCCACAGTGAAGCGCTGGATACCTATGATGTGGCTGTGGCCATGTATCATGATCAGGCGCTCATTCCTGTCAAAACTCTGGCCTTTGATGAAGCTGTGAATGTGACACTCGGCCTCCCCTATGTGCGCACATCACCTGATCACGGAACCGCATTTTCCATTGCGGGAACGAATAAGGCCTCTCCAAACAGCTTGATGGCTTCCCTGCGCCTTGCAGCAGCCCTCGCACAACCTGAGCTCGTTTAATGGCACAAATTGATGATCTGCCACCTCTGCGTGAGGTGATTGCAGAGCATGGGCTCGATGCCCGCAAATCCCTTGGTCAGAACTTTCTTCTGGACCTCAACCTTACCTCGCGCATTGCCCGCAGTGCCGGGGATCTGAGCAACTGTACCGTTATTGAAGTTGGCCCAGGCCCCGGTGGTTTGACACGCGCCTTGCTTGCTGCTGGTGCCAAGAAGGTGGTTGCGATTGAGAAAGACACGCGATGCCTGCCTGTGCTTTCTCAGATTTCAGAGCACTACAATGGCAAGCTGGAAGTGATTGAGGGTGATGCCCTCAAATACAATCCTGCTGAGCTTGCTGACGGCCCGATCAAGATTATCGCTAACCTTCCTTACAATGTGGGTACGCAACTGCTGCTTGGGTGGCTGACAACTGATGAGTGGCCTCCGTTTTGGGGCTCTCTAACATTGATGTTCCAGAAAGAAGTCGGGCAGCGCATTGTTGCTGAAACAGGCAATAAAGCCTATGGCCGCCTCGGTGTTTTGGCAAACTGGCGGTGTCATACGGATATACTTTTTGATCTGAACCCAAAGGCTTTCACCCCTCCACCAAAGGTGACGTCCGCTGTTGTGCAACTACACCCGCGCGAAAAGCCTCTGGAGTGCCCTTTGAAAGCGTTAGAGCGAGTAACCGCTCATGCCTTTGGTCAGCGCCGTAAAATGCTCAGAGCAAGCTTAAAAGGCCTTAAGCCAGATGCGGAGGATCGTATCGAAGCTGCCGGCCTCAAGCCAACTGCCCGCGCAGAAGAGATCGATGTGACCGGCTTCATTGCCCTGGCACATGCTTTTGACAAGGAATAGGTTGTTCTCAATTTCAGGCTCTCAGCTGTACAAAGCACACTGAAGATTAAGAGAGCCTTTTCGACTTTTGCGGCATTAACCTGCCGATTCGAGAACTCTGGCGGCTGACATTAATGTCGCCGAATAGTTCCCCATGCCATCAGCTAGCTGTCACTAACCTTTCAAAACACGATTGCGGCGATACATGAGGAAGCGATACTGAGTGCATCAAAGCAACACACTGCAGCAGAGTTCTTTGAAAAAAGAGCTCTGCAATCACGGTCTTGCTGAACAGATCAAAAAGAATTTTTCCACGTTAGGCAAACAAGTTCGAACTGATCTTTGCAGAACACAGGTCTGAAAACAGATTTTAAAACTGCACATTAAGCAAGCTTACCTCAACCCACTAATTGACAGTTTCACTATACAGCCAGACCTTCTTTGTTGAGCGCAACTGACATTAATCAAGTTGAGGTTCTGATGAGAACAACCTTATACTGGGCTGGTGTGTTGATCACACTCTTGAGCTTATCTGGGTGCAATGGCGGTGGTGGGAGTTCCGATGCCACAGACACAGCCAATAGAAACGCACCACTCATCAAGACTCAAACGTGTACCAATAATGCCGGTACACCCGATGCTTTTTCATCTTCTTGCACGACCTCATTTAACACAACAACAGTGGATCTCATTTCCAAAACTGATGAGTTTGCCACACAGAAGATCAACGTTAGCTCAGCCTGGACTGGTACAGGCTACTCGATAAAAAGCAATGCGTTCTCAGACATCAATCTTCAATTTGCGCGTTCAGTTGGGCTGACCGGTGCTGGGGAAACAATTGCTATTCTCGACACCGGGTTCTTGCTGTCTCACAAAGATCTCAGAGATAAAAATGTTACGGTCTACGGAAAGAACGTAGTGCACGACCATGGAACCTTCGTTGCAACAATCGCAGCTGGAGATGAAAATGGAAGCGGTGTGATGGGAGTTGCATCTGGCGCTGACCTTCACTTAAGCACATTAGAGGGTGGTTCACCGTCCAGTTCAGGCACTGAACACCTCGCAGCGACAACTACAGATGCTTTCAACTCCGGGGCTATTGTCCAAAATAATTCATGGGGTTATCATTTTGCAAATGGCGCGACCATCACGCTTTCCTATTACAACTCGATAGCTAATCAGAATCCAGGCTTATCCCCGGAAGCCGTTCTTGCTAATTATTCCGGTCAAAGCATTCAATCCTGGAAGAACTACAGGTCTGCCCTTAATCAGTTTACCAGCAATGGTGTTGTGGTATTTGCACAGTCTAATGATGAGAATGACACCAGTTCATCTTTCATTGCAGCTCTGCCTGAGATTTTCTCTGAACTGAAAGGCTCTTGGGCGGTGGCAGTCAACGGTCTTCCTGAATATGATTCTGATGGCAACATCTCTAAAGTACACCGGGTATCTGCAAGTTGCCTTGAAACCGCACAATATTGCCTGACAACAAATGGAACCGTTCGCGGTGGAACTTCATCGTCGGACAGCGCCTATGGAGTGGCAACAGGGACTTCTTTTGCTGCTCCTCAAGTATCCGGATCAATTACCCTTCTTGCGGAGGCGTTTCCATCTTTACCAGCTAAAGACTTGCTCAACAGGCTCTTTGCATCAGCCAACAACAGCTTCATGACAACAACTGGAACTATCGACTTCGGAAACGGCGTGACCCACGCGTACAATGAAGAGTTCGGTCATGGTTTTCTTGATTTAAAAGCGGCGTTGATGCCGATTGGAAATGTAGGTGCACCGCTTTCCGATAATGCTTATGATGGCATTGTTCCTCTATCAGAAGTTAGTGTCACAGCCGGTACAGCTCATGGAGACGCCATAGCAAATGCGCTTCAGGGTAAAGCCATGGCTATCTACGATTCCCTTGGCGCAAACTTTGCCATTGATGCAAGTGCACTTGTGGGATCTCAGTCACAAAACGTCGGTGCACAGCTTGCCACCTTCCGATCAGATACCAAAGTCAAAACCTCTGGAGTGCTGTCTTACTCCTTCATGATCAATGAGCTCTCCCAGGATTCTGGCGGACTTCAGTTTGTTTCAGGCGCCATCTCAGATGTTGGTGAAGAACTCGGCTTCATAAGATCTGGTAGCGGACTATTTTCTGGCGATTCTTCAATTATTGCAGACGGCCCTGAAACCATGGCTTTTGCAACCGTGAGCAAATCCAATGGACACGGTATTGGTACACTAGCATTTGTCGAACGCACGAATGATGGTATCGCTTCCGTAGGTTTTGGTCTTTCTACGGCAAGAGCGATAACGCCTGATCTGACAAGCGTCTTTGGCTTCACCGTGAATAGCGAAACAGGTACTGCGCTCGGTCTCACTGCGGAAAGCCAAGATGATGAGAGCTTATCTGCTGCAAGTTCTGCCTTCTCTTTTGCTGGTGAGTGGACATATCGGCAAGGCCTTTCATTCTTTGCAAATGCTGAGCTTGGTATGACCGTTTCCAGTGGCGCCGGGTACATCGAATCTCTTGATCCAGCTCTCCATAGTGCCTTTAGCGCCGGGATGAAGGTTGAAGGATTGTTCTCGAAGACCGATACAGTCACATTTTTACTGCGGCAACCCTTGCGCATTGAACAAGGTACCGGAACCATTCGTGTCCCGTCCGGACGTTTGCTGGATGGAACGATTTCCTACGCAGACCACGAGATAGAGCTGACGCCTAGCGCACGACAGGTGGATTTTGGTTTCCGTTATGACATCGATCTTATGCAAGAGACCTCATTGGGTCTGGGAGCAGTACTCTCCGTGAACGAAGGCCATACAACAGGTAACCTTGGGGCGTCTGGTATCATAGCTTTTAAGCATCGTTTCTAAGTTTAATCCTGTAAAATCACGCTAGCGTTTCTTACTGTATGCGCAAAAGAAAGCCCTGAGATCTTATCCGAGCTCAGGGCTTTTGGGTGTCTTCGCAGAAGTGATTTTACTCCACGCGCATGAAGGCGGTCATGCCGCTTTCCTGGTGTTCTATGATGTGGCAGTGCATGAGCCAGTCGCCTTCGTAGTCCGGGCGCACGGCGACTTGAACGCGTTCGTCTGGCAGCACGAGCGCGGTGTCGGTCCACCATGGGGCGAGCTGGCGTTTGTTGCTCTTGAGGAGCTGGAAGGTCATGCCGTGGATATGGATCGGGTGCGTGTGCGGGGTTCGGTTGATGAACTCGAACACATAAGACTTGTCGCGCTTGAGAACTTGCACCGGATCTAATGGGCCGCGCTCTGCGCCTTGCCATGCCTCTTTATTGACCGCCCAGAATGAAAACCCCAGACTTCCGCAGATTGGGTTGGCTGGTCGTTTTTCTGCTGTGGCCGAGAACTCCAGCGGGATGTACTCCGCGTTTTTCAGATCAGGCTGCGGGATCGGATTGGCTGGCAACGGTTTGATCTCGCGCAGGTCGCGGTTCACGGATTGCCCAATCGCTCTCAGTGACAGCACCGGCCATGGAGAGGATGAGGAGAAGTTGGTGAGTTCAATTTGCTGCCCTTCTCCATCTGGAATACGCATTGCGATGTCCGCACGCTGCCCCGGCCCCAACGCCAGCTTGTTGACTGCAAATGGTTCAACCGGATTGCCATCTATGGCGATGACCTTTGCATCCGTGCCTTGTGGGAAGGACAGTTTGTAAATGCGAGTTACATCAGTAACGCACAGGCGCAGGCGGACAAGGGAACCGGCTTTTACATCCATAACTGGCGCGGATTGCCAGTTGGACGTGCGGAGTGTGCCAAACGTCCCTGCTCGCGCGGATTTACGTGGCTGGAACAGTTTGACGAACTGACCATCACTGCCAAGGCGAAAATCGCGCAGGTTCACCGGGATGTCGTGATCGAACCCCGGATCTTCATCCTCTTCCACGATCATCAAACCAGTCATGCCATAAGACAACTGTTCCAGCGAGTTACAGTGCGGGTGATACCAGAATGTACCTGCATCGTGTGGTGTGAAGCGATAATCGAAATGATCATCGGTGTACACGTAGTGCTGGGTCAGAAATGCCACGCCGTCCATATCATTGGGTAAGCGCATGCCGTGCCAGTGGATGGTTGTCGGCTCTTCCAGCTTGTTAATGAGACGGCTATGGAACGGTTGCCCCTGCTTCACGCGCAGGGTTGGTGGCATTGCATCCCCAAAGGTGAACATGTTTTTCGTTGCAGGTGTACCGCTCATCAATTGATGATCGATGTTGCGTGCAATCATGTCATGTCGTTTTGGAACTGCCCAAAGGCTGGAGGCGCCAGCCAAGCCGCCAGCAACAGCAGCCCCGCCAAACAAAGCGCCTTTCAGCGCCTGACGTCGTGTGATCATCGCTCTTTGTCCTCAAGTTCAGCCCGCCTCTGTACTTGGCTGGTCAATGGCTATTCACTCACGACGGCTGCTGTTTTGCAGGGCACCTGCTCTTGCAAATAACGCCCTGCTTGTATCTGGCTCATAATTTGATTCAAGTAGCTGATAGTTTGAATCACAAAACCACGTCAACATTCTGAATTTACAAGATTTTGCATTGTTCTTGTTTGATTATTCAGCAATGGTAGCCTTCAGGTCGGCAATCATACCTTCCATCTTCCCTGAGAGTTTTGGCAGGCGAACCCGTTTCAGACGTTCACTTGCGATGATTGACTGCACTGTTGCCACGGCTTTATCCAGATCATCATTTACAATGATATAGTCAAACTCCTGCCAACCGGAGACCTCGTCAATCGCGGTCTTCATGCGGCGTTTGATGGCTGCGTCATCGTCATCTCCACGGCCCGTCAGGCGGGCGTGCATTTCTGCGATTGATGGTGGCAAAACGAAGATGGCAACAACGTCTTCTCCGGCTTGTTCCTGCAGCTGGCGCACGCCTGCGATATCAATATCAAACAGGATGTCCTTACCTGCGTTCAGGCTGGCATCAACCGTCTCACGCGGGGTGCCGTAATAGTTGTCGTGGACTTTGGCCCATTCCAGCAGTTCGTTGGCTTTGATCTTGCGCTCGAACTCGTCAGTTTCCAGAAAGTAGTAATGAACGCCATGCTCTTCGGCTGCGCGACGTTGACGGGTCGTTGCTGACACAGAAAGTGCCAGTTTGTCGTCATCAGCCAGCAGTTTGTTTGCGATCGTTCCCTTCCCAGCTCCGGAGGGCGCAGCTAACACCAGCATGAAGCCGCGGCGCGCCTCTTCGATATCCTGAGCTGATACGGTTGTCCCATCTGATTTATTAGAGGTCATATTGGTTCTGTCTTCTTTTGCTTATCTGCACTTCAAACTCTTGTCTTCATGTTCTGCTGCGAAAACCGATCCCTGACTTTCGCAGCACCGCTTCACTCGATGTTTTGAGTTTGTTCGCGAAGCTGGTCGATCACTGTTTTCAGTTCAAGCCCGATTGCTGTCAGCTCTACGCTGTTGGACTTTGAACAAAGTGTGTTTGCCTCGCGGTTAAATTCCTGTGCCAGGAAATCGAGGCGACGTCCGATAGCCCCACCTTTGACGAGCAAGTCACCGACAGCTTCCACGTGCGCGTAAAGTCGGTCCAGTTCTTCACGGATGTCTGCTTTGGTGGCAAGAACAGCTGCTTCCTGATGCAAGCGCTGAGGATCAAGCTGGCTGCTCGCCTGAAGCAGCTCGTTGACTTGAGCTTCAAGGCGGGCGCGAATGGCCTCCGGGCTGCGGGAGGGCAGTTCTTCAGCTTGCCGGGCCAAAGCCTCAATGGTATCGACCTGGCCCTTCAGCAAAGTGGCAATGGCATTGCCTTCGCTTCTGCGCATTTCAACAAGCTCGTTCAGTGCTTCATCAAAGGATGACAGAAGAGCCGCAATCTGAGCGTTCTTTTCATCTTCACTCTCTTCAGCCTCTTCAAACTCCAAAACGCCCTTATAGCCCAGAATGCCGTCGAGTGTTGGCTCTGGTGCATCAGGCAGGCGGTCCCGCAAAATGGAGATGGCTTTGAGTACTTGCTCAAGAGCGTCTTCATTTACAACCAGCGCCGTGTCAGACTGCGAACGTTGCATCTGCAGGCCTACAGAGACGTTGCCGCGTTTCAGTTTCGCAGCAAGGCGCTTACGCACTTCCGCTTCTACTCCGTCCAGCCCCTGAGGCAGGCGCAAGCGAGCATCCATGCCTTTGCCATTGACGGAACGGAGTTCCCACACCCAGCGTGTCTCATCATAGCTGCTTTCCACGCGCGCAAAGCCGGTCATACTCGCCAGTGCCATCCCTTGAAACTCCTCATCTGAACACCGTCTGTTCGTTGGCGTTCTCATTCAATATTTGCTGGCCCTGAGCTTACCCGTGAAATCGGTCCATGCCCATGAGGTATGTCGTTGCCCCAGCCTTTGCGCCTAACCTAATCTGAAAACCGTATGCATCTTTCAGGTAGATGTTTGCTTTCAGCAAAAAAACCTGCCCGGTGTTTCAACTGGGCAGGTTTTTCTCATTTTATCCTGCAAGGTTTGCAGATCAGTTCTCTTTCTTTTCCGCAGCCTGTCTGGCACGGATCTCTTTTTCAACCTTACGCCAGTTGGCTACATTGCGCTGATGCTGCTTATAGCTTTCAGCGAAGGCATGGCCGCCCGTTCCGTCGGCTACAAAGTAGAGATCCTTTGTGCGAGCAGGATTTGCGACCGCTTCCAGAGCTGCAGCACTCGGGTTGCCGATTGGTCCCGGAGGCAATGCTTTGATCTGGTAGGTGTTGTAAGGGTTCTTTTCTTTCAGCATGGAGCGCGTGATCGCAGAGCGATCTTTTGTCCAGGCATCGCCACCAAACAAGCCGTAAAGGATCGTTGGATCAGACTGCAACGGCATGCCCTTGCGCAGGCGATTAACGAAGACAGAGGCAACGCGCGGATGCTCATCCACTTTGGACGTTTCCTTCTCTACGATAGAGGCAAGGATCACGAGTTGTTCTGGTGTGTCGATCGGCAAGCCCTGGGAACGCTTTTCCCAGATACGGGCGATGTGATCATTCATCGCCTTTTCCATCTGTTCGATAATGCGCGCCTTCGTGGTTCCGCGAGTGAATGTATAGGTTTCTGGCAGCAATGAGCCTTCTGCTGGGATTGCAGAGATTTCACCGGTCAGGATCTTGTTTGCATTCAGGCGGTTGATGATCTGGGCACTGCTCCAGCCTTCCGGGAAGGTTACGGAGTGGTACACAGCACGGCCACCGACAAGATCTTCCATGACGGTCTTCATGGAGATGCCTAGTGGGAACTCGTACTCACCTGCTTTGATCTTGTTCTCATTTTTGAACAGGCGGGTGCCAGCTTCAAATACGAGTGAATTGGTAATGACGCCTTCGTCTTCCAGCTTCGCAGCAATCTGCGGCAAGCTCATGCCACTCGCGACAATGAAGACTTTGTCTTCTGTCAGCGGACCGGTGGCGTCAAACTCGCCCTTCCCCCAATAAAGCGCAGCGCCGGCAACGATAATGCCGAGTACAGCCATGGAAAGCAGAAAGTTGATGGTTATGACGACTGGATTGCGTGCATGACGGGAACGCGGCGGAGGTGGTGGTGCAGCTTCTGGCTGAATAGCGCGGCTGGGACTCCGCGGTGCAGATTGCCCACCCGGCTGAATATGAAGATCGGACTGATCTTGAGGCCCATTTGAGTTGTCTTCAGGCGATTGAGCCATTGTAACCCTCTATACGGGAGCACTTACAGCACTCCATTACTAGCGTATCCTTAGCGAAAACCGATGCCCACTTTTCGCAGATACGCTTTAAATACTCATTACAGAACCTAACCCATTCGGGAGCCGCAATATAAAAGGCCAGATTCCGCCATGCGGAGTCTGGCCCTTTTATTTCTTGATCAAGAAAGCGAGTTATGACTCGACTTTTTTGAGAACCAGAGACGCGTTTGTGCCGCCAAAGCCAAATGAGTTAGACAGAGCATAATTAATCTCCATCTTCTTGGCTTTATTAGGGACCAAGTCAATCTCAGTTTCAACTGATGGATTTTCAAGGTTGATCGTTGGTGGAGCAATCTGATCACGGATCGCCAAAGCGGTGAAGATTGCCTCCACTGCACCAGCGGCACCCAACAGGTGGCCGGTTGCAGATTTGGTGGATGACATGGTCAAAGACCCGGCATCATCACCAGCCAAACGCTCAACTGCACCCAGTTCAATCTCGTCACCCAGAGGTGTTGAGGTGCCGTGTGCGTTGACGTAATCAACATCACCGAGAGAAATGCCAGCGCGTTTCAGCGCAGCTTTCATACAACGGTACCCACCGTCGCCATCGGATGCCGGTGCCGTGATGTGGTATGCATCACCGGACAGACCGTAACCAACAACTTCAGCGTAGATTTTCGCACCGCGCGCAACAGCGTGCTCGTATTCTTCGAGAACAACAACGCCAGAACCGTCGCCCATGACAAAGCCATCGCGGTCTTTATCGTAGGGACGAGAACCTTTTTCAGGCTCATCGTTGTAGCCAGTAGACAGCGCTTTACAGGCGTTGAACCCGGCAATGCCCAAACGGCAGATTGTGCTCTCAGTGCCGCCAGCAACCATCACGTCTGCATCATCCAATGCGATCAGACGGGCAGCATCGCCAATAGCGTGCGCACCAGTGGAACAAGCTGTAACCACTGAGTGGTTCGGGCCTTTGAGTTTGTGCTTGATGGACACATAACCGCTTGCAAGGTTGATCAAGCGGCCAGGAATAAAGAACGGGCTAACACGACGTGGGCCCTTCTCTTCCATCATAATAGCTGTTTCAGCGATACCCTGAAGACCGCCAATTCCAGACCCAATCAGGGTACCGGAACGGTTCTGCTCTTCTTCGGTTTCTGGATTCCATCCCGAATCTGCAATTGCCTGGTCGGCAGCTGCGACAGCATAAATGATGAAGTCATCTACTTTACGCTGTTCTTTTGGGAGCATGAAATCGTCTGGATTGAAGGTTCCATCGGTTCCATCGCCAAGTGGTACCTGACAGGCGATTTTGGTTTGAAGGTCTTCAATTTCGAAGCCCTCGATGCGCCGTGCACCGCTCTTACCTTCAAGAATTCGCTGCCAAGAGATTTCTGCACTGCTGCCCAGTGGGCTAACCATGCCAATGCCTGTGATAACGACTCGACGCATATTTCCTGCACTTTAATTAGATTGGCGCTGCCAGCCCTTTGTGTCGTACCGGAAGACATAAGTGTCATTCTCTGCGACAGGCATGCAGCTGAAAAGGAAACAGGCGCGGCGAGCGCAAATGACCCACCGCGTGCCTAGCTTTTTGAAACAGGATTAGCCCTGTTTGGATTCGATGAACTTTACAGCATCGCCAACGGACTGAATGGTTTCAGCAGCATCGTCCGGGATTTCAACGCCAAATGCTTCTTCGAAAGCCATTACCAGTTCAACGGTGTCCAGGCTGTCTGCACCAAGATCGTCGATGAAGCTTGCAGATTCAACGACCTTGTCAGCCTCTACGCCGAGGTGTTCGACAACGATCTTCTTTACCTGCTCTGCAACATTGCTCATTTTAAGTCCTCAATTGGTTTTCAAGGTAGTGTTTCGGTCCGCTTCGCGGGGCCTTGTTTCACTCGGCTCCCGTGTTGCATACTCTGGTTCTTTTGAAAAGACGCAACGGCCCATATGTTAAGCCGCTTCCAAAGAAAACCGCAGCTTTTCCGTTCCTCTTTCCAAGAGGTCACTTCTAATCGGCGGGTTCCTAGCACAATTAGCACTGGTTTACCAGCCGCCAGTAGTGATTGCCCCATTTGTAAGAGGATCGGACCGGCTGCGTATTTCTTCGTTAAATCATCGCCATACCGCCATTCACGTGCAGTGTCTGACCGGTAACGTACGCTGCTTCATCACTTGCGAGATAAACAGCTGCACCCGCGATTTCTTCAGCAGTGCCCAAACGACCAGCTGGAACGTTGCCCAGGATCGATTCGCGCTGCTTTTCGTTCAGCTCGTCGGTCATCGCGGTGGAGATGAAACCTGGAGCAATTGTGTTTACGGTGATCTTGCGAGACGCCACTTCCTGCGCCAAAGACTTGGACATGCCGATCATGCCAGCTTTTGCAGCAGAGTAGTTCACCTGACCTGCGTTGCCGGTAACACCAACAACAGAGGTAATTCCGATAATGCGGCCCTGACGACGCTTCATCATGCCTTTGATTGCAGCACGGCAGATGCGGAATGTTGCGGACAGGTTCACTTCAAGAACCTGATCCCATTCTTCGTCCTTCATGCGCATGAAGATGTTGTCACGGGTGATACCAGCGTTGTTCACGAGGATATCGAGAGTGCCCATCATTTCTTCAGCAGCTGGTACAAGCGCATCAACACTGTCACGATCAGACAGGTTTGCTGCTTTAATGTGAACGCGGTCACCCAGATCAGATGCCAGCGCTTCCAGCTTCGCTTCGCGGGTACCGGACAAGGTTACAGTTGCACCTTGCGCGTGAAGAGCGCGTGCAATCGCTTCACCGATACCACCGGTCGCGCCGGTTACGAGAGCGCCTTTACCTTCTAAATTGAACATGCCGTTGGTCTCCTCGGCTTAAAATCCGTTTGAAGAAAGCTCATAGGGAGGAACCATAGGTTCCGTCTATACGCAGTGCAAAATGCGGTGCCTATAAGCCTTCAAAATCTGTGTATTAGCTTTCGACGCCTTCAAGGCGTGCAACAAGTGCATCAATATCTTCTGCTGTGTTGATCGCAACACCTTCCAGAGACTTGACGATACGGCGCACCATGCCACTGAGAACCTTGCCGGTGCCGATCTCAACGAGCGTGGTCACTCCGTTGTCAGCCATCCAGGTTACAGATTCGCGCCAGCGTACAGTTCCAGTCACCTGCTCTACGAGACGGGTGCGGATTTCTTCCGGATCAGTGATTGGTGCAGCAAGAACGTTTGCAACAAGTGGAACAACTGGTGCTTTTATCTCAACTTCAGCCAGTGCCTTTGCCATTGCGTCTGCAGCAGGCTGCATCAAAGAGCAATGGAACGGTGCGGATACCGGAAGCAGAACAGCACGGCGAGCACCTTTGCCTTTTGCGATTTCACAGGCGCGCTCAACAGCTGCTTTATGACCAGACACAACAACCTGCCCGGTTGCGTTGTCATTGGCTGCCTGACAAACTTCACCCTGAGCGGCTTCCTGTGCAACTTCCATCGCCTGATCGAAGTCCAGCCCCAGGAGAGCAGCCATTGCGCCCTCACCCACTGGCACTGCTTTTTGCATTGCGTCACCGCGAATGCGCAGCAGACGTGCTGCATCGGCAATGCTCAAAGAGCCTGCTGCAGCCAGTGCAGAGTATTCACCAAGAGAATGGCCAGCTACAAAACTTGCCGCTTTGGACAGGTCAACGCCTTTTGCCTCAAGCACACGCATGGTGGCGAGACTTACAGCCATCAGAGCTGGCTGAGTGTTTGCAGTGAGGGTCAGCTCGTCTGCCGGACCGTCCCACATGATCTTGGTCAGAGACTGACCGAGAGCTGCATCAACTTCCTCAAATACAGCGCGCGCTTCCGGGAACGTATCGGCAAGTTCTTTACCCATTCCAACCGTCTGGCTGCCCTGTCCGGGAAATGTAAATGCAATAGTCATTTATAAATAGCTCCGTCGCACTCTATATTGCGTCAATGTGGGCCAATTGCCTCAAATGTGGGTGGTCCACTTTGTATTCCAAGATGGGGCGGCTATAAATTCACCAAATACGTGCAAATTATGACCGCCGCCAAAATTAGTAGCACTGCAGATGCCCTATTGGTCAGCTGCTTGCACCTTCAAGAAACCTAAGGAAAACCTTGGTTGCCTGCGTATTCATCGGGGCGACATGAGCCGCCTCGCAAGCGCAATGTCAAGACTGCATCTGGAAAAAAGGTCTTTTTCCCCGATAGTACTTGTCTTTTGTAGGGGATTGGCTATAAAGCGCATCTCGTTTCCGGTATTAGGCCGGAGGCTTAAAGGAAGGCAGCCCTTTGGGGTTGTAGGAGTTGAAAGATATCCGTCTTCCCGTGTCTCCGCTCTCGTGTAAACATCTTCTGGGCCTTTTTCTGAGGGCCGTTCGAAGGGGCTTTGCGCCAATACTGGAATTGTTTAACTCAGAAAGGCAATCCACATGGCGCTCTATGAGCACGTGTTCCTGGCTCGTCAGGACATTTCTACTCAGCAGGTTGAAGCCCTCGTTGAACAGTTCAAAACTGTTCTCGAAGAAAACGGCGGCAAAGTCAGCAAAATCGAAACTTGGGGTCTGCGTACTCTGACTTACCGTATCAACAAGAACCGTAAGGCTCACTACACTCTGATGAATGTAGATGCTCCACACGCGGCTGTTGCTGAAATGGAACGTCAGATGGGCTTGAGCGAAGACATTCTTCGTTTCATGACCATCCGTGTAGAAGAGCTGGACGAAGAACAGTCCGCTATGATGCAGAAGCGTGATCGCGACGACCGTCGTCGTGGTGACCGTAACGATCGTGGTCCACGTCCGGACCGTGGCGATCGCGGTGATCGTGGCCCACGCCCTGATCGTCGTCCTGAAGCACCTGCAGCGGAGTAATTGAAAATGGCTGAATCTTCTTCCGCAGGACGTCGTCCTTTCTTCCGTCGTCGTAAGACCTGCCCATTCTCCGGCGCGAACGCTCCGAAGATTGACTACAAGGACATCCGTCTTCTGCAGCGCTACATCTCTGAGCGCGGCAAGATCGTTCCTTCCCGTATTACCGCAGTATCTGCGAAGAAACAGCGTGAACTGGCTCGTGCCATCAAACGCGCTCGTTTCCTCGGCCTGCTGCCTTTCGTAATCAAGTAAGTCTTGGTTATTAGGTCAGGGTGTTTTGCACCCTGGCCTTTTTCATGATCCCGACATGTCGGGATCACGGTTGAGAGATTGATCGCATCAGCGAGAAGCTCTCTCTAACTGCGGATTACACTTTCCGCAGGACAGCAAAGGAGATATTCCATGAAAGTTATCCTTCTTGAGCGTGTGGCTAAACTTGGCCAGATGGGCGAAACCGTAACTGTTAAAGACGGTTATGCACGTAACTTCCTGCTGCCTCAGGGCAAGGCACTTCGTGCAAACAAAGCTAACCTTGAGCGCTTTGAAAGCGAACGTGTACAGCTTGAAGCTCGTAACCTTGAGCGTAAAACTGAAGCTGAAGCAGTTGGTACAAAGCTGGCTGGCGCAAGCATCGTTGTAATCCGCGCTGCTGGCGAAACTGGTCAGCTCTACGGTTCTGTTGCTACCCGCGATATCGCTGGTGAACTGACCGAAGCAGGCTTCAGCGTTGTTCGCTCCCAGGTTTCCCTGCGCGCGCCAATCAAGACCATCGGTCTGCACGACGTATCCATCGTTCTTCACCCTGAAGTTGAAGTTGAAATCTCTGTTAACGTTGCTCGTTCTGAAGACGAAGCTAACCGTCAGGCAGCAGGCGAAGACCTCACAGGCCGTGAAGAAGACAGCTTTGAATTCGACGAAGATCTCGACGAAGACGAAGAGCAGGAAGACGGCGAAGAAAACGCTGAAGAAGCTTCTGACGAAGATGAAGCTGAAGGCGAAGAAAAAGAAACCGAAGAATAATTTTTCTTCACTTTTCGATGAAAAAGGCAGGGTCTCCGACTCTGCCTTTTTTTATGCACTGATCTTGGCAGAATCGGCAAAGGCCCCGCTGATTCTATTCCTCAAAAAAGAGTTTGTTAATAATTGTAGTTGGGGCGGAAATCCCTGAATACGGCTGATTTTAAACAATTATTCTAAGCTTTTCTCGCGTCTAGAGAGTAGCGACTGTCAATTGGCAACCTGCAATTTTCCCCGCTGATTTAATTTTGTTAAAGAACTGGGCTTAAGGTGCGAAGGCCCCCTTTTCCTACCCGCCTTAAAGCTGTAACCAAGTTGCCAAGCGGCACGAGGGGCGGAATGAAGGGCACAGTCCAAAAATTAGAGAAGGCTAGTGAGACCATGAGAGTGGTCCCGCATAATGCCGAGGCAGAGCGCCAGCTTCTTGGTGCCATTATGGTAAACAACGAGACCTATTATCGTGTCTCGGAGTTTTTAGAAGCGCGCCATTTTTTCTTAGCTCCCCACAAGGATATCTATGACAAATGCGGAGCGTTGATTAAGGCAGGCAAGATTGCCTCGCCTATTACGCTCAAAACGTTTTTCCCGGCAGATGAGAAGATTGCAGACCTGTCTGCAACTCAGTATCTGCTGCGTCTTGCAGGTGATGCAACTTCTGTGATCAACGCAGAAGACTACGGCAAGACCATTTACGATCTGGCGACTCGCCGTAACCTGATCACCATTGGCGAAGACATGGTGAACATTGCTTATGACGCGCCAATCGACATGCCACCGTCCTCTCAGATTGACGATGCTGAGCGTCGTTTGTTTGAATTGGCGGAGACTGGCCGGTCTGATGGTGGTTTTCAGGACTTTGGCAGTGCACTGACCGAAACTATTGAGATGGCTGCAGCAGCCTTTCAGCGTGAAGGCGCCCTTTCCGGTGTTTCAACGGGTTTGCGTGACCTGGACAAACTCATGGGTGGCTTACAGTCTTCGGATTTGGTCGTTTTGGCTGGTCGTCCTGCGATGGGTAAAACATCGCTGGTTACGAACATCGCTTATAACATTGCTGAAAATTATCAGACTGAAGAGATGCCAGATGGCACTGTTCGGACAGTGAATGGCGGCGTTGTTGGCTTCTTCTCTTTGGAAATGAGTGCCGAACAGCTGGCTACTCGTATTATTTCTGAGCAGACAGAGATTTCTTCCTCCAAGATTCGCCGCGGCGACATCAACGAGATTGAATTTGAGAAGCTGGTTGCGGCGACACAGCATATGCAACACGTTCCACTTCATGTGGACCAAACAGGTGGTATTTCCATCGCGTCCCTCGTTTCCAAAGCCCGTCGGCTGAAGAGACAAAAGGGGCTGGATATGATCGTGGTCGACTATATTCAGCTGCTATCTGGTTCCTCCAAGAATCAGGGCAACCGTGTTCAGGAAATTACTGAGATCACCACCAACCTTAAAGCGCTGGCGAAGGAACTTAATGTTCCGATCATCGCGCTGTCCCAGCTCTCTCGTCAGGTTGAAAACCGTGACGACAAACGACCACAGATGTCTGACCTTCGTGAATCCGGCTCGATCGAGCAGGATGCGGATGTGATCATGTTTGTGTATCGTGAAGAGTATTACATGGGCAAAAAAGAACCGCCTGAAGGCACTCCGGAATACGAAGAATGGAGTAGCAAGATGGAGCAGTTGCGCGGCAAGGCGGAAGTCATTATCGCCAAGCAGCGTCACGGTCCAACTGGCATTGTTGATCTGCAGTTCCAGGGCGAGTTCACTCGCTTCTCCGATCTGGCAGACGACGCCCATATTCCTGACAGAATTATGGAGTAAGGCTGGTTCATCCTACTGAATTAGCGATTGGCCCGGGGTAACGCACATCAGTTGTGCAGTGCTCCGGGTCTTTCTTTTTAAATTCAGATATTTTTTGTAGGTTATTGCGCATTCAAAGAATCTGAGGGCAATCGCGTGACACATTCTGCCGCTCCTACATCTGCCCGCGCAGCTCATTCTGCTGGCGGTGCTGCAAAGCTAACCATCGACCTTACCGCTCTACGCTCGAACTGGTGTTATTTGAATGGCAAGGTGGGCGATGGCTGTACCTGCGCTGTGGTACTCAAGGCCAATGGTTATGGGACTGGTGCTACTGAAGTTGGCAAAACACTTTATCATACCGGAGCCCGTGTCTTTTTTGTTGCGCTTCCTGAAGAAGGAATCGACCTGCGCAAAGAACTGCCACACGCAGAAATCTATGTGCTGAATGGCCTCTTTCGTGGCCGTGAGAAATTCTATTACGATTTCAATCTCAAACCGGTCTTAAACAGTCTTGAGGAAGCAACTGAATGGTCTGCTTTTGCGCAAGGCCTGGATGAAGAACTGTCTGCGGCTTTGCACTTTGATACAGGCATGCATCGTCTGGGCATGTCTATTGAAGATGCGCTGAAGACTGGTGAGTCGCCTCATTTCCTTAAGGGCATCAAGATTGATCTGATCATGAGCCATCTTGCTTGCGCCGATACGCCTGACCACGAGCTCAACGCAAAGCAACTGGATCGTTTCCAGCGGGTTTGTGAGTTGTTTCCGGGCGCCCGCAAATCCTTGAGCAACTCTGCAGGTATTTTCCTGGGAGCAGATTACCACTTCGACATGGTTCGCCCAGGCATTGCACTTTATGGAGGAAACCCAGTTCCTGACGACAGCAACCCGATGCTTCCGGTTGCACATGTTCTGGCGGAAATCATAAGTTTGCGTGAGGTTCCCCCTGGCGATCCTGTGGGTTACGGGGCTTCCCGTATAACACCGCGAAAAAGCCGGATTGCAACCATAAATGCAGGTTATGCGGATGGTTTGCACCGACTGGTTGGCAGCTCTGACGACCAGCCTGACGGCGCACGGGTTTATATCGGCGGGCATTTTGCTCCCATCTTTGGCCGTGTCTCCATGGATATGATTGCAGTTGATGTGACGGATATTCCCGAGGAACATCTGTCACGCGGTGCTCCGGTTGAGATTATGGGAGCACATGTAAACGTGGATGAATTGGCAAACTTTGCTCAAACCATCCCATATGAATTGCTGTGTAGCCTTGGAGCACGCTATACACGCCACTATAAACGCTAGCGAGCTAAACACTGGCAGGAACCTGAATTCGATATGGCGAAACGCTCCCTTTCATTTGTCTGTCAGTCTTGTGGGGCAACCACACTCAAATGGGCAGGCCGCTGCGAATCTTGCGGTGAATGGAACACAATTCAGGAAGAGCAAGAGGCCAGCGGCATCGGAGCCGGGCCCAAGACCGCTTCGCGTTCCAAGGGCCGGGTTGTTCCGCTGGTTGGACTTTCGGGTGAAACCAAAGACGCTCCGAGAATTATCACAGGTGTGGCCGAGCTGGACCGTGTGACTGGCGGCGGCTTTGTAAAAGGTTCTGCTCTGCTGGTAGGCGGCGATCCCGGTATCGGCAAATCCACCCTGCTGACGCAAGCCAGCGCACATCTTGCCTATCAAGGGCACAATATCGTTTATATCTCAGGCGAGGAAGCGGTGGATCAGGTGCGTTTGCGTGCAGAGCGTCTAGGTTTGCGCGATGCTCCGGTTCAATTGGCTGCCGAGACAAGCGTGGAAGACATTCTTGCCACTCTGGAAGCCAAGAAGGGTGATGACCGCGCTCATCTTGTGATCTTAGACAGTATCCAAACGCTGTGGACCGAGATGGCCGATTCTCCGCCAGGAACAGTAACGCAGGTGCGAGCTTCTGCGCAGGCTCTGGTCCGCTTTGCCAAGAAAACCGGAACAACGGTTGTTCTTGTTGGTCATGTGACGAAAGACGGCCAGATCGCTGGCCCACGCGTTGTAGAGCACATGGTTGATGCCGTGCTCTATTTTGAAGGTGATAACGCGCATCAATATCGCATTTTGCGAGCCGTGAAAAACCGCTTTGGCCCAACGGATGAAATTGGCGTCTTCGAGATGTCCGACATGGGGCTACGAGAAGTAAAGAATCCCAGTGCTATGTTCCTTAGTGAACGAAGCGCAACTGCTCCAGGTTCAGCCGTGTTTGCCGGGATAGAAGGTACGCGGCCTTTGCTGGTCGAAATGCAAGCACTTGTTGCACCCTCCCCCCTTGGCACACCACGCCGAGCGGTGATCGGGTGGGATAGTGCGCGCCTTTCTATGATTTTGGCCGTGCTTGAAGCACGCTGCGGTGTTAAGTTTGCGCAACATGACGTTTATCTGAATGTCGCTGGTGGACTGAGAATTAATGAGCCAGGAGCTGACCTCGCCGTTGCGGCAGCTTTAATCTCATCGCTTAGTGGGGTTGCTCTTCCCCTCGAATGCGTCTATTTCGGCGAAATCAGTCTGTCTGGTGCAGTTCGACCAGTTGCTCAGGCAGCTTCCCGATTAAAGGAAGCTCAGAAGCTTGGATTCGGTCAGGCGGTTATCGCCGACGGGAATATGAAAGAAGGCTCCAATGCTCTCGGTCACGTTAAAGGACTTGAGGAGCTGGGAGATCTGGTAGCAAATATTGTTGCCAGTGCACAGAAAATGGAAAACGCTTAAGGGTTTAACCTAGGCTGATTTTAACCGGCAGGCATTTTTGTTGGTTTGCCTGCCAGTCAAACAAGGGACTTGTGTCGACAGATGCCGATCACACTCTTAGACGGAATTCTACTGGTTATCATGCTGATCTCTGGCGTTCTTGCTATGATTCGCGGGTTCGTGCGTGAGGTGCTTTCTATTGCATCATGGGTCGCAGCAGCAGTCGCCGCCTATCTTTTTTATGGCAGCCTGAAACCATTTGTGTTGCAGCACGTAACCAATGACACACTGGCAACTGCCATTGCTGCAGGTGCTGTCTTCCTCGTGACATTAATCGTGGTGAGCTACATCACCATGCGCATTTCAGACTTCGTGCTGGACAGCCGAATTGGCGCGCTCGACAGAACCCTCGGTTTTGTTTTTGGCGCAGCCCGCGGCTTCCTTCTTGTTGTCGTTGCACTGCTGTTCTTTAACTGGTTTGTACCAGAGCCACGCCAGCCAAACTGGATTATGGATGCCAAATCCAGACACCTGTTGGTGACCAGCGGTCAAAGTTTGGTTGCGGCGCTGCCGGAAGATCCTGAACGCGCAATTATGGACCAGATTCGTAAGCAGGGCGGTACGACCGGCTCTGCAACAGGCGCATCCAGTGATGAAGAAGCCCGTTACTCCCCAAGTGAGCGGCGCGGACTGGACCAGCTGACGGCCTCCGGCGAAGGCCGGAACTAAGCTTAATTTTGATATTTGGCCCAAGTAAGAACCAAGGAGTGATGCCATGAGCAGTGGCGTATCAAACAATTCTGCCGCTTTGAAAGAGCTACAGGCAGATTTTGACGGCGATACCCTGCACGAGGAATGCGGTGTTTTTGGCATTCTTGGACATGATGATGCAGCAGCACTGACTGCTCTGGGGCTTCATGCGCTTCAGCACCGCGGACAGGAAGCTGCAGGCATTGTGACATTTGATGGCGATCAGTTCCGTTCAGAACGTCATATGGGTCTTGTGGGTGATCATTTCACTCAGCAGGAAACCATCGACAACCTGAAGGGTCCGTACGCAATCGGCCATGTGCGCTACTCCACCACTGGTGAAGCTGCACTGCGCAATGTGCAGCCGCTGTTTGCTGAGCTTGATGGTGGCGGGATTGCGATCTGTCACAACGGTAACTTCACCAATGCGATGACCGTACGCCGTCAGTTGATCAAGGACGGTGCGATTTGCCAGTCTACATCTGACAGTGAAGTGGTTCTGCAGCTGGTTGCCCGTTCTCGCGAGAAAAAGATCGTAGATCGCTTCATCGAGGCCATTAGCCAGATGGAAGGTGCTTATTCCCTTGTCGCACTGACCCGTAAAAAGCTGATTGGTGCGCGTGATCCTTATGGAATTCGCCCATTGGTTCTTGGCGATCTGAATGGTGCTCCGATTTTTGCAAGTGAAACATGTGCGCTGGACATCATTGGTGCTAAATTCATTCGCGAAGTTGAGAATGGCGAGGTTGTTGTTTGTACGCCGGGTGGTATCGAAAGCTACTTCCCGTTTGGTAAGCGTCCTTCCCGTCCAGATATCTTCGAGTACATTTACTTCTCCCGCCCAGACAGTGTTTTGAATGGTCATTCCGTTTATGACGTTCGTAAGCGTTTTGGGCGTGTGCTGGCGCAGGAAAGCGCCGTTGAAGCGGATGTGATTGTCCCGGTTCCAGATTCTGGTGTTCCTGCAGCTCTTGGTTTTGCAGCCGAAAGCGGTGTTCCGTTTGAGCTTGGCATCATCCGCAACCACTATGTGGGCCGCACGTTTATCGAGCCGACACAGCAGATCCGTACGCTTGGTGTTAAGCTCAAACACTCTGCCAACAGAGCGCAGATTGAAGGCAAGCGTGTCGTGCTGGTGGATGACAGCCTTGTGCGCGGCACCACCAGTGTGAAAATCGTTCAGATGATTAGAGATGCTGGTGCGAAAGAAGTTCACTTCCGTCTGGCCTCTCCGCCAATCAAATTCTCCGATTACTACGGCATCGATACGCCGGTTCGCGAAAAGCTGCTGGCTGCCAAGTATGATCTTGAAGGCATGCGCAAATACATTGGCGCAGATACCCTTGCCTTCCTGAGCATTGACGGCGTCTACCGTGCCATGGGCCATGAAAATGGCCGTGACAACGAGAACCCGCAGTTCACTGATCACTGCTTTACCGGGGACTATCCGACCCCGCTTACAGATCTGTCTGACGATGTGGACACACGTCAGGCTCCCCGCCTTGTAGAAACTGGTTAAGTTCAATGAGTTCGAAAAGACTTGAAGGTCGTGTTGCTGTTGTCACGGGAGCCTCCCGTGGCATTGGTTATTTTGCTGCAAAAAAGCTTGCTGAAGAAGGTGCGCATATTGTTGCGATCGCACGGACTGTTGGCGGACTGGAAGAACTGGATGACGAGATCCAGAAGGCCGGTAGCTCAGCTACGCTTGTGCCAGTTGACCTGACTGATTTCGACGCGATTGACCGTTTGGGCGCTGCTATCTTTGAACGCTGGAAAAAGCTCGACATTCTTGTCGGTAACGCCGGTATTCTCGGCCCGACTTCTCCATTGGGTCATGTGGACCCGAAGAAGTTCGATGACGTGATGAAAATCAACGTGACTGCGAACTGGCGTCTTATTCGTTCGCTTGATCCACTGCTACGTCAGTCCGATGCGGGCCGCACGGTCTTCCTGACCTCAGGAGCGCCACACAAGTGCCGCGCCTATTGGGGACCATACTCCATGTCAAAAGCGGCTCTGGAGGCGCTTGTACGCACGTATGTGAACGAAACGCAGAAGACCAACGTCCAATCCATGCTCATCAATCCAGGCCCGATGCGGACTGGCATGCGTGCGAAAGCAATGCCGGGCGAAGACCCAAAGACCCTGCCGCATCCTTCTGAGATCTCTGAGGACATCGTGCGCTTCTGTCTTCCAGAAAGCCAGGAGAATGGTCGCCTCTATGATTTCCCTAGCAAAGAACTGCGGGACTTCGTGCAGCTGACCAGCTAAACGGTAGTGGCCTACAAATACAAAAAAGCCCCGGTGATAGGCCGGGGCTTTTTTTTTGCGCTATCTAAGGTGCTTTAGATGAAGCACTTATCAGTTAGCGCTTTGGTCTGATCAAATACACCCGGGCAAGCAGCAACAACTTTACAGCCGTTCATGACTGCGTTGGCGACGTCAATTTCCTGACATTTCCCACCAGCTTCCTCCAGAAGGAGCAGGCCTGCCATACAGTCCCAAGAGTTCATGTGCTCTTCGATATAGCCGATGAGACGGCCAGAAGCAGCATATGCCAGCATAAGACCACCGGACGCGTTGCGGAAAAAGATCCCACCTTCATCCAGCAGTGCATCAACTGCGCTTTTGACAGCCAGATTGCGCCCGCGTGCACTGAAGCCCAGACCGATTGACCCATTGGACAATGAATCGCTCGTGGACACTTTCATTGGCGTACCGTTGAGTGCTGCCCCTTTGCCTTTTTCAGCTGCAAACAGTTCATCAGCACACGGATCATAAGTGACGCCAATGTATTTTTCACCGTTTTTGACACAGGCAATGATCACGCACCACTGTGGAATGCCAGAAACGAAATTCGCCGTGCCGTCAATCGGGTCGATGATCCAAGTATACTCAGAAGTACCCGGTTTGGGATCACCCTCTTCTCCCACGATGCTGTCATCTGGAAATGCTTCGGCAATGGCTTTGCGGACAAGAATTTCAGTATCGCGATCGGCCTCAGAGACCATGTCCTGATGACCTTTACTCTCAATATTGAGGGTCTCCAAACGCGTAAAATATTCGTGCGCATAGGCACCAGCGCGCTTAACCAGAGCGTTGGCGAACGTAAAACGGTCTTGTGACATGATAATCCTATTAAATGTAGGGAATGCGGAAAGAGAGCGCGATTAAAAGCAGATTCAAGAAGAATTGCAACTTATTAGCGGCACTGACTGATACTTCTAGAGAAAAATTCAAGTACGCGACAGTGGTCAGAACCCTGACAGTTCCTGGTTCTCTGGGATTTGGCAAAATAAAAGGGCAGCTGACTGCTGCCCTTTTATGAAATTAAGTGAAAGCGAAATCACCTTCTCTTCTTGTGGTATGGATTGTCGCCCTTTCTATAGGACAGACGAATGGGCGTTCCTTTGATGTCAAAACGCTCGCGAATACCATTCACAAGATATCGGGTGTAGCTCTCCGGCAGATTGTCTGGCTTGGAGCAGAACACCACGAAATGCGGTGGACGTGTCTTTGGCTGTGTCATGAAACGCAAGCGTACACGACGTCCAGACACTGCTGGCGGCGGATGGTGGATCAGAACACCTTCCAGCCAGCGGTTGAGGCCAGATGTACCAACGCGCTTGTTCCACATCTCGTAAGACCGGAAAACAGCCTGCATGAGCTTATCGAGGCCCTGCCCGTTGATGCCGGACATGGTGACAATCTCAACACCACGTAGCTGATTCAGATAGCGTGCTTGTGAATCCTTGATATGACCCCAAGCATCCTCACGATCCTCAATCAAATCCCACTTATTGAGTGCAATAACGATTGCGCGACCTTCACGGGCACACAGATCGATGATCTGCAAGTCCTGCTTCTCGAAAGAGATGGTGGCATCGAGCGTTACAACAACAACTTCAGCAAACTTGATTGCGCGAAGGGCGTCCGCAACGGAGAGCTTTTCCAGCTTTTCCTGAACGCGTGCTTTTTTGCGGATACCTGCAGTGTCGAACACCTTCACATGGTGATCCTGCCATTCCCACTCAACAGAGATACTGTCGCGTGTGATGCCAGCTTCAGGTCCGGTCAGAAGGCGCTCTTCACCCAACATCTGGTTGATGAGAGTAGACTTGCCTGCGTTTGGACGGCCAACAATTGCCATGCGCAAAGGGCGTTCGAGTGTGCCAACCGGCTCGTCGATCTCTTCATCCTCTACATCAACATCTGTACGTGCTTCAGTAAATTCGGAAGAACCTTCCATCTCGTCTGCAGCATCTACAATCGGGCGCAGAAAATCATAAAGCTCGGACAGGCCTTCTCCGTGTTCCGCAGAAAGAGGAACAGGATCACCCAAACCAAGCGTGAACGCATCATAGAGACCGCCATCGCCTGCTTTGCCTTCCGCCTTGTTGGCGCAAAGAATTACAGGGGTGTCGGCTCGGCGAAGAAGGTTCGCAAAGTGCTCATCAAGCGGCATCAAGCCAGCGCGTGCATCAATAAGGAATAAGCATGCATCCGCATCACGGATTGCTTCTTCTGTTTGAGCGCGCATACGCCCTTCGAGGCTTGCTGCCTCTGCTTCTTCCAGGCCGGCAGTATCAACGATCTTGAATCGCAGATCGCCCAAGCGTGCATCACCGGACCGACGGTCACGGGTCACACCTGGGGTATCATCAACAAGCGCTAAGCGCTTGCCTACAAGGCGATTGAAGAGCGTCGACTTGCCAACATTAGGTCTGCCAATAATGGCGACTGTCGCAGTCACGCGAATACTCCTCGTCTGGTATGCAGCATTTAGAGTAGTTCGCCTTATGCGCCCTACTCTAAGCTTTTATTTTTTAACGTATCCCAGTTTCGAAAACCGGTATCCACTTTCCGTAGGACACGTTTAGTTCAGCGCTGCAACCGCTCCGTCACTGGTAAGGACGACCATACGTCCACCAGCGACAATTGGTGATACAAATACGCCACTGGTCACTTTCCGCGATGCGGATGCCTGACCGGTTTTTGCATTCACAGATGCAAGATAACCGTTGCTGGACATGGCGATCAGCTGGCCGTTGGCCAGAATTGGACCTGCCCAGTTGACATTCTTGGCGTCGCTTTCGCCAGTTGGCAACTTGGCACTCCAGATAAGGTTGCCGGTCTTACTTGAGATTGCATGCAATTTATCATCCAACCCGATCAAGAATACCGTACCGCCGGAAACAACCGGAGTATGTACGGCACCAAAATCAGCCTCCCACAAACGCTCGCCATCTTTCAGAGCAATGCCCAGTGTGCGTCCAGCAACGGAGGTTGCAATAACCTTGTTGCCTTCAATGACCGGGCTTGCAGAAACATCTGTCAGGCCAGAGAGCGCGCGTGTACGGAAGGACCGTGCAACGGTATCGATCCATTTAGGCTCACCACTGTTAATGTCAAGTGCCATAACCTCGCCTGAGGAAAACGGTACAACAACAGTGTTGCCTGAAATTGCCGGATTTGCAGAGGAAAGCAGGCCTGCTTGCTCTGCGATGCCAGCGAATGACCATGCCTGTTCCCCATCTGACTGGTTGAGGCCGATCACTTCATTGTCTTGTGTTACAACGACAACTTTGCCATTGGCCGCTGCTGGCGCACCGCGAACCGGTGTTTCCAGTTGCTTGGTCCAAAGGACGTTGCCACCTTTATCAAGTGCATAAACATTGCGGTATGCGGTTGCGACAAAGATCTTGCCGCCGTCAAGCACGACACCACCACCTGCGGCAACTTCATTCTCGCCTTCCAGACCCAGGTTCTTTGTGAAGACCTTGGCGCCACCAGTTGTCAGAGCAACGAGGTTGCCATCCGACTTATAGACGTAGATGCGTTGGCCATCAGAAACCGGACGCGCAGCGGTGCGCGGGTTGCTGGAGCCGATACCAAAGAAGCCGGGAGAACGGACCTGACCGATGCTCGACGACCATGCAACACCACCGCTCACATTGATTGCGATGTTGCCCGGATCATTGCTCTTAGGACCAGCAGCTGTTGGCCAGGTTGACCCACCTGTCGCCGCACCGATCTTGGCATCTCCACCTGTTGCAGATGGCTTTAATGCGCCTTGATACAGTGGCTGACGGTCTCCTTCAAGAAACTCATCATCGCCGCCGAATGGATTTAGACTGGAAAGAGAAGAACAACCAGCCAGCGTCAGCGCAAGCGCGCCGGTTCCAATCAAAGCCTTCCAAGACTTTCTTTTGGTCTCGCTCACTTATTCAGTCCCCTTTTCGTCTTTGCCCAATGCAGAGGTAATTAGTTCAAGATAAATTTGTGCGCGTCCGGAAACATCTGACGGAGCGGCTGCATCATTCACAATTTCGCTGAAGCGCGTGCGAGCCGCATCCAGATTACCAGCCTTGTACTCAGCTGCACCCAGAATTTCCAAAGCAGAAAAACGCCATGTGTTACCAGCAACCGCCAGCACTTCTGTGTGTTTTTTCACCGCGGCAAGGTCGCCGTTATCCAGCAGCAGATAAGCAGCGCGGATGTTGGCGAGGCCCTTGTAAATGATTGGTGTCGCACTATCAGCCGCGACCGCTTCAAAAGCCTTGATGGCTTCGTCAGGTTTACCTTCCAGTGCCAACTCGGTTCCAATGCGCATCTTGGCCATCATAGGATAACCACCAATGCTGCCTTCCATGGAAACGAAAGCTGCCTGCGCTTCGGTGTAGTTGCCTGCGTCTGAAAGCTTGATAGCCTCCAGAAATTCAGTGCCTGCTACCTGAGACTGTTTGTTCTGCCAGTACTCATAGCCGCGAAAACCTGCGGTGCCTACAACGATAAGACCTGCTGTCAGGTATACAACCGGAGCAAAGCGCTTCCAAAGCTTTGAAAACTGGTCGCTTCTTACTTCTTCATCGACTTCGCGAAAAATGTCGGACATAATTTCAAATGTTCCTGCAGCAACGATTCTTAGGTTCGTGGTATCCCAATGGGCGGCGTCACATTAAAACTAAGAGAGCCGCAGGCAAACCTCTTTCTCTACCTCTTTCAACCGATTAGTGGCTTTATTAGGGCAATGAAAGAGTTTTCCCTGCCAACATTTACAAGTGTAATTGCCGAGAGAGACCACTTTGATGTCTGTCTTGAAACCTTACCTCATGCAAAAGGTCAAGTTATGATCGGCACCCCAATCAAAATTGCATGTAATTTCCACACGAACAGGCCGTAGAAAATCAAACCAAGACCCACGGAAATCACATCGTTTCGCGTTGCGTTTGGATAGTCTCGGCTTGGCGGGTTGATACGCTCGCGGCGAGCAATCGTAATTCTTACAAGAATTGCCCAGATTAAAAACGAGCCGAACAGTATCACGGAGTAAGGCTCTCCGTTCGCAAACAGGTGAGCAACCGCCCAAAGCTTGGTTGCATTGATCAACGGGTGTTTGGTGACGCGTGTAATATTGCCTTTCAATTGAGAGGCAAAGAAGAGTGGGAAAACAGGCAGCATCAACAGCATGGTGACGTGGCGGCCCCAGCTTGGTGCGACATACCAAGGCGCATAATCACCATTCCAAGCGGCACCGAAGCCGTAGACGATTGCAACCAATCCACCCAATGAGATGAGTGTGTACAGCCCGCGATAGCCGTTAAACGAAAGACGTTGAACCAAACCCTCCCGAAGCCCTGAAAACGAAGGGATCAAATGCACCGCAAAAAATGCGGTGAGACCTGAAATCAATAATGTCATGAATTGCTCTCCCCCAAGATCAATTGAGGGCAAAGGTATTTCACAGAGTTCTTAATTGCAAAACAATCTTTGGGTCACGCAAAATACTCAGCTTAAAGCAAAACCGCGTGCGTGACTGATCAGTCACGCACGCGGTTTTGCTGAAATCTCCCGATTTGAGAGCTTGCCTAGGTCAGGATCGGCATACCGATCAGCAGTTCGTGTAGTTTCCAGACAAACAATCCGTAGAGGAGCATGCCCAACACAACGCTGATGATGTCATTGCGCAGAGCGTGTGGGAATTCTTCGACTGCAGTGTTTTTGCGATCAAACTTCTTCAGAGAGATCCGCGCCCAGATCGCCCAGACAAGAAAGCCACCGAACAAAGCAACAGAATATGGCTCACCATTGACCAGTAAATGGGAGATTGCCCAGATCTTTACCGCCAGAATAACGGGGTCTTTGGTCCACTTGGCGATATTACCGCGAATAAATTTCGCAAAAACCAGAATGAAGACTGGTAAGAGCAATGTCATAGCCAGATGACGTAGCCAGAATGGCGTTACGTACAGCGGAAACAGATCTTCCTCACGCGCCAGAACGAAGCCGTAGATCATGGAAAAAAGGCCTGTCAGCACGATCAGTGAGTAGATCGCCCGGTATGGATTCAGTCCAATGCGCTGAACGACTGAGTCACGAAACCCAGGAAAAGATGGGACGAAGTGAATTCCCAGAAAGATGAATAGCCCAACTAATAACAGCGTCATCGAGTGACCCTTTAGATTTGTATTTTACGTTAAAGCCCTTAGATAGGCTTGTGCACTGTGACCATACGCGGTGAAATATCAATAAGCCTGACCGTCGCTGCGTAAGGTGTTTTATACATTTACCCAATTCTTTTTCGCAGAACCCTTGAGCTCATGCTGCTTTTCTCGCTAAATCAGGGTGAGTTGTTTATCTGCATATATCATAACTTGACTGTTTGACTCCTATATTTGCGCAAGATCTAAGGTTTCACAAACAGAAACAGTGCCTGGAAAGTTCTATGTCCGAAAGTGACAGTGCAACAGAAACTAGTGAACGTCGCCGCGTTCGCCGTCGGCGTACGCTTAAGGAAGGGCGCATTGTTTTCGCGAGCCAGTCGATGGTTTTCGACTGTGTTATTCGAGATTTGTCCGATTTTGGTGCCCGCTTGAAGATGGAAACAACGATCGATATTCCCGATGAGTTTACACTCTATCTGGTTCACCTGCGCCAGCGCGTGCAAACCGAAGTCCGCTGGAGGACAGCGGATACACTGGGTGTAGAGTTTGTGGGCGAAAAAGAAACTGTTTCCAGCCTGATGAAAATCTAGTCCACTCCCTTAAACGCCCACTATGTTGGGCGTTTTGTTTTGCTTGCACAGTTTCTCAATTCGCGCTCATACTGGCTACCTGACGGTTTGGGCGGGAGATGATCTGATGACACTGGCTCTCAATGATGCAGAGACGTTACTTCTTGCACGAAAGGCGGAACTGACAGAACTCACTGCTATCTCTGAGGGAGACCGTGCAACGGTTGCGCTTGACCAACAGTCTGTTGGCCGCCTCTCCCGCATGGACGCTATGCAACGGCAAGCGATGGCTCAAGCCAACGACCGCCAACGCGCCAGAGAACTTCAGCGGATCGATAGCGCCCTGCAGCGGATCAAAGAGGAGGAATACGGCTTCTGTTTTGAATGCGGAGACGACATTCCTGAAGCCCGGCTGCGCGTTGACCCAGCCGCTCTTTATTGCATAAGCTGCGCGAATTTGTTTGGGTAGCGTTCAACAAAAAACCTCACGTCACAACCAATACATTCTTTTTCAGAATGAAAAGCCAAGCTTTCAGATCTTTGTTATCTTTTTGAACACTTTCAAAAGATGTACTAATTTGGTGCCCAAACCAATCAGCAAAAACGTAAGGCATAACGTTGGGTTTCACCCCAAAGGGGTCCATTTCTCCTGCCCATTGAGGTCCATGAGCATTGGTGTGTTCAATGATCACAACGCCGTCCTGGTGGATTTGGTTGAGCCATGTTGTCAAAGCTTTGCGGGGGTTCCAACCTTGGTCCAATGAGTTGGAGTAAATGAAATCAAATTTATTCTTCCACTCTTCTTTTTCATCATGAAAATCCCACTCAATTGAGCGCTCAAATTGCTTTGCAGTAGGAGAAATATCAGTCCCAAAAACATCAAACTTGTCATCTTCAGACAAATAATTCTGCTCAAAACCATTTCGAGAACCATGACAGATACCGGAAAAAGATCTGTTTGATACTTCTTTGGATACGATATCTTTGACGAGCGTCAGCGTTGTCTTATCAGCCCAGATATTTTGCAATTTTTTCTTATTATAAAAAATTTGCGTTTCTTTATATGTCTCATAGGAGTCATACTGGTGCAGATAAAAATCCAAGTCGTTCTTGGGGTTATCTAACTTAGCTTTTTTTTTCTTTTTAAATAGGCGCAGAGTTGGCATTGTCATTGAAGTATCCACCCTTTGGCGAGTTCAACAGTTGGCCAGATCATCCCACTCATCATATCGCTTCTCAAACCACATGATTTTGGACTAAGTCTGTTGAAGGGCTGATACCCTGAGGATTGGGCATCGCTTAACCTTCACGCGCCTTGCATACTAACGCGCTCGCCAACATACTAACGCGCTCGCCAAATTGTACTGACGCCCTTCTTATTTTCTCTTGCCCAGACGAGATCAAACTCTGAAGCCATCATTGAGAGGCCGTCTGTCTTACGGCGTAGGTCGAGGTAGATGATGCTCTGTTTTCTGGTAACCTGCTTCAATGTTTCAAAATACGTTGAAATTGGAAAATGCCAGCCGTAGGCTAAAAAAGACACAACGACATCAAAAGTACCATCAGGAAACGCATTATGATCCAAGTTGATAAGACTGACGTTTTCAGGTGCAATCCCATTGAGCTGCAAATTCTCGGCTGTGCGCGTCAGGTCGTTGTATATTTCTGCATGAAGCTTAAAACCGTATTTGATTTCTGTGTCTTTGCCATCTTTGTCTAAGCCGACGAAACAATGATCCGCCCCATAAAGCTCCTTCAAAACAAGCAGGCCAAATCCGAGGCCGCAGCCGATATCCAGGAATCGCCCTTTCACAGCAAGATCCGGGACGTGATCTTTCAACACTTGGACAGCTTTGGCGATGTGTTTTCGGTATAGATAGAGGACTGCTTCTTCATCCTTGCCAATCAAATCGGTTCGCTGGCAAAGCAAGAGTTCTCTATGCTGTTCAGTTAGATACAACTCGGCATCAGGTAAATCCATTAACAACTGCCTCCACATACCAAAACATCAGATAGTATGAACGATCTTATAAAATTGGAAGCCGAGTTGATCACTAGATAAGAAAAAACCGGGAAAGTTGCCCTCCCCGGTTTCTGATTAGCTTATTCCCACTCAATGGTTCCCGGAGGCTTTGAGGTCACATCATAAACGACGCGATTAATACCGCGGACTTCGTTGATGATGCGGGTTGCAGCCCGGCCAAGGAATTCCATGTCATAGTGATAGAAATCTGCTGTCATGCCATCAACCGAGGTCACTGCACGCAAGGCGCAGACGAACTCGTAGGTGCGACCATCGCCCATAACGCCAACGGTTTGAACTGGCAACAGAACGGCGAATGCCTGCCAGATGGCGTCGTAGAGACCTGCCTTGCGGATTTCATCCAGATAAATAGCATCTGCCTGACGCAGGATATCCAGTTTCTCACGCGTGATACCGCCCGGACAGCGGATCGCAAGACCCGGACCAGGGAATGGATGGCGTCCAATGAAGCTGTCTGGCAAACCCAATTCGCGACCGAGATCACGAACTTCGTCTTTGAACAGTTCACGAAGTGGCTCAACCAGCTGCATGTTCATACGCTCTGGCAAGCCGCCCACGTTGTGGTGTGACTTGATGGTCACGGACGGACCGCCCGTGAAGGAAACACTCTCAATCACATCAGGATACAACGTGCCCTGTGCGAGGAAGTCCGCGCCGCCAAGCTTTTTCGCTTCTTCTTCGAACACTTCAATGAAGAGCCTGCCGATGGTTTTGCGTTTGACTTCCGGATCGCTTTCGCCTTCCAGCTGACCAATGAACAGATCAGCAGCATCCACGTGTACCAACGGGATGTTGTAGTGATCACGGAACATGGACAGGACCTGCTCCGTTTCACCCATGCGCATCAAACCGTGATCAACATAGATACAAGTGAGCTGGTCGCCGATTGCTTCATGGATCAGCACTGCAGCAACAGAACTGTCAACACCACCGGACAGGCCGCAGATGACTTTTTTGTCGCCAACTTGCTGACGAATACTCTCTACCGCTTGCTGGCGGTATTCAGCCATTGTCCAGTCGCCTGAACAACCTGCAATCTTATGCGTAAAGTTCTCGATGAGCTTCGCACCATCGGGAGTGTGAACCACTTCAGGGTGGAACATAACACCGTATTGCTTTTTGGCTTCATTTGCATAAGCAGCAAATGGTGCACCTTCAGAGGTTGCAATTGCCTCAAAGCCTTCGGGCAGCTCGACAACACGGTCACCATGGCTCATCCAAACCTGATGTTTGGAGCCAATTTCGTCCCAAACCCCATCGAATAGAGGGCTTTTCCCTTTAATTTCAAGGAAGGCGCGGCCAAACTCGCGATGATCAGAGCCTTCCGCTTTGCCGCCATTCTGGACACAAAGGGTCATCTGACCATAACAAATTCCGAGGACAGGAATACCAGCCTCAAATACGATCTGGGGTGCGCGTGGGCTCCCCATTTCAGTCGTGGATGCCGGACCACCTGACAGGATCACCGCCTTTGGATTCATCTCCTTAAAAGCAGCTTCTGCAGACTGGAACGGAACGATCTCGGAGTACACACCAGACTCGCGCACACGGCGCGCGATCAGCTGAGTGACCTGAGAACCAAAATCAATAATGAGGATGCGGTCTGTCATGCGCAGCTTCTACTCTGTGCGCATTGATTTGGAAAGGTCTTTTACGCGGAAAAATCGCAGTTCCGTTAAGGGCAGATGATGTTTTTCTGTGCGCTTTGTCCGAAGGTCCAGTCAGCTACAATATCGACTGCTCGTGTTCTTCGATACGGCTCATCATTTGCCCCAATCTGATGCGCTCCTGCACATCTAACTGCGGCAGTAGATTCTTCTCAAGCTGTTCAAGTTGGGCCTCAAGAGCTCGCAAAACAACGCGTCCATCTTCTGCCAGGTTCAAACGGACAAGGCGACGGTCTCGAGGGTGCTCATGTTTTTTGATGAGGTTTGCTTCTGACAGGCGCTTTACAGCACGCGATACAGCCACCGTATCCAGTCCAATAACTGGCCCCAGCTCTCGTACAGACACCGCACCCATCCGCTCCAGTGCACTCAGCACGAGCCACGAAGGAAGCGATAAACCATATTGCTTCTGTAAATGCTCGGAAAGCCGGCGCTCAATAAAGCGGCCAGTCGCGATGATGCGCAGAGGCAAATAGTTCAACAACTCGACGTTATGTTCGTCTTCAAACAAACTTGCCTGTGTCGTTATTTTCGCACGGTATTTCTCCGCCATAACCCTTTGCCCTGCGTCGGATGCTTTGCTTCATTCCATTGACCGATAAGAAAACGGAAAATGGTTAAGCTGTCTTGAATATTGGTGATTTTTCCCAGGCACTAGCCCCTGAATGTGGTTTTGATGCGTTCAATATCATCTATCCACGCCTTCCTTCAGGATCAACCCGTTCCACCTTTGACGCTGATTTGCCAACCGCTTAGGCTTCATCGTGCATAGATACGAATTTGATTCGCAGAATTGCCTGTCAGCAGATCCATCCGAATGGATCTACGGGCGGCACTGCCCAACGAGGGGGTCCGTAAAAGATGACAGAGACACTGCGCGGTACACCGGACACTAACGCCCGGCAAGAAAAAATCAATGCTGCACTTGATGCTATTGCCTACCTGGAACAGGACGAGCGCTTTGATGAAGTGATCCCAGTCTATCAGGATCTTGTTGGACGCTACCCTGATGATGTCGAGCTTCTTTTCAAGATGGCAACGATTATGTTGCGCAATGGAGATTTGAGGGAATCCGTCGCCCATTTGCGTAAAGTGTTGTTCATGAAGCCAGAACACTTGGCTGCACGCTCCAACATGGGTAATGCGCTGCTTTTGCTGGGGTATCTGGAACAAGCTAAAGAAGCCTTTGATGCGGTGGTGGAAGCTGAGCCGGAGAACCGGAATGCGCTTTATGGGCTCGCAACCATTTTGATTAAGATGCATGGGCATGCAGAAGCAGAACCATATGCCCGACGCCTTGTTCAACTGATCCCAAACAGTGCCCCTGCTCTTTCACTTCTTGGCGATGCTTTGAGTGCGGAGACCAAGGCGGAAGCGGCAACCCTGAACTATCGGGCTGCGCTCAGAGTTGACTCACAATATGTTCCTGCTCTGGTTGGCCTCGCAAAGCTGCTCATCATTCGCAAAAAGAGTGAGGAAGCACTGGCGCATCTGGACAAGGCTCATGACCTGCAGCCTCGCAATGTTGAAGTGCTTGTCGCAATGGGGCACGCGTACTTGCTGGAAGAAAACACCTCCAGTGCAGTAGAGAGCTTTGAGCTGGCTCATGCGTGTGAACCTGAGAACGCGGCTGCGCTCGTTCATCTGAGCATTGGCAAGCGCAAACTTGGTCTTGTTTATGCCGGAGTTTATCACGCGGCTGCCGCATGGCGGCTTGCACCAGGCAATAAGCAAGTCAGCAACGCACTTGGCGCAGCTCTTGCTGCAGCTGGTGCTACTGATGCCGCTCGCGATGTCTTGACCTCTTCATCCAGAAACAGTCAGTTCTTGGAGGCGACTGAAGCTGCGATCAAAGAGGTCGAATATCTTGCTGAGCAAGGTTATGAGCGGCCTGTTCGCGAGGAAAAAGTTGCACCTGAGCCTTCAGAGCACAGCAAAATCATAGAAGCCAGAGCTTTGGAAGAGGCCGGTGAAAGCGTATTTGAGGCACTGAGTGAAGCGGCCGCATCTGAAGAGCAGGCAGAAGATGTCGTCGAGGGTAAATCTGAGGTACCTGATGAGCTTGAAGAGAAAGCCTCCAGCTAATCATATGGTTTATTTGCCGTTTCGAAGCATGTCGCATTTCATATGCGACATGCGTTTTTATTAAAGCCAAGGTGCTGATATCAAATACGTTCCATCATCGCGATGAAGAAGCCATCAGTACCGGTATGATAAGGCGTCAGAGTGATCATACCGCCATCCTTAAACAGTGGACGACGGGATGCTATTGCACCAAAATGCTCTTCCCAAACCGGCGCAAGATCAACAAGCTTGAAGTCAGCGTGCTTTTCAAGGAACGCTTTGACTTGCAGCTGATTTTCCGCTGGCACCAAAGAGCAAGTTGCATAAATCAGCTTGCCACCTGAACGCACAAAGCGTGTCGCAGTTTCCAGAACCTGAGCTTGATCTTCAACACGTCCATTCAGAGCGTTTTCTGTTACACGCCACTTGGTATCTGGACGACGACGCCATACACCAGTGCCTGAACAAGGCGCATCCACGAAAACGCGATCCATCTTGCCTTCGCAGATATCAAGAGAGCCGGTTTGCGGGTCAATCGTCTGGATATTTCGCACCCCTGCACGGGCCATACGGTCATAAAGTGGCGCTAGACGCGTCTTATGGGCATCATAAGCGTAGATCTGTCCTTTGTTCTGCATCTGCGCAGCTAAAGCGAGGCTTTTACCGCCCCCACCTGCGCATAGATCCAGAACCTGTTCACCCGGTTGAGCACCTGACAAGATAGACGCGATCTGAGAGGCCTCATCCTGCAACTCAAACCAGCCTTTACGAAAGCTCTCTTCGGCCTGAACGTGAGGTGATTTGCGTGGCCCAATTACAGGCTCAAGACGAACGCCAACGGGAGACAATCCACTTACTTCTGGATGAAGGTGAGACAAACGCTTGAGGACTTTTTCCTGCGAACTTTTGACAGTGTTTACCCGCATATCAATCGGCGCACGTTCAGAAAGAGAACGCCCAACGGCCAGCGTCTCGTCACCAAAGTTATCCTGAAAGTGCGGCCAGAGCCATTCTGGAACATTTGCTGAGATCTGGTCGTTATCGCCGACTTGCTTGTTTTCAATCAATGCGTCACGTTCAGCGTCTGACAGCGGTTCTGGTGCGTGACGGTCTTCTTCCATCACCTGCTCCAGCTTTTCCACCTGATTGCCCCAGCCCCAGATGTAGGTTGCTAAAACAAGCGCGCGCGCACTGTCAGATCCCATCGCCTGAGCATGGGAGAGTTTGTGGCGCAGCGCATCAAACACCAGATTGCCGATAGCAACCCGATCACCGGATCCTGCAAACCTATGCTTGTTGCCCCAGTCCTTCAGGGCTTCCTGCACAGGACGGCGGCGCTCATTAATCTCTGTCAGCACTTCAATTGCAGCCGCAATTCGTCCACCGTCGCGCATGAATGATCCTTAATTCCGTGAATTCTATTTTACGATTTATTTGTTTGGCTTTGCAGCGTGTATGCCAATACTCAAGGCTTTTCAATAGTGCATAGCATGTGTGAGGCAAACCTCACATCAACTCATTCAACAATTTCTTGGGTGTTGCATAACTCATATATGCTGAATTTAGCAGATAACAGTAAAAATACAGATATTTACGACCTGCTTCCGCTACCTCATGACACATAGCGCATTTTATTAAAAACGTAGATCCTGCCTCGCAACTCATCAGATCACTGTAAACAATGCGTGTTGCGTTTCATGTTTTATCAGATCTCCATATTTCTACTTGGCAATGCAATATTGTATTTCCTGAAAACAGATCTCATCGGTGCTTCAATCGCATCCAACTCATCAGTTGGTTTGAAGCAGAACCACTACGTGTTTGCAGCAGGCGCATTTACCATGGATGCGTTGCTCTCTTCGGTTCTGACACTGGGATGCCTTGCCCTTCTGGAACTGGCATTTTCTGTCTCGGCAACATCGTATTACTCAGTGGTGTGCCTTTTGACATATTTAAGCATCCTGAGCTTCTTCACTCTCAGAATTCACCGATAACTGCGACATAAAAAATGGCTCACCCGAAACCGGAATGAGCCATCTAGTTGTTATCAGGCGCTTTTTACATTGCGCAAGAAGCTTGCAATATTGTCCCGCAACAGGTCAGCCTGTTTATTCAGGATCTGAGAGGATGACAGAACCTGACTTGCAGTTGCGCTGGTTTCTGATGCGGCAGATGATACACCCGCCATGCTTTCAGCAACATTTTGAGTGCCTACAGCTGCTTGCTGCACGTTCTCACTAATCTCAGTGGTTGCTGCCCCCTGCTGCTCAACAGCAGCTGCGATAGTTGCTGTGATATCATTGACGTCAGACATGGTTTTGGTGATCGCGCTGATCGCGCCAACAGCTTCCTGAGACGAATTCTGAATGCCTACAATCTGGCTGGAGATTTCTTCGGTCGCCTTGGAGGTCTGATTGGCCAGCTCTTTCACTTCAGCTGCAACAACAGCAAAGCCCTTGCCAGCTTCGCCGGCACGAGCTGCCTCAATGGTCGCATTCAGAGCCAACAAGTTGGTTTGCTCCGCGATCGCTTGGATGAGTGTGACCACTTCGCCAATACGCTGCGCAGCACTATCCAGACTGGAGACTTTATCATTTGTGACCTGGGCCGTAGATGTAGCATCTGCGACGACTTTCTGAGTCTGACCGACCTGGCGACTAATCTCATCAATGGATGCGGCCAGCTCTTCTGCTGCCGACGCTACCGTTTGTACATTGGTAGACGCTTCCTCAGAAGAGGCGGCAGCCATTGTTGATTGCTCAGTGGCATGCTCAGCGATACCGGTCAGTGCCTTGGCAGAGACTTCCATTTCAGTTGAGTTATCCGCGACTGTCGTCAGACTTTCCTGAATGGTATCATCAAAGTCTGTAATGAGCTCATCAATATGCTTTTGGCGAAGTGCACGGGCTTCCTGCTCCTGTTCGGATTCACTTTGCAGATTCATGCGCTCAACTGCATTGCTGACAAAGACTTCCAAAGCCTTCGCCATCTGTCCGATCTCGTCTTTACGGTCGGTGAAGGCAACAGGCTCATCTACATTGCCCTTTGTCAGAGAGTTCATCCGTGCAGTGATACCGACAACAGGTCTTGCAATGGAGGAGCCAACAAACCAGAGAACGACGACACCAAAGGCAAGGCAGATAAGCACCGTAATGATAGCGTTGTTTCGTGTTGCGTTGGCAGCTGCGAGCAGTTCTGACTTATCCACGGAGACAATTGCGGACCAGACCTGCTCTGTACCACGCAGTGTCAGCGGATAGGTCGCTATTTCCTTATCACCAAGCTCAACAACAGTTGGCTGCGTACCTGCCTCAGTGAGGAGTTGAGCAATCTCTGTTGGGATTTCTTCGCCTTTCAACTCCGAATTGGAGTGAGCTACCCATTTGCTATCGTTGCTAACGAGGCCGACAAACCCACTTTTGAATTTTCTGGAAGCTTCCAAACTGGCTATCAAACCGTTGAGGAACACGTCGCCAGTGATGACACCAATTGCATTACCATTGCCATTGAAGACAGGTGACGACATGGAGACAGCCATTACGGTGTCACCTTGTGATTCAAAACTGTACGGCGGTGTGACAACGTCATGCCCAAGCCTGAGGGGAAGACCATACCAGCTATCAGCATCAGCTTCGTCCGCACCTGCAATACGCCACCCAACCTTGCCATCCTTGCGAGAGAAGTAAGGCGAGAAACGGCCGGTTTTTCCGGAATAATCCTGACCAGCGTGGCTAGCATCTTCGCCAATCATATTTGGCTCGAAGGAGGTGGTCAGGCCATCAATGGACGGATTGTTGGCAAAGAAGTCTCGGGCGATCTGGGCGATTTGCTCACGAGTTAGATCGGCATGGCGCAATGTTTGTTCGAGCTGGTCTGCAAAACTTGCAGTGATAATTTGTGCTTCGCTAATTGTTTGATTGGCCAGATCCGCTTGAACCTGGGCATTCTCAATAAGTAATTCCTGACCGGCCTCTTCTGAGGAATTGGACATAAGGACGGAAACAACTGTGATAAGTGCAATAAAGCCAAGCAAAAACACGGCATTCGCAGCGGCGAATATCCTTAGGCGCAGTGACATGATTACTTTCCATTGAATTAGTTCAATTTATTCTCAACCTCTCTATCCTTGAAAAATTAATTGCAACTTAAGTCTAGTTATTTTCAAAGGAAATCTAGTAATACATTTTGACGCACTCACCTGATATCTATTTAAACCATTGCATTATATAAACTAATTACCTCAAACGAATATCCAACCAATATACAATAATAAGTTCTCTACGTGAGATCACCCTGGATATAGATGAATATTTATATTCAATATGCACGCATCACATATCTAAAAGATCAACTATGGCACGCATTTCGATACTTCAAATTACTTTGCCGGCGAAATTTAATCTAATATATTAGCTCAGCTACGCGCCTTTGCAGCACTAGGCCAAGAAGCGCGATTACACCCACACTGCAGGTCAGATCATTTACCTACCATCTAAATGGCCGCTCTGGACTGGGCGGAGATGATGGAAGAGAGCTGCGCAAACTTCGAACTGAAAGGGGTAACCGCATGAACCCGATCGAACTTCTCACCACAGCAGAAGCCGCAGCCCGCCTGAGAATTTCCCCGCAAACCCTAAACATATGGCGCTGCAAGGGAACGGGACCTGCGTTCTGCAAAATCGGGCGCACCGTACGCTACACTACTGAAGCGCTTCAAGAGTACCTTATCCAAAACACCTGCAGGCACACGGGAGGTTGAAACCCTCCCCTACAATCAGTCGCGTGAAACAGCATCCAGAACAAGGAGGCCAATCCAGGGAAAACCAAAGCTCTGGAAGTACTTAAGAAAATCAATACTGAAATTTGCACAGAATTACACCGAATGACTCATACATGTAAAATATACGAAGAACACCCTTACCTAATATAAGTAATGATTAAATATATTAATGAATACTATTTATGTAAATAAATATTGCAAGAATCATATTTAATTTTATACTTACATGATTGCTTTTATATTAAAGGATGTAGAAAATGTGTAAATTATGCATGATGAATCAACTACATGTAACTGCAGAAAGCATATCCTACAACTCAAGCGTAACGGAGCAAAAAGCGGCCCTCAGCGCACAAGCTGCCGATCAGGTTACAACACAGGTCGAAGTGGCGGATTTCTTAGCAAATACTCTAGTCTTGAATGAGGGAGAAGATGCTGACGCAGGGCCGTCGACGCAATACCTCATTGCCGCAGGGGATAGCTTTTCAGGTACACTTGAAACCAATGGGGACCGCGACTGGGTGGCGATCGACCTTAGTGCGGGATCAAATTATACGATCAACCTTAATGGGAGCGGAGCTGCGCCGGTTACAGATACTTATTTAAGAATATACGATGCCTCCGGAAACCTAGTTGCGTTTGACGATGACGGCGGGTCTGGTTTAAATTCATCTTTAGACTTCCTGGCATCCACGTCAGGCAGATTTTACATCAGCGCCGCTGCCTACTCAGATGGGCAGACCGGAAGTTATACTGTCAGTGTGGAGGAGACCTTGCCTCCATCACCGCTGGATGCGCTCGATTGGGGTGGTTCAGCTGTAGATACAACAAATATTTCTGTCTACTTTGCGCAAGCTGGTGAAGTTTTTGATGGCCAAAGTTCAGATGGCTGGACGCAGGCGCAGATTGATGGTGCGATGGCGTCGTTAAACGACTTATCGCAAGGGACAAATCTCACTTTTTCGGTAGCAAGCAGCTCAAATAATGCAGAGTTTAAATTTGTAACATCTGCCTTTGGTGGCAGTACTTATGCCTATATGAATCCTCCGAGTGAAGCAAATCCAGGTGTAGCCGTTTTCAATACCTCTAATATGAATTTAGCAAACCTAGATCCAGGCTCACTTGAGTACTTTGTGTTTCAACATGAAGTTGGTCATGGACTGGGTATGTCGCACCCTCATGATACTGGGGGCGGTTCCAGTGTGATGAACGGGGTTTCTAGCTCACGCGGCGATTACGGTGACTTCAATCTCAATCAAGGTATCTATACCATGATGAGCTATAATGTCGGCCATGCAGAGCTTTATCCGGAATGGCCGAGTGATTATGGCGCGACGGTGGGCCCTATGGCATTCGACTTGGCGCTTCTGCAGGAGAAATACGGAGCAAAAGACGCGAATATAGATAACAATACATATCTCCTACCAGAACTTAACGGTTCCGGCACATTTTATTCGTGCATCTGGGACACCGGCGGCATCGATACAATCGCGTATACGGGCTTCAGCAGCGTCAATATCTCGCTTGTAGCCGCTACTCTTGATTACAGCAGCACAGGTGGTGGTGTACTCTCCTATGCAGAAGGTGTGCGCGGAGGGTATACCATCGCCAATGGTGTTGAGATAGAGAACGCTTCCGGTGGCGCTGGCAGTGATACTGTGGTTGGAAACTCCTTGGAGAATGTACTTCAGGGCTTCTCCGGCGATGATTTCCTTGATGGAGCTCAGGGAGATGACCTTTTAGAAGGTGGTGCGGGACGTGATACCTTTAGTTTCACGAGTATAGGTGACACTGACACCATTACTGACTTTCAGGACACAATTGACTTTATTCAGCTCGGCTCTGAATTTGGTGCCCTTTCCTTTGCAGAGCTGTCTTTGACCAATAGAGATGCCGACGTCATTGTCGCCTTTGGAGATAGTGAGATCATTTTACAGAATACGGATCTCTCACTTATTAGCGCCGAGGACTTCATCTTCGTATAATTTAAAATCCCAACATTGGGGTGTAAGGTAAGCGTTTGGCGAAGGCGACTTACCAACCAGCAACGGGCCCTGTTACGCTGACTTTGCAGCGTAACACCACGGCATGAGGGCATTGATGTGGGTGATCTTGTGATCAGAGATTTGGGTAAGAACCCAAGCGAGCCAGGCTTGAGGGGGCGACATTGTTGAGCTTAGCTGCTTCGATGAAGGTATAGGCGACTGCAGCAGCTTTACCACCACCTTCTGATCCCATGAAGAGATAATTTTTCCGTCCAAGAGCCACAGGTCTCATTGCCCACTCGGCGGTGTTGTTGTCGAGCTCCAGAGAGCCATTGTCGAGACAAGGCCGTGTTTTGAGCGGGCGCGTGAGGGCCAGGAGCTGCCGTTCGAGTGTTTCCACCAAAGGTTGAGGCAATTCTCTGGGAAAGCCTAATGGCATAAGGTTGTATTCTTGGCCACCTTGAAGAACAGCAAGAGAACTTCATCGCGAACTTAAAGAGATCGACTCGCAGTTGAAACCACGCTCTTGCAGGGAAAGCCACGGATTAACTTGATCAGCAGCTTTTTCCAATAAGACACAAATCAAGAACCTTTTTATGGGGAACAAGCTGGCATGAATCTGCCTGTTCATGTGGTTGGTGTAGCTCGACGTAAGTAGCCTCTCATTTAATAAGTGGCTAGTCTCTCATAGGGGGTACAAGAATGACCGCATAAACTCGTATCCGTTTGGTGAAAACTCTCAACCAATGCTTTCATTGAGCGCACAACTGAGATGGCACAAGCATTAAACACGGCGCTTGTTCACTAATGTTGATCCACTAATGACCTTTGCGGGTAAGTGCGTCATTTAATCATAAATACACTCACAAGTTTACATTGTGTATTCATCGTGATAATTACACTTTAAAGTTTACATTTTGGAAAAGCACCCAATTTGTGGAGGTGAATTATGAGCGAATTTCACAGTGATCTTAGAAACTTAGATGTAGCAAATCCGGCAAGACGGAAGTTATTGACGGCAACAGCTGCAACTGGCCTTGCTATGGCTGCAATGCCTATAGCTAGTCAGGCCCAAGAGGCACCAAAAGGTGAGCTCTCTGGAAGGACAGCTTTTATAACCGGCGGAGCTCGGGGAATTGGTTTGGGTTGTGCTCAGGAACTCGCCAAAGTAGGGGCAAATATTGTCTTGTATGACATAGCCTCAAACATCAATGGAATACATTATCCTCTGGCAACATTAGATGATTTAAATAACGCCAAGGCAACCATTGAAGCTGAAGGTGTTAGATGCCTCGCCATTCAAGGCGATATTCGTAATAGCGATCAACTTAATATTGCAATGCAACAGACAGTACATGAGTTTGGAAGCCTGGATTTTCTAATTGCAAATGCCGCAGTGTATCAAATCGGCCTCTTAGATCAACTTCCAGAAGATGAGATCCAGCTGGTGATTGATGTAAATCTTGCAGGAACCATCAAGACTGTACAGGTCGGAGCGCCAATCATGCGTGAACAAAAGGGTGGTCGTATTGTTATTATTTCATCTGTTGGCGCAAGAGCTGGAAACCCGCGTTCTCCAGTATATTGTACTACTAAATGGGGCGTAATCGGATTGGCTAAGAGTACAGCCCTCATTTATGGTAAGTATGATGTGACTTGCAATGCAGTATGTCCAGCAACTGTAAATACTGTGATGATGAATAACGAAAGCACAGTAAAGCACGAACTAGCGCTTGGTGCGGACGGTAATTGGGATATGGTAGAAGAATTCACCAGAAGGCAGCATCCTCTGCCGGTAGGAGTGCTTGAGCCGCGGGACATTGGTAAGACTGTTAAGTTTCTTTGTTCAGAAGATGCAGCCCTTGTTTCTGGCGAAGCAATCGATGTGTCTGCTGGGCGAACTGCCAACTGGCCGACATAGGTTCGATAAACTGAAGGTTCACTGAATCCTGCGAAAGTATCTGATTTTCTTGAATAACTATTATCTTTATGGATTCCGGAGTTTGTAACTTAGGAAGGAGCTCAAAAGATGAAAATGATCGTTCTAAAGCTAGTATTTTAGCAGGGCTCAGTAGACTGCCAGCGCAGGTGTTCTGCGTCGATGGCTCATTGTCCTCTTTCTATAAATGTTTCACCCTTGCCGAGTTCTCTCAGCAAGGGTGAATACTACAATTAATCTCTAAGTTATACCTCAAAACGAACCTTAAATAGATCTGCTGCATCGGCTGCAATTTGCTGTACTTGCTCTTCTGTTATTGGAACTCCACTCGACATTGCAGGCCAGAAAGAGCGGCCTTTAACGTAACTTTGAAACTCAGATTTGCATTTTTGAGCCCCATCTTTCGAAATGCAACCAGCTAAATGCGCATCTTGAAAAAAGTCATCGATGTAGTTTGCCTTTTCAATGTTAGCGATCAGGCCTTTTATCATCTCTGGATTTCGCATTTTCTCAATCATCACAAGACGGCCCAATTGCACAAACTCGGCTTCTGCATTTGGCTTAGCCAAATGGAAAGCAAGTAGTCTGAGTTGCTCTGAAATTGGATCTTGCGATGAAAAACTCAGCGGGTTCTCCTTGGGAAGGAACTGTCCTGCCAATTCGACGATTTCCTGGAACAACGCTTCTTTACTTGGAAAGTAATTGTAGACCGTTCGCTTGGACACATTCGCGGACAGAGAAATTCGGTCCATGTTGGCCCCCTCAAAGCCAAAGGCCAAAAACTCAGCAAGCGCTGCTTCAATTACTTGATTGTATTTCCTAGGTTTTTTAGTCGCCATATTACTTTCTCAAATACCTACCTTAGCTCATTTTATACTTTTCAGTTTACAAAATCTAGCGGCGAGTGTAAAAGTGCACTCATGAGTGTAATTTAATTCCAGTTAAGTAATGTAAGGACGGCTAGATGGTTTTAAGTTTGACGGTTAATGGCCAACCCATTTCAGTTAGCGCTGAGGCAGATACTCCATTGCTTTGGGTTCTGCGGGACCACCTCAATCTTACCGGTACAAAGTTTGGGTGTGGGATTGCTTCATGTGGTGCATGCACAGTTCATGTTGATGGCCAACCTGTCAGATCCTGTCAAACACTGATCGAAGACGTTGAAGGTAGCACGGTCACAACGATTGAAGGTGTGCATGGAGAGGTCGCGCAAGCAGTCCAATCCGCCTGGCGAGAACTGGATGTGGTGCAGTGTGGTTACTGCCAGTCTGGTCAAATTATGTCCGCGATTGGGCTACTGACTGAAACTCCATCCCCCACTCACGAGGAAACAATGACTTACATGAGTGGCAATGTTTGCCGATGCGCTACATATCCGCGTATTCAGCAAGGAATTCAGTTAGCTTCTTCTAAGTTGGGAGACTGAACAATGACTGTAAAGAGCTCCCGTCGTTCGTTTCTGAAAGGTACAGCAACATTAATGTTAGTTGCTGGATTTGACATTTCTGGAGGCTTTGCAGTTGCAGCTAAGCGCACTGAAGCCTTCACCCCCTTTATTCAAGTTTCAGTTGACGGGAATATCACTGTCGTCGTCAAGCATTTTGAATGTGGTCAAGGTACAGTAACTGGCCTTACAACGCTTGTTGCAGAAGAGCTTGATGTATCTTTGGAAGCAATCAAAGCTGAGTTTGCTCCCGCTGATGCCGCCATTTATGGACACACCGTACACCGCTTGCAACTAACCGGTGGCTCAACATCAATGTCCAACTCATTTCTGCAGTATAGAGACGCGGCAGCAACCGTCAGACAGCTCCTAGTTCGGTCAGCTGCCAGTCGATGGAATTGTTCGGAGGCAGATATTCAGGTTCAAAATGGCTTATTATCAACTAACGATCAGCAGGGTCATTTTGGTGAATTCATCTCTGACGCTTTAAAACTTGATCCACACTCTCCTCCCAAGCTCAAAGCTCGCAAAGAATTTCGGTATATTGGCAATCCAGAAGTTGCAAGAAAGGATAGCAGTACAAAAGTTGATGGAACTGCAATATTTGGAATGGATGTGCGGTTACCTGGAATGCTTTATGCTGCAGTATTGCGAAGCCCCAAGGCAGGTGGAAAGTTAAAAGATTTTGATGCCTCTGATGTTGAAGGTATGGCTGGCTTCGTAACTGCTCAGCCACTTTTAGATGGCTCAGGTGTTGTCGTTTATGCTCAAACCACCTGGGATGCATTTTCTGCCCGACAAAAAATTCAAGCAACTTGGGATTTTACTAATGCGGAGCAAAGATCAAGCACTGAAATCGAGGCTCTCCATCGCAAGATGCTGCAAATTCCTCAGCATCAGGTCTTTGAGGATTATACAACATCAGATGCCTCTAAAGATCTAGGTAACGCATCCAAGATAGTTGATCTGCAATTCTTTGCTCCATACCTTGCTCAAGCACCAATGGAGCCGTTGAACGTCACAATTGAGCCAACCTCAAACGGTGGGCTTCGTATTCATGAAGGTTGTCAATCACCTTCATTAGTGCAGATGGCTGTCTCAAAAGCACTAAAGTTGGACCAGGAAAAGATTGAGATTAGTACGGTTTATGCTGGCGGTTCTTTTGGAAGACGTGGAGCGCTTACTGCAGACTATCATGTAGAGGCCGTATTAGCTTTTATAGCACTTGACGGACAGACGCCTGTTAAGGTGGTGTGGTCGCGCGAAGATGACTTGAGTGGCGCAGATTATCGCCCAATTGCAGCTACCTCAGTTAGACTTGGTTTCAATGATACAGGTGATTTAAATACCTGGGATCTTCGATTGACAACTCAGTCAAACTTCATTGGATCTCCTTTTGAGAAATATATGGTCAATGAACGTGGGATTGATGCAAGTACGTTTTATGGACTTGCAGAAACCACCTATGCGCTCCCCAAACCCGCGATTGGCCTAAGTTACTGGAATAGCTCTCTTAAAACAGGTGCATGGCGCTCTGTTGCGCACTCTTATACGGCTCACGCCCTCGAAATTATCGTGGATGTTATGGCGCAAACAGCCGGTCAAGATCCGCTAGCTTACAGACTTTCACTCCTAACGGACACCTCCAACCTAGATCAGCAACGCTTGGCAAACGTGATAAAACTCGCCGCCAAGCAAGCTGACTGGGAGAAACCTCTTCCTAAAGGTTGGGGGAGAGGAGTTGCTGCCCATAAATCGTTTGGAACCTTTGTGGCTGAGATTGTTGAAGTATCTACAGACAATGGTCAAATCAAGATCGAACGTGTGGTTGCAGCAGTCGATTGTGGGTTGGCAGTAAACCCAGATATCATCGTTGCTCAAATGGAAGGAGCGATAGGATATGGCATTGGCGCAGCCATGCGCAACCAAGTCACTTTGAAGAATGGAGAAGTTGAGCAGAACAACTTCCCCGATTATGAACCTCTGCGCATTGGTGACATTGGGAACATTGAAATCCACATTGCTCCATCAGAAGAACCTCCGACAGGTATCGGCGAGCCAGGTACACCTCCTGCTGCCCCTGCTTTGGCTAATGCAATTTTTAACGCTACGGGCCAGCGGGCGACTAGGCTTCCTCTCACGGCAAATGGGATCGTGTTCGCTTAAGTGCGGCACCTTTTGAACGCTCTGTACCAATAGAGAGTGGGATTTGATCAATCATCGCTGAGGAACGACAACAAACTGGTTCTTCAGCTATCAAGAAATGAAGATGCAATGACAAAAACTATAATGATTACCGGCGCCTCATCTGGATTTGGCCGATTAACTGCAAAGAAGTTCCAATCTGAAGGTTGGAATGTGATTGCAACAATGAGGAAGCCAGAGTTAGAAACTGAGCTCGATAAACTGGAAAATACAGTTGTCTTCCAATTAGATGTCACCAAGCAAGACAGTATCACTACCTCTGTTGCAAAAGGGATTTCCCGTTTCGGGTCGATAGATGTGCTTGTGAATAATGCCGGATATGGTGGTCATGCATTGTTTGAGCAGTTTGCTGATGATGACATCCAGGCAATGTATGCCACCAATGTGTTCGGTTTAATGAACACCACCCGAGAAGTATTGCCGCATATGCGTAAAAACCGGGCCGGAACCATCATCAATGTAACATCCCTAGCAGGGCTTATTGGAGGTCCTACGACGTCGGTCTACTCATCGACAAAGTTCGCTATTGAAGGATTTACTGAAGCTTTAGCTCACGAACTAAGTGGTTTGAATATTCGTGTGATGTCTGTGGCTCCTGGAGCATTTGCTACCAACTTTGGCGCAGCTACTCAAAACCCATCCCAAAATGGTGATGATGATCTGCAGAAATACGCTCAAATAGTATTTGAAAAAATGGCAAGTGTTCGCAAAGCATTATTGGTGCCAGAGCAACATCCACAAGATGTAGCAGAAAAGATTTTTGAGTGTGCGACAGAAAACGTACCAACTCGAAATGTGGTTGGTAAAGATGCCGAGAGCCTGCAAACTCAAAAAGATACCCTTTCTCATACGGCATTTTCACAGCAGATATCTGAACTCTTCTCCATGTCATAAGAGCAAGAAAAGGAGCAAACCATGACTTCGAGCAGACGTTATGAAAACAAAGTAGCGTACATTACAGGAGCAGCATCTGGTCTGGGACAGGCAACGGCTATGGCATTTGCAAATGAGGGTGCTTCTGTCATCTGTGCTGACCTAGACCTAGAAGGAGCCGAAAAGGTTGCAGAGAAAATATTTGACCTTGGTGGATGTGCTATTCCAATCCAAATGAACGTCGCAAGTGAAGCAGATAACAGCCGATCTGTTAACATCGCAATGGAAAAATTTGGCAAGATCAATGCAGTTTATCTAAATGCAGGCATTTCTCCGACTACTTCATTGCTTGATGCAACACTAGAAGACTGGAACAATGCAGTCGCAGTCAATCTGACCGGTGTTTTTTTGGGTGCAAAGTATACAGCAGCAGCCATGAGTAAAACAGGTGGTGGTTCGATTGTGATAGCATCTTCAGCAATGGGGCACCGTGGTGCGGCAACTAAAGCTACCTATGCAGCAACCAAACATGGAGAACTTGGCTTTATGAAAGGTGCTGCTGCTGATCTAATCCCTCACAACATTCGCGTTAACGCGATCTGCCCTGGAACAGTTGACACACCTATCCTTGAGGCGGGTCATAATAATACAGAAATGCTGGAGTTTATGGCTAACTTCTATCCAATGGAACGTCTAGGTAAAGCAGAAGAGATCGCGCAGGCCGTACTTTTTTTGTGTAGCGATCAAGCCTCTTACATCACAGGAACCTCATTAGACATTGATGGTGGCTTTAGTGGTATTGCACATGTGCCAAGCATGATCATGCGTTCGCTGGATGGTAACTAAACTGATAACCTAAAACGTCGGGCAATGGATGAAGTATTCAAGTCCGGCGTTTTGAAGTGTGAGCGGTATTCTAAGCCTAGTCTTTTGAATGGTAACTCCTGGCTATAGATGCGCTTGCGCCTTATCAACTCCATTCCGGAGGAGATGTAACTTTAAGTGGCAAGATAGCCCCAAGTGTAGCTGTTATGGAATAGGGTGAATGTCCGCAATTGGTCACGCGCGACGCGTCAGGAATGGCTAGAATTTCGGGCCATTAGCGGACTTTCGAGCGGTTCCACCAAGGGTTGAAGAAATAGCCGAGTGATGATGTAGTAGAGCTTTGCAAACAAGCTCTACTCAACTCAATACCTTGGCAGCCACTAACAATACAAAGCCCATTGCAGACATACATGAGGTCATCTGTCTTCGGGAATGAAACAAGTCACATGTGACCCTTATCTAACATTCGAGTCACTCCATCATGAGTTGAGGTCTGCTCGCCTGAAATTTCCAGCCGAACCTAGAGAGAAGCCCATGAGTTGCTCCTGATGTCACACCTTTGTGAGTTGATCACTTACGAGTTCGGTCCAGAAGCGGACGCCGGTCATGAGGATGTTGTCGTTGAAGTCGTAGAAGGGTTTGTGGAGGGCTGTGCCGCCTTTTTCGCCTACTTTTCCGTTGCCGACGAGAATGTAGCAACTTGGGACTTTGCGTTGCATGTACGAAAAATCCTCTGAGATAGTGAAGGGAGGAGCTTCGCCGTCTACGTTTTCTTCTCCGGCGATTGCTTTGGCGACGCGAACGGCAACAGCTGTTTCCTTTGGCGTGTTGATCGTGGAGAGGAATGTGTTGGTGAACTTATATTTGTATTCAACGCCGGCTGAAACACACTGACCAGCAGCCACTCTTTCGATGGCAGCTTCAATCTTTGCCAACGCTTCATCAGTAAAGCAGCGGGTGTCGCCTTTGATGGTTGCGGACGATGGAATAACGTTGGTTGTGCCGTTGGTGGTGAACTCCGTCACCGAGATCACGGCAGGTTCATGAATTGAACTCAAATTACGGCTGGTGACCGTTTGCAGGGCCAATATGATCTGCGCGCCAACCACGATTGGATCAGTGCCCATGTGAGGCATTGCAGCGTGACCGCCTGTCGCGAGGATCTCGATTTCAAAGCCACTTTCCGATGCCATGATCGAACCCGGATTGGTTACGAAGTGCCCTTCTGGAACGCCCGGTAGGTTATGCATGGCATAAATGGCATCCATCTTGAAACGGTCAAACAGACCATCTTCGATCATTGCCTTTGCACCGACACCGTGCTCTTCACCCGGCTGAAAGATGAAATAGACTGTTCCATCGAAATTCTTATGCGTTGCTAGCTCATGGGCAGCACCAAGCAGCATGGTGGTGTGTCCGTCATGACCACACGCATGCATCATCCCATCGGTTTGGGATTTATAGGCGAAGTCATTTTCCTCGGTGATCTTGAGGGCGTCCATGTCTGCACGCAGGCCAATTGTGCGATCGCTATCACCGCATTTGAGCACGCCAACCAAGCCGGTGCGACCGATATTGCGGTGAACTTCAATGCCGAATTCTTCCAGCTTCTGGGCGATGAACTCGGATGTTTTCACTTCTTCAAAGCCAAATTCTGGCATTTGATGCAAGTGCCGGCGCCACGCAATGACTTGTTCTTCGATTTTGCTCATTGAAGTTCCCTTACCTCCTCTAAGAAACTTACAAAGAGGCAGCCCTGGAACAGCTGCCTCTTCGCTTTATTTGTTTTTATTCGGCAGCTTGTTTGATTGCTGGTGCTTTCTCACTGGCTTGCTTTTCATCCGTAAATTCTTCACGGAACATCTTGAATGTACTGATCATTGCTATGAAGAGCACAAACATCAATGGCAGAGCGAAAATCAAGCTGATGGACTGCAACAAATCGATACCAGATTTTGTTGCCAGCATCAGTGTCAAAGCCATAGCGCCCTGTGCAATGGTCCACATAACCTTCTGCTTATTGCTTGGGTTCAAGGATCCATCTTCACTCATGGAGCTGAGTGTGAAGGTTGAGCTGTTCATGGATGTGATGAAGCAGGTGAACAGAGCAATCACAACACCAATGGAGATGACGGTACCGAGCGGGAAGTCTTCCAGCACGATGAAGGTTGCAGCTTTAGAAGACGCTGCTGCAGCTTCCAATGCTTCCGGAGAGGCTTCAAGGCCGATTGTGCCGAAGAACGCAACCCAGAGGAAGATACCGAGGCATGGCAGGATCATGGACCCAAGGATGAACTCACGGACTGTACGGCCTTTGGAGACACGTGCAATGAACGGACCAACAAACGGCGCCCAGGCAATTGCCCATGCGTAGTAGTAGATTGGCCAGCCACCGATCCACGAGGTTTCTTTATCAGCGGCAAAGGTTGGTAACATCAACGCATCAGTAAAGAAGTCGTTCATGTAGTTACCCATTGTATCAAAGTAAACATTGATCATCTGGGTGGTTGGGCCAAGCGCGCCGACGAGTACAATCAAACCAACAAGAAGGTAGGCGTTGTAATCGGAAAGGATCTTGATGCCTTTTTCAAGACCAGTGGTGGTGCACAAAATGGTGATGACGGTGATGGCACCCACAAGAATGATTTTTGTCAGAGGGCCATCTGGTGTGCCAATCAGATAAGAGGAGCTGATGGACAGGGACAGGCCAGTTTGACCAAGAGAGGTGGAGATACCTGCGATGGCGCCAAACACACAGACCAAGTTGATCAGTTTGCCCCAGCCACCATTTGCTTTATCACGGCCCCATGGGAGCAAAATGTTACTGATCAGGCCGCTTTCGCCTTTACGGTACATCAGATAACCGAGGATCAGACCAACCACAGAGAATGCTGCCCAGGCCTGAATGCCCTGGTGAATGAAGCTCTGCTTCATCGCAAACTCAGCTGCTGCCGGTGTTTGTGCAGCAATACCGGTTGTCTCTAACGGGTTCATGTAGTGGTAAACTGGCTCTGCAACACCCCAGTAGAGCATTACAGTACCCATACCAGCAGAGAACAGCATCGCAATCCATGAGAACGTGCTGAATTCTGGTCTGGAATCGTCCGCTCCAAAGCGGATGTTACCGTATTTACTGAAGGCGAAGAAGAACATCACCATGACATAGGCAAAGGAGCCCGCCATGTAGATCCAACCGAATTTATCGGTCAGATAGTTCATCGTGCTTACACCCACATTATAAAGTTGATCCGGGAACAGGATGCCTGACAAAACCACGACAACAATGAATGTCATCGTGCTGGCAAAGAGCATCTTACCTTGTTTTAGTTGTTGTACAGCTTGGTTACTCATAACTCTCCCCTGAGTTAACCGCTACAGCGCTAAGGATAAGCAATGCCGAAGCAAATTATCCTGACTGCATAGGAGGGAAGCCGTCTCCCTGCCCCGAGGGGACGGCTCATGCTTGTTATTTAATGATGATCATTTCCGGTGCAGCACGCTCGGTGAGCCACTCTGCACCGTCTTCTGTGATGACGATGTTTTCCTCATGAACCATCTGCTTTCCTGGCGCGTAGTTCATGCCCGGTTCCAAAGTCAGAACCATACCCGGCACAAGCAAAGTGTTGTCGGTTGCTGTGTGAGATGGGCGCTCTGTCAGCTCCATGCCAAGACCGTGGCCAATGCGGCCTACGTCATTACCAAGAGCACCGGCTGCTTCCAGAACACTCCACATTGCATTGTAGATGTCTGTGGTCGTGTTGCCCGGTTTGGCGGCTTCAAAGCCTCTGGTTGTTGCTTCCCATGTTGCGCGATAAGCAGCAAGCGTCTCTTCACTTGCAGAGCCAAACGCCCAGTTGCGGTCAAAATCTGAGAAGTAACCATCTCTGACTGCACCTGTGTCGATGATGAGAACATCACCGTCATTCAGCACGCGGTCCGTTGGGCCCATGATGATGCTGTCATAGCCATCAGGACCGGACCCTGCGATAATGTAAGGGCACTCATCCGCACCTGCCGTGAGCATGTCAATTCTGAACTGCTTGCAGATTTCGCGCTCGGTCATTCCAGTTTTTGCGTAGTTTGGAATGAGGTCGAAGGCTTGATTGGTGATACGGCAGATTTGGCGGGTTTTGTTGATTTCAGCCGCAGACTTGATCTGGCGAAGATTGTGAATTGCAAGCGCAACGTCAACAAATTCTGACTCAACCTTATTGCGCAGTTCCAGGAAGTTATTTGTTGGCATGCGTAGATAGGATTCAATGCCGAGCGTTGCACCCACACGACCGTACTTTTTAGGCAAGTCATTCATGGCTTTGGCAACCAGAGAAATGCCATCATCTTCAGGGCAAGGTGATGCCCAGGTACGGATATCATCAATCCATGTTGCCGCCATTCCAGTGGCGCCAATCTCTGGAATCACCGCGATTGGCTTGCCTTCAAGAGGCACAATCAGAAACCATGGACGTGTTGGACTATGCCAAAACTGAGTGAAAAAACCAGAGAAGTAGCGGACATTTGGTTCTGTCGTGAAAAGGACAGCGTCCACTTTTTGCTCATGCATCACCTTTTGCAGGCGTGCTGTCCGGCTTTCAAATTCTGAAACTTCAAAGCCCCTCAAAGAAAACTCTGACATGATGTGCTCCCGTTTTATGACAGAGTGGCCGGACCCGAAATTGCAAATTTTGAACGCAAATGGGTTCAACCAGTCTTTGAGTTACATATTTAATACAATATCATTACAGTCAACAATATTAGACTGTAATAGGCGTTCATACATATATATTTCTGAATTTCCGTCCTCTTTAGTGGATAAAAAACCCGTATCACTACGTATTTTGGCTCAAAATTGGCTTTTACAGTTAAATGAAGTGAACTTTTCGTTGCAAACACCGGGAAACGTGGTTACCAACACAAGGAACCTATTACGCATTCAGGCGAGCCTTGAGAAAACAGTTATGATCGACCTCAATGACTTCACAAATGTAGAATGTCTCTTTGAAGATGATGATGATCGTCTTGCAAACTACTTTCGCATTGCAGAGACAGTCGCGGATTTGATCGGACCACACTGTGAGGTTGTGGTTCATTCTCTCAAAAACCTTGAAACGTCTGTCGCCAAGATCGTCAACGGGCACATGACGGGCCGAACAATCGGATCTCCGATAACAGACCTCGGTTTGAAAATGCTGCGGGTTTATCAGGAGACAGGCAATCTGACGCCGAAAGCCTACTTCACGCACAATGCTGAAGGGCAGTTACTTAAGTCAGCAACGACCATAATTCTTGGTGCTTCAGGTAAGCCAATCGGCTTGTTTTGCCTGAACATCAATCTATCCCTGCCCTTCTCAGAGATCATCAGCACGTTCACTCCAGATGCTGCTGAGGTTGCAGAAAAAATCACACCAGAGCGCTTCAGCACCAACTCAACTGAGGTCATTTTGGGTGCTCTGGAACAGGCGATCAAAGATGTGGAGGCAGACCCATCGGTGACACAGAAAGCCAAAAACAAGGCTGTCACCAGATTGCTTCTTGAACGCGACATCTTTGAATTCAAAGAAGCAACCGTACTTGTGGCGGAAAATCTCGGGATCACGCGACACGCCATCTACAAGTACATCCGAGAATCAAAAACTCAGATCACTAGCAAAGAGTAAGTAGAATGAAAAAATTAGTTGCGACAGAAAACGCTCCAGCTGCAATCGGACCGTATTCTCAGGGAACTGTTTTGGAAAACCTTGTTTTCACTTCTGGTCAATTGCCGCTTGATCCAAAAACAATGGCCTTTCCTGAAGGTGGCATCACTGAGCAGGCCAGAATGTCACTCGCCAATTTGAAGGCCGTGCTGGAAGAAGCTGGTGCTGGCATCGACAGCGTGGTGAAAACCACATGCTTCCTCGCTAAAATGGAAGATTTTGCAGCGTTCAACGAAGTCTACACGGAAGTCTTTGGCACTGAAGGTGCACCTGCACGCTCTTGCATTCAGGCGGGCCGCTTGCCGAAAGACGCGCTGGTTGAAGTCGAAGCAATCGCGTACGTCAAATAAGCTGCACCACATTCCTGTTGCTGCGCTCTGAGATAGAGGTCCCCACTCTCTTCGAGCGCAGCTCTCCTCCCCTTGCCCAAGCTGTTGAAGAGACCAAGATGCTTAAGATACGCAGCAATCGTTTCCGCACAGGTGAAACCAGTCCGCTGTTCACGACTGAAGTTGCAGAGAAAACGCGTGAGTTTCATAGCCAGATCCAAGGTTATGAGCCAACTCCCTTCACCAGCCTTCCTGCCTTAGCAAAGGAACTGGGCGTCAAAGCAATTTATGTGAAGGATGAGTCCCATCGCTTCGGACTAAATTCCTTTAAGGTGCTTGGCGGCTCCTATGCCCTTGGCCGCTTGCTTGCGAAGAAGCTGGATCTCGATATTTCGGAGATCGACCTGCAGACTGTCTCTCAAAAGTTTGAGCGCCCTATGGTCTTTACAACAGCAACAGCTGGCAACCATGGGACGGGTGTCGCATGGGCTGCGCGCGCTATGGGTCAGAAGGCTGTTGTTTACATGCCAAATGGCTCGCCTCAGTCAGCTGTCGAGCGCATCCGGGGTTTAGGTGCCGACTGTATCGTGACCGATGTGAACTACGATGACACTGTTCGGCTGGCGAATAAAACAGCTGAAGAGAACGACTGGGAGCTTGTTCAGGACACTGCCTGGGATGGCTACGAAGAGATACCAACCTGGATCTCCCAGGGCTACATGACAATGGCTGGAGAAGCAGCTGACCAACTCGCCAAGCTGGACGATGCTCAACCAACTCACGTCATGCTTCAGGCTGGTGTCGGAGCCATGGCAGGTGGTGTTCTGGGCTATCTTGCAGATGCGTATGGGCCTGAGAACTTTACCTCTGTAATCAGCGAGCCACGCGCTGCAGATTGCCTTTATCAATCTGTTTCCAGCGAGAATGGTGAGATGACTGCGGTTGAGGGTGACCTGACCTCCATTATGGCTGGTCTGGCCTGCGGCGAACCAAATCCAATCACATGGCCAATCCTAAGAGATTGCGGCGATCATTTCATCTCAGCAGAAGATAACATTGCCGCTACCGGCATGCGCATTCTTGGTAACCCACTCAAAGGGGATCCTGCGATCACAGGCGGCGAGTCCGGTGCTTTGAACATCGGCCTGCTTTACGCGATGAAGTCAAAAGCAGAGTACGCCGAACTGGCACAAAAAGCTGGTCTCAACGAAGAGAGTGTTGTGTTGATCTTCAACACCGAGGGCGACACCAATCCTGAACGTTACAGAAAAATCGTCTGGGAAGGCGCCTTGCCTCTTTAACCGTTTAAATTGCCCAAACAGAGCCGTTGCTCTGTTTGGGTCGACCAACTCAATTGGATACTACCAGATTACCGATAAGAACAACTGCAAAAGCTATTGAGGTATACCTCAACCCATGATGGGTTAGTTCTAGTGACCGCTTATAGCCCTCGACGCTAGCAACCGCCTCTCAATTGCCTGAGATTTGGCCGTGCAGCGAACGCCAGTAAAGTCCGCACTGTTACTGCTTACTCCCCTAAAAAAGTTGATAGCAAGTTCTGGCTAGGTATGCCGTAAATGTTCATTCTTTCGGAAGTTGGATAAACTTACTTATTGTCCTGAACAAATGTCAGAATTGTTTGCTCCAATGCTTGTGCGGCAGGAGAAGGTGGTGTCTCTGATTTTCGAATAATTTGGATCTCGCGTTGGATACTAGTATCTGGGAGAGGAATGAAGTTGATCTCATCTGTATTGAGCATCTGAGTGGTGGTGTCAGGTAGAATTGTTATACCGATCTGACTACGGACCATTGCTATCAACGAGGTTATGTTATGGACTTTTAGTCCCGCTTCAGCATGCAGCCTTTGACAAGCCGGAACTTGAATTGACTGAGACAGATTGTTTGCTATCAAGCGCTCTTCCCTCAGGTCCTCCCAATTCAAGCCCTGACCTTTCTGAAGCAAACCACTGGACCGGTGACACAGGATACCAAAGCGGTCAGAGAAGAGAGTTTGAGTATGAAATGAAGTGGCGTGGCCTTGTGTAGAGGCAATGCCCAGATCAATCCGGTCTTTTTCCAGCTCGCGTAGGATGGAAGCAGAATCCATGTCGCGAAGTTCGATGTGAACATCAGGGCGCATAGAAAGGAACCGTGCGATGACTTCCGGCATGATTGTGCTTGCAACGGATGGCACAGCAGCCAATCGCACTTTTCCGCTTTTTGCTTTTGCGAAGTTCACAATATCCTGCACCATGCCGTCAAATTGATAAAGTTCCCGCTCTGCCTGTTCCAGAACGAAAGATCCAAGTGCTGAGAGCCGGTTCTTACGGTCAGTCTCAAACAAGGATTGCCCCAGGTTTTCTTCCAGTTGCTTCAGCATCATGGAGAGTGCAGAGGGGGTGCGTCCAAGAACCTCAGCTGCATCGCTGAGGTTGCCGGTTCGTGCAACTGCGACGAAACAACGAAGCATCTCAATTTTGATCTGCATTTCAATTTTCCTGAAACAAATTACAGAAATTTGATTTTGACTGAAATTCAATCATGTGTCCATAGTCTGCTCAGTAATTCTACGGGTGAATAGGCAGCAGATCACATGGTCGACACAAAACTGAACCTCATTGCAGGAAACTGGACCGCTGGCACAAGCGAAGTTGAAAACCGGAACCCATCGGATCTGAGTGATCTTGTTGGTCTGTTTGCTCAGGCGTCTGCTGACCAGTTGGAAGCGACCTTAGATCAGGCACACATTGCTCAAGTGCAATGGGCCGCTTATGGCATTGAGCGCAAATACAACGTGCTGAATGCGATCGGGACTGAGATGATGGCGCGTGCGGAAGAACTCGGTACGCTGCTTTCTCGTGAAGAGGGCAAACCTTTCGCGGAGGGTAAGGGCGAAGTCTACCGTGCGGGCCAGTTCTTTACCTACTATGCCGCTGAAACACTGCGTCAGATCGGTGAAAACGCAGATTCAGTGCGGGATGGTATCGAGGTTGATGTCCGCCGGGAAGCTGTTGGCGTTGTTGCGATCATCTCTCCGTGGAACTTCCCAACAGCAACGGCTTCCTGGAAGATTGCTCCAGCGCTTGCATTTGGAAATGCTGTTGTCTGGAAACCCGCAAATTTGACGCCTGCTTCTGCTGTCGCTCTGGCAGAGATTATTGAGCGGCAAGACATACCCAAAGGCCTCTTCTCACTGGTCATGGGCTCTGGTCGTGACATTGGTCAACGTTTGGTTGAGAGCCCAAAGGTCGATGCGATTTCCTTCACGGGTTCTGTTCCGGTTGGCCGGGGCATTGCATCTGCTGCTGTTCAGAACTTCACGCGAGTTCAGATGGAAATGGGCTCCAAAAATGCTCTTGCAATCATGGATGATGCCGACCTTGATCTGGCTGTATCTTTAGCAATCGGAGGGGCGTTTGGCGGAACCGGGCAGAAGTGCACCGCTTCTTCCCGTCTGGTTGTCCACGAAGCCATTCATGATGCGTTTGTTGAGAAGCTCCTTGCCGGCACAAAAGCCATGAAGGTTGGCCATGCCTTGCAGACGGGAACTCAGATTGGGCCGGTCGTTTCTGAACAACAACTCAACGAAAATCTGGCTTATGTTGAGCTTGGTAAGTCCGAAGGTGCTGAGCTCGCATGTGGTGGGCAGCGTCTGGAGATGCCGACACAGGGTTTCTATATGTCTCCCGGTGTCTTCCTGAACTCGAATAATTCCATGAAAATCAACCGTGAAGAGATGTTTGCTCCATTGGCGGCAGTCATCAAGGTTGGCAGTTATGATGAAGCGCTCGCGACCGTCAATGACACCAATTTCGGACTGACATCAGGCATCGTGACGCAAAACCTAGCAAGGGCAACTCATTTCCGCAGAAACGCGCGTACTGGGTGTGTGATGGTTAATCTGCCGACAGCTGGCACCGACTATCACGTTCCATTTGGTGGTCGTGGAGACAGCTCATACGGCCCACGAGAGCAGGGCTCCCACGCGAAGGACTTCTACACCATCGTCAAAACCTCCTACATCTCATCCGGAGTTCCTGTGTGATGTGGATCGACAATCTTCAATATGCCAACTGGTCTGAGAAAATCTTTCGGCAAATGCGGGCGGGGGGATTAGACGCTGTTCATGTAACGATCGCGTATCATGAGAATTTTCGCGAGACAGTGCTCAATTTTGAGCAGTGGAACCGCTGGTTTGAGCAATACTCTGACCTCATTATGCCCGCTTATGTGGCCGCTGATATTGATGTTGCACGCGAAACCAACCGCACAGCAATCCTCTTTGGGTTCCAAAACCCAAGCCCGATTGAAGATGATATCGGCCTCGTTGAGATTGTGCACCGCCTTGGTGCACGATTCATGCAGCTGACATACAACAACCAGTCGTTGCTTGCCACAGGTTGCTATGAAGCTGAAGATACCGGCCTTACCCGGATGGGCAAACAGGTTGTGAGGGAGATGAACCGGGTCGGGCTTGTCGTGGATATGAGCCATTCTGCTGATCGGTCGACGATTGAGGCTGCGGATTACTCTGAAAGGCCAATCGCAATCACGCATGCCAATCCGTTTGATTGGGCACCTGCGCTGCGTAACAAGAAAGATGATGTTATTCAGGCCGTTGTGCAAAATGGCGGAATGCTGGGCTTCTCGCTTTACCCGCATCACCTCAAAGACAAATCGGCGTGCACGCTTGAAAGCTTCTGCACGATGATTGCACGGACCGCAGAAAAGTTTGATGCGCAACATTTGGGCATAGGCTCTGACCTTTGCCAGGACCAGCCAGATAGTATCGTGGAATGGATGCGCATGGGGCGTTGGACAAAAGAGACGGATTACGGTGAGGGCTCGGCGAGTGCACCGGGTTTCCCGCCAATGCCTAAATGGTTCGAGAACAACAAAGATTTTGGCAATCTTGAGAGAGGTTTGCGAACTGCAGGTTTCAATGAGGAGGAAACTGCGGGGATCATGGGCCGAAATTGGTACTGCTTTTATGAAAGCAGTTTTCTCGCAGCACCAGCCGAAAAGAGGCTGCTTAACTCACCCCCATCGGAGTTGAAGAAGAACTGTTCAGCCTAACTGAACATGCTGCATTGCCGTCACCAGGGAGGGAAACATGACGGACATTACCAAGCAATCTGTAGAGGATACGAACGATACCAATATGCCGCTGCTTGCGATTACAGGTGGCTTTATCGTGCTCTTCTGCTTAGTCGCACTCATCAATCTCGATGTATTATCGGCATTTGTTGATTGGGGCTTCAATATTTCAGCAACATACTTTGGCTTGTTTTGGCAGGTGCTGCTTCTGTCAACGTTTCTATTGGGCTTGATCCTTTGTGTATTGCCGGGCGGTAAGGCGATCATGGGCAACCTTGCAAAGCCAGAGTTTACTGTCTTCCAGTGGGGCGCAATGATCATGTGCACTCTGCTGGCAGGTGGTGGTGTCTTTTGGGCTGCGGGCGAGCCAATGGCACACTTCTTGTCATCGCCTCCACTGTTTGGTGCAGAAGCCGGCACGGAGGCTGCCGTGGATGCAGCCATGGCACAAAGCTTTATGCATTGGGGCTTTTTGGCCTGGGCAATCCTTGGCTCATTGAGCACCGTCATGCTGATGCATTATCACTATGAAAAGGGATTACCACTCGCCCCGCGGACATTGCTTTACCCAGTATTCGGTGACAAAGCGATCAACGGTCCAATTGGCCTCATAGCAGATGCGTCAAGTATCATTGCTGTTGTTGCTGGAACCGTGGGTCCGATTGGTTTCCTCGGGTTGCAGGTCAGCTATGGCCTGAGTGATTTGTTCGGCATACCTGATGGGTTTACAACACAAGCTGTCGTGATTGCTGGTCTGGTCGCGCTCTATACGATTTCAGCCATCTCGGGTCTCTCCAGAGGTATCCAGCTTCTAAGCCGCCTGAATGTCATTCTGGCTGCCGGTTTGCTGCTCTTCGTTTTGCTTGCGGGTCCTACAGCCTTCATCTTCAACAGCTTCTTTTCAGGTTTTGCAACATACCTTGGCAACTTCTTCGGTATGGCGCTCTATCGCGGTGAGGCTGGTGTCTTCGGAGAACCGGGCTGGCTTGGTTGGTGGACTGTGTTCTTCTGGGGCTGGTTTATGGGATATGGGCCGTTGATGGCGATGTTCATCGCGCGTGTCTCTCGTGGTAGATCCATTCGCTCTATTGTGATCATGCTGTCCATTGTTGCGCCAATTGTCACAAACTTCTGGTTCACTATCGTTGGCGGTTCAGGGATTGCGTTCGAACTTCAGCAGGCTGGCTCAATCGCGACTGCTTTTGAAGGCTTTAACCTTCCAGCTGCACTTCTAGCGATCACACAGCAACTTCCGCTTGGCTTCTTTGTCTCTATCCTCTTCTTGGTTTTGACAACGATTTTCGTAGCGACAACGGGTGACTCCATGACCTACGTCATCTCTGTCACTATGTCCAAGAGCGGTACACCATCTATGGCAGTCCGTGTGTTCTGGGGAATTGCAATGGGCATGATGGCAATAATCCTGATTTCTGTCGGGTCTGGCGGCGTTTCAAAGTTGCAGAGCTTTATCGTCATCACAGCGGTACCAGTATCCTTGCTACTCATTCCGTCACTTTGGGATGCTTTGCGCATCACAATAGCGAAAGGAAGAGACAGCTAAGCATGTTGCCCGAGTACATATACCCAATATGGCTCGGGCAATTTAAGCTTCGGATTGTCCAGAGGATGAGATGATTATGAGTGTTTGTGAAACCGATGCAATCCAGCTGCGTTCACCTGATAAGGTGATGAAGTTGAGCCGGCTCGGTTCAATCCATCAATCGCGCCTGTCCTTCATGCGTATTCTTTTAAGACGCATGCAGAATGAGAATTGGCGATTTGACCGACCTGTCTTTGATATTGATGAAAACGGTGTCGGGCATGCTGTCTATTGCGCTCATGGTCCGGACCGAACCTACTCTCTTGTTGCCTTCTCGCATGATCTTCCAGCTGAGAAACGATCAGATCGCGTGATCGCGGATGCCTGGGATGCAACGTTCACTCTTTTTGACGGTATTCCAACCTCTCAGGATATTGAACGTCTTTCTCGCAACGTACCTTTGCAAGAGGCTGGGCGCATTTGTGAGACAGAGCTGTCGCTGTCACGCGCCAACCGCTCAACGCGTTTGTGGGAGCACATCGTGGCGGCTCTGGCAGAGGGAGAGCAGCCGGATCTAGAGAAGATCGAAGCCGTCGGATATCTCATGCGCACCACTGCTGTTTATGGGTCAGGCAAGTTTGGGGCAGCTGATCGCGAAATGATCGCGGACCGTCCTGAGTTTCAAAATCCGTTCCAGGTGGAGATGCTTTCCGTCTTTCTGACACGTGCTTTTGTGCGCGACCTTGTCGAGTATATGGCGCGAATGAAGGGGGGAGAAAAAGCTGTAAAGTTGGATCCTGCTATCGCCCGTTCTATGGGCATCGGAAATTCAACTGGCCTCGGAATGGCGCCATTTCTGCTCAATCACCCTGTACTGTTTAACAACTGGATTGCCGCGCGGGAACAAGCGGCTGCACGCGTACGTGCACTCCCTCAGGCAAGTGAACAAGAGATTGAACTCTTTCGTGAGTTGTTGGCGCGCAGCATTTTATTGACCGCGTCCTGGACAACGGACCATCAGATCCAATCTGAAAAGACTGAAGGGCTCAAGCGTGACCTTGTGTCGTTGCAGCAGCAGGCCGAAAACATCTCTGATGCAAATGATCACCCTTGGAACCAGCTAAATACCTGGGCAGAAAAGGAACTGTCTCTGGAAGGGCAGGAGTGCCTGACTTCCTTGATGCTGGAGCCTTATGGCGCACTTGTTGATGATCTCGCAAACACCATGGCCGCTGACAACACGCCAACATTCCGCATTGCTGGAGCGATGACACTGCAGGATCTACGGGAAGTTCTGGAACGGGTCTATGGTTGGGCATTGGAAATTGATTGGAGTGATCAGCAGAACAAAGCAAAGGCCTGGTATGTCTCAGAGGAGAAGCTGGAGCCACGTCTGGGTGAACGCTTTGAAGAGCCGATTGAAGAATACGAGCAACCTTTAGCGCCCGGACGTGATGCAGCTGCGCTTTATCATGCTCTGGGCCACTGGCCAGAAGACAAAAACATCGCTCAGTTTCTGTTGAGGCATCCTGAATACCGTCACATCGTTCGCCGCGCTCAGATTGTCAATCAGGCGCCCTATGCTGAAATCCGCGACAACACGATTGCAAGCGATGTTCTACCGATCGATATGCTGAGATGTAAACTCGCCTTTTTCGGCGCAGTGCAATTCGATCCGCGCTCTGATCGTTGGGTACGCATCAACATGTATGCAAACGCGCCTTATCCGGAGGAGTTGGCGTTACAATCTGATGATTTCTGGGTCTATCCAGCACTGAGCAGGGGCAACTAGATGAGTTATTCTCTCAATGAAATCGAAGCGATGTGCAAGCGTGCTTCTCGCGGTGCAGGGTTGCCATGGGGCTTATGTGAGGAGGCCGCCAAAGGAACGCGCTGGCTCGCGTCCTTTGGATTCCCTGGACCGGATTTGCTGGTCTCGCTCTTAGAGTTGAACGACAGATTACCAGCAGTTGACCTGTCACCGGTGGCACTTCAGGGCATCTGGCGTGCTCCAGCGGGCAGGCTAAGCCCACTCATTGCGGGCGCCGCGATGAGCGATTGTGCGATCAAAATGGAGCTGGGCAACATCATAACAATGCTGGAAGTTGATTACCCATTGCTGGTCGTCCCTTTTGCATCTGGTGCAGCCTTGCGTCTTGGCCAGCCAGTTGCTGTGGAATGGGAAGGCACGCGCATGGTCACCAATGGCAAGGAACTCTGTGTTCGGGGCAACTCGGAGGCGATTTTATCCTCCCATGCCAAACGGGTTGAATGCTCTGCTCCGGCACAAATGCTCTCGCAAAGCAAACCTATCCATAGAGCGGTTGTTGGGGATGCATGTTGGGCCCGGCTTGGGGTATTTGCACAGCGAACTTTCGCCCCGGCGACAGAAGCATCCCGCCTGCGCGGCGCTGGTGCTGGCCTGACAGACAACGACTGATCAGCAGCCGCTCTTCAATCTCAAGATTAAGAAAACCGATGGAAGAGGTCAGGTGTTTGCATGAACACGCTGACTGATGAAAACTGGAGTAAAAATGAGCTCAGAACTCAAAAAACTAGGCGGTTCGAAGCGCTTTTCTGCCATAGCAATTCACAATGATGTTGTTCACTTGGCAGGTCAGGTGTCTCAGCTGGTTGAGGGTGACATCACCAAACAGTCAAAAGACGTTTTTGCAAAAGTTGACAGCTTGCTTGCTGAGGCAGGGACAACTCGTGAAAACGTATTTTCCGTCCAGATCTGGCTGGCAGACATGCGTGAATATGATGGGATGAATAACGTCTGGGATGAGTGGGTCGCTGATCTCAACGCAGCCCCAACACGAGTTTGTGTCGAGGCCCGCATGGCAAAACCTCACTACAAAATCGAGGTTCTGGTGCTCGCAGCGCTCTAACTGACTTGCAAGGTTGATCAGTAGACAGTCAGGCCTACTGATCAATTATATCAATAGGCTTATTATGTGCACCTTGTAGATTTGCCATCATCAACTAAAAGATGAGTCCTACATTGCGTAAGTGGGTATCACATATTCAAAATAGCAAAATGTTGATGGTGAAATTTGGTTTAATGGATATGAGCCCGACGTAATGCTGCCACTGCTATCAGATCTCAGTTACCATTGAAGGTAAGCACCTCACCCTTTTAGTAAGCAACGGTCCGCTGTGTTGCAACTCGCAGACAATGTGATCTGAGGCAACTAATCACATCTGCAGTTAAGGTGAGTTGGCCCTTCTGAGGGACATCGACGACTCGATGAGAAATCAGGCTGTTTGCAATTTGAGGATTGCGTGAACTGTACCGTTGGCTGCGTTAGCACTCATATCCGAGCAACTTCAACTCGCTCAAGGGCTAGACACTTCACTATTTCATAGCCCATCTTGCTTAGGTATACCTAATAATGGCTGAAATATGAAACCTCGCACCTTGAGTATATGCAAGATGAATTCAGTTTTATATTTGTAATATTTTATCACTTAGTATTCATGCGTGATATTATTATTTAATTTACTGTTAATTTATTTAAAGAAAATGGAGTTTTGCAGAGATTTTATTTACATCTCCCTTAAGGTAGTGACAGGTGAATCATAGCCAATGGACAGTAAATAGTGACTCTGCGCTTTCAACGGTCAGTTTTAATTCTAGGATTATTGTTATGGGCTCGTCCTGACGTGTATGCGCAGGCTGTGATTGATGATGATAATCCCCTGGGCCCAAACCAGACGGTTGGCGGGCCCGGTTCCACACATGGAGATACTTGGAATGTTGGCGGCACGCTCGTCGTTGGTGACAACGGAGCTGGCACTTTAACTGTTCAACAAGGTGGAGACTTAACCAGTGAAGTAAGCACGTTAGGTACGAATGGCTCATCAGGAACGGTGACAGTTACTGGCAGTGGTTCTACATGGACTGCAGATGGTAATCTTCGTGTTGGGCGTGGAGGGACGGGTATCTTCAATATTGAAGATGGAGCTACTGTTGCTAGTACTCAGGGCCGTGTTGGAGTGCTTGGGTCTCAAGGTACAACGACGATTACCGGAACTGGATCTTCATGGACCATTGATAACGACTTGATCGTTGGGAATGGTGGAACGGGCGATCTGATTGTCGAACAAGGTGGAGCTCTTATTACAGGTGAAAGCTCCGTTGGCGAAAACAATGGCGGTAGTGGCACTGGAGTTGTTACTATTCGAGATGCAGGCTCAACTTGGGATCTGAGTGATCGTTTGCGTGTTGGTATAGCTGGTACTGGTACTGTCAATGTTGAAAATGGCGCTAGCGTTACAAGTACAGATGGACAGCTTGGCGTTTCTAACAATTTAGGTACAGTGAATGTAACTGGAGCAGGATCAACCTGGAATGTTTCTGACGAGCTTGTAGTTGGAGCAACTGGAGCTGCTGGTGGCAACTTGAATATCTCTGATGGTGGTTCGGTTACCTCGCAAGACTCTATTGTTTCTGAATTTGCAAGCAGTAATGGAGCGGTGACAATCTCTGGTTCGGATTCAATCTGGACTGTTTCAGGAAACATAATCATTGGCCGACAAGAAGATGCAACCATTACCGTTTCCGATGGTGGGACGCTTGATACGCGTGGGAACAACACGATGGGTCTCTTCAATGGTACGGGCTCAGTTGTTGTTACGGGCACGGGCTCGAACTGGACGGCTGCAACCAATATTGTGGCAGGTCGTTCAGCTCGCGCGACCATCACACTCTCTGATGGCGGTGTTTTAGAGATTACTGGCGGAAATCGCAGATTGGTGCTTGGTCAAGAAGCTGGGGCTCGTGGAACATTAAATATTGGTTCCGCGACCGGAGAGGCGGCAACAGCAGCTGGTACGTTCATTGGCAATCAAGTGCGCCTGACAGCTAATCGTGATGTGATCGTCTTTAATCATACGAGTACAGATTACACATTTGATGCTGGGCTCTTTGGAGACGGCGATGTTCTCATTGAGAGCGGCACAACCACATTGACAGGGAACAACAGCTCTTACTCAGGAACCAACACGATCACGGGTGGGACGCTTCGCGTTACAGATATTGATCAACTAGATGATAGCTCTACTGTACTTAATGGTGGGAGGTTTTTATATGCTGACACAGCAAGTGGCTCAACCTCTGCACTAACGATTGGCAGTAGCGGCGGAACGATTGAGGTCTCGGAGAGCTCTGCCACTTTTACAGTTTCAAGCGGGTTGACAGGAACAGGCAGCCTTAGCAAAGACGGGGCCGGCGTTCTTCGTTTGACCGGCATGAATGATTATAGCGGTGGCACGACCATAACTGATGGAAGTGTGCAGGTTGATGATATCAACAGTTTGGGAACAGGCACGACGACACTTGATGGCGGAACGCTGAGCTACAGCGGAACAACAAGTGCCACATATTCAAATCTTGTCTTAAGTGCTGCAGGCGGCGCCTTGGAAGTTACTGAGAGTTCTGGGACACTTGAGGTTAGCAGCGATCTTTCGGGAACAGGGATCCTAACCAAGCAGGGCAGCGGGACATTGGTTCTCTCTGGGACGAACAGCTACAGCGGTGGGACTGTTATTTCAGCGGGAGTACTGCAAGTTGATGACCTGAACCGTCTTGGCACGGGATCTACTACCCTCAATGGTGGGTCTCTCAATTACACAGGTACAAGCGCTGTCACCCTCGCCGATTTGGTTTTAGGTTCCGCTGACAATACGCTTGATGTCAGCAATAGTGTAGCGAGTATTACGGTTTCGAGTGACCTTTCGGGCACGGGCAGCTTAACCAAGAGCGGAGCCGGTACTCTCATCCTCACCGGTACCAACACCTATAGCGGCGGAACAACAGTTTCATCGGGAACGCTGCAAGGCGATAGCTTAAACATTCAGGGAGACATGTCTGTCGCCAATGGGGCTACTGTGGCCTTTACTCAAGCGACAAACGGAACCTATAGCGGAGACCTTTCCGGCTCTGGTGCACTAACGAAGACCGGATCTGGTATATTGACCTTATCAGGTAACAACTCCAGCTACTCCGGTATTATCTCCGTTAATGGCGGTGGGTTGTCGATCTCGGCTGCCAATCAGCTGGGTACAGGGACCACTACACTCAATGGCACCTCCCTTAGCTATACAGCAAGCACCAATGCCACCTTATCGACCGTGGCTTTGGGGACAGGTGCCAGCACGTTCGATGTGACTAGTGCCGCAGGTGCTCTGACGCTTTCCGGCAACTTGGCCGGTGCAGGCAGCCTGATCAAGACCGGAGCAGGCACTCTTGTCCTATCCGGCACCAACACCTTTAGCGGCGGGGCGACCGTTTCTGTGGGAACCTTGCAGGTCTCTCAGGTCTCTCAGCTGGGCACAGGAACCACCACACTGGACGGGGCCACGCTGGCTTTTAGCGGAACTGGAACGCAAAGCTATAACGCGCTGACTGTTGGAGCTTCCGGGGGTACGGTAGAGGTGCAAAACGTTAACAGGACGTTACAGCTTACGAACACTGTAACCAGCACAGGAGCTTTCACCAAGACGGGCAGCGGATCGCTTGTGTTCAATAGCAGTAGCAACTCATTTGGAGCGGGCCTGACGGTTCAGCAAGGAACGTTGCTGATTGGCGATACGACAGACTTTAACACTGCATCTGTTCAAGCAGGTTTTACGATTGCCTCTGGAGGACGTTTGGGCGGGCATGGAACTGCAAGTGGCAGTGTGACACTGGATGGCGGCGTTATCGCCCCCGGCGCTTCGTTCGGCATAATCACGCTCGGCAGTCTGGATGCTACTGGCACTGGCGGCACGCTGGAAATGGAGTTTGGCTCTGATCCGGTATCTGGAATGACAAATGTTGATCAAAT
>NZ_LMCJ01000009.1:0-14635 GCF_001623085.1 Pseudovibrio sp. W74
GCTATCCTTGATGGCGGACACCATAGTGATCGTCATACTGCCTACATTGTCATCAAGTGCACTGAGCACTCATTTATTAGACGCAGTCAGCTGAATACTAACGTGTGAATGAGCGCAAGGCCTAATTATTCAAAATCAACTTATACAGCATTATGTGGTAAAGAGTATAGAAGTTAAATATTTACTGATTAGTGAATCTAATCTTTTCATCATGAGGATAGGGTATTACTTGTAGATCTATAGTTATAAAAGTGCATGCAATCACCTTATTTTTGAAATTTTAAAATTAAAGATGAATTGTTCGCAGTTAATAAAATATAAAAGCTGTGATAACTGTCACGTTCCAATTGCATGATTGATTTATATTTTTGAAGTCACGTATTTTGCAAGCACAATTTCCGGCCACGTGAAAAGAATGCACCCAGCTCAGGGAAATTTGCTTTATTCGAGGACTATTTGTCATCCTCGAAGAGGAACGGTGCGGCTTTTCTCGTATGCATTACTTTTGCTATTAGAGGGAGGCCACTTGTGGATCAACAGTTGCTTTCAGTTCCACCGCAAGATCGAGACTTGGAATGGATTAAAGCTTCGCTGCAGTCAGCCGTTGCTTTAGAGCATGCAACCCTGCCGCTATATCTAGCCGCGATGTTTTCCTTAGAAGTTCAAAATTACACAACCTATAACCTGATCCGCTCTGTGGTCATGGAAGAGATGGTTCATATGGCCATCGGATGCAATATATTGGCAGCACTTGGAGAAAAACCTTCAATAAAGAAGTTGGATCCTCTTTCTCCGTCTGAAGGGCTGCCTGGTGGTGTAGAACCCGATCTCCCGATTGTTTTTGCGCAGCTAAGTAAGAACCAGTTGCGGAATTTCTTACGACTTGAGACGCCGATCAGTCTGTTAGCTACAAAATATAGAGACGAGAAGTACCCTTCCATTGGTGCATTCTATTCAAAAATAAAAGCTGCAATCTCGGCGAATAAAGGTGAGATTAATGCCACCGCGAAAAAAGTCCTCTCAGCGCCGGCTAATACTTATCCTAATCAAGTTGGAGACAACATCGGCTTTACTGTCTTTTCTATCGAAGACAAGCGATCACCTGTTCAGCAGTTCCTTGATGGCATTGATGAGATCATCGAACAAGGTGAGGGAAGCAATGCTCAGGACCTTTATGCGCAGAACTTTGACGGAGAGGGGAGCCATTATGCGCGTTTTGCTGAGATCTACTACGGTGCACAACTTCTCGTTCCAACACCCAAGCCCAAACTCACACCTGAGACAGAAACAGAGTTTTTCAAGGGTCACCAAATACCCTGGCCAAACGTGACCAATGTGCTCGTGGTTCCTCGTGATGGTTATAAGAAACTACTCGAACTTGATCCAGAGGGAGCATCGGTCAAATCCAACCTCTGTGCGTTTGATGACAAATACACTGAGATCATGACTGATCTGGATCTGATGTGGAATGGTCCAGCTGAAGAGTCCTGGCCAACATTTGGCAAAGCTGTTGCTGCGATGACAGATTTACGCGTGCTTTCCTGCTTCAACATCATGCGCTCTCAGATTCCTGCAAACCTGATTGCCCGACTGCCAGAGCTGTACGGTGATGAAGCCAAAATCATGGCACGCTACACAGATTTGTCTGCTCCGGTTTTCTACGGTCCCCGTTTTATAAATCAAAACGCTTAGAGAGGCTTTGCTATGAAAAACCGTTATACGGATGCTAAAAGTGTAGCTTGCACAAACCCGGGAGCTTTGCCTCCACTTCCCGTTATTGACTGGTCGAAAGTGGGGCAAAGCGCTCCTACCAACGTGGATATTGGCAATCCTGACAAGAATTCACCACTGCCTAAAGTCGATATCGTTGTGATGACCTGGACAGACACTGAGTGGAACGCGCTGGATCATGTATTCGTGTCCTCTGATAAGGAGGCCTACGTCTCATCAGATGAGTTCCGAAAAGGGTGGTTCCTAAGATCCAATGATGAGTATGTGAAGGGAGCTTACAATCTCTGGGGGTTCTATCGGGTCGTATCTATCCGAAATGCTGCAGGAGCAGACTTGAAGGTACTGCTTTGGAAGTCAGATGCGCACCTGTCGCATCCTCCTTTTGCAGATGGGTTGATTGCAATGGTGCATTTTGTACTGAAAGAAGCATCCCCTCAACGGCTTTATTCAATTGGCACCGCTGGCGGAGCGACCATAAGCGAAAAGCTCGGCGATGCGGCGATTACAAATACAGGCAAAATCAAGCTGAAATTGTCTGAAAATACTGGTTCCGGATTGAATGACAAAACAGTTGCCTGCACCAACTGGTATCCGGACCTTTCAATGAACTCAATCATTGAAAAGAATCTGCTCTTCAAGCTGAGTTCTGTCGTGACACAGCCTTATCTTGAATACCTTCTGTGTCAGGCAATTTACGATTCAGACAAAGGCAATCCAGACTGGGCAGGACAGTTTACCGTTGCCGATATGATGAACGCAGCTCTTGAAGAACTGGGGGCACCTAAAGGTCTCGACAAGAAGGGGATTCCGCTCCTCACAACAGACTATTACTTCATCTCAGATGGAGACGATACCGCGCAGTACAGTGCGCTGGAGATGGATGACGCTGTGGTTGGCTATGCTGCCAGGGAGTATCATGTCGATTATGTGTTTGTTCGCAATATGTCTGACACCGTAATTCCAACACAAACGCCTGCAGGTAAAGCAATTCCGCAAGAGCTGCGCGAGAATTGGTCCAGCGAAATCTATGAACATTACGGCTTCTACACTTCCATGAATGGTGCTCTGCTCACTTGGGGAACCATTGCAGCTGATAGTGATTTGAAGGGGCAAACAGCCACTGGAAAGGGCACGTGATGACCAGTTCTTATACGCCACCGCGGCAAACCAGTCCGCGCCAGCCAAAGAACCCGATGGAGATAGAGCTGGTCTTTAATGTTCGCCCGTGCGGCACCTGTTCATTCTTTTGGCCTCCAAATCCCAAGGATCAGGTTTACGGTCCTTATCCAACCTATGACTTTTTGTCGGACTTTCCTAAAACAGCGGATCCATCCGGAACACCCGAGATGTATCCCTGGGTGAAAGGGGTCACGCGAAACTCCGGCTTTCCAAATGGTGAGATTATGGATGGATGCCGAAAGGCTCCCATCATGACTTTAGGGATCAACCCGAACCTGACTGCGTTTAGTCCGGGCATTACTGGAACGTCCTGGGCCTATCCCGACTTTACCAGTGAAGATGGAACCGATGGCTATGACAAGTATGCTTACTACTATCGCTACCGTAATGTGTACCAGGAACGATTTGCCTTTGAAGAGGTCAAGAAATATCTGATTGCAGGAAGCTCCGTTACCCCGACAGCAGACACAACCGTTACAGCTGATCAGATTATCGCAGCTGAAGATGGCATAATTAAATCTGCTGAGAGAGACCATGCAGGCTCTCCTTACGACGTGATCATTGAATATGAAAGCGGTGCGGAAATTACGCTTACATTAGAGCGTCCTACCGGAACGCCGCGTTATGTGCTTCTCTTCAATCATGATAGTCCGGACAACAAGTTCGAAAAGGGCGACATTGTCATCTCCAAGATGCAAATGCCTGCCGGTGTTAATCTAGAAGTTTATCAAGAACTCCAGACATATTACGAACAGTTCGTTCCAAGCCTGAATGAGTTCTCTGACTATCTGCGAGCGGAGGGCCATAAGAATGCTGATCTCAAGATCGGTGAGGATGTCTGTCAACTAGATATGGTGGCTTGCGCATCCCCCCATTGGAAACCTGCCTTCTTGGGCGGCACAGAAAAGAGCGAAGATACAATCATCTCCAACTGCGTAACCAAAAACGCATGGGCCTTAAAGCAGTTGGTTATGACAAATCCAGCTGTTTTATTTCTGGTTGGTGAAAGTTCCTGGGACATGTTCCGAGATGCTTTTAAGGAACACATCAAACGTTCACCAGAGTTACCGACAGATCCTTATGATAATGCATTTACTCTGTTTTATCTCACGACTGAGAATGACAATCCGACAATGTTTGAGTTCTCTACTGAGATCGACGGGGAACTTTATGCCATCAATACGCGGATCGTTGTAACACCACATTTTTCTTATGATACGAATTTTTTACCTCAGTTCAGACTCAGCCCTGACTGGCTTTCTGAACTGAAAGATAAGTCTCCTGAATCTGTGCATTATCTTGAGACCAATCCGGAGATTACATATGTACCCGGTAATGGTGATGGGTATGATGCCTTCCAGTTCTCTGCAGAAAATGCACCACAGGTACTGAAGACAATAAAATCCCAATGGCCTGAAGTGTGGCCTGATCTAGAAAAGTGCTTTTACGATGCTCATGCCACCATGGCCGATGTGCTCGGATTTATGTACCGAGAAGGCAAGTTGACGTGGGATGATAAACGAGACTACCTGTCTCGGTCAGCAGGCCCATGTCAGTTCTGTGTCAATGAACATTGGAAGTTTCCTCTCGGTTGCCCCTATGGCAAACCAGAGGAAAAGCCACTCCCAATCGGCTTTCTAAATCAGGTGACAGACCAGATCCTGTCGGAAGGAGCGTGATCCATGTCCTTCCAGATACCTCCTGATGCAGTCCGGATATGGCGAGGATTTCGCCAGTCGACACTTCCGCAAGAAGAGTTTTTTCAAAGACTTGGAGAAACATTCATTCCTTCAACCGTGCAGATGCAGATCGAAAATGGCTTGGACACATATGTTCCGACCATTCCATGCGGAATGGCCAACAAGCCAGATACAGTACCTGACGAAACTGCAATCTTGTTCTGGAACTCTCAGCAGATCTACTGGGACGGTTTCAAAACTCTGGCAGGTCGTACTTACACTTTGACCCACGGTGGTTGTTACACGCCGGAAAGTGGTGCAGACTTTCCGGTCTTGTTCGCTGGAGACCTGGTGTTGAACCAGTGCTACTACCTTATCGATAAACCGCAGGACTGGATGAAAGGAAAGATACGGCATCTGGTGGGAGCTTTGCCAACTAGCACTAACACGGCAGAGTTGTTTCAGAACATACAAAGTGTCCTTGCCGAAACGCAGGCGCGCGAAAAAATACAAGGTGGCATTGTCTGCATCGGAGCAGATTACATCGTGTATTGGGAACTGGGTGACGGCACTGATCCTGGGCTTGAACAGTTGCAATCACACTGTGATTGGTCTCACGTTTTTGAACCTGTTCCGACAACATTGCCACCGCAAGCAGCCCTTTGGGATGACTGGCCAGGCATGAACGTAAAGCCTGGTGATACATACAATATGCAGTTCACAAGGGCTTTCGAAAATGAATGAAATTCGTAAGGTCCCACCCGATGCTGTACATGTCTGGCGAGGGTTTCGAAGCAAAGATAAGACACAGCAGCAGTTTGAAGAGTTTCTAGGCTCTGTGTTTGTGCCAGGATGTTCCTTGTTACAACCCAATGCGGGCTTGCATGCTTACATACCGTCTTTGCCACAAAATGAAGGCAAACCACCAACGGTGCCAGATCAAAGCGCCTTAATGTTCTGGACCTCGCAACAAACTTATCACGATGCTTTCAAATGTGTCGCTGTGCGTTGCTACACGAATTTGCATGGTGATCTATATGACACATCACGAAGCTCCGCTGGGTTCCCAGTATTGTTGCCTGAGGCAGACCTGCTAGTCGAGACGCCATATTTCCTTGTAGATGCTCCCGCAGATTGGATGTCCGGTGACGTGGTGCACTATATTGGTGCGCGCAACCAAAACGTCTCACCAGAAATATTTAGAGCACACATCCTGAAATGGGCGAAGAACCTGCTGCCTATGAGTGGGCTAGAGGGGGGACTGTTGTGCGTTGGCGAGAATTACCTAGTCGCGTGGACACTTTGGCCTAAGGGAAAAAGCAGCTCAACCTGCTTTGCTCCGCTGAAGGATTTCACGACAACGTGGCTGGACCAAGCTTCCGAGCATTTTGAACTTGGTCATGGGTTGTGGGAGGACTGGACCGGGATACCCATGACAGCACCTAACAGTCTCAACATTCAGCTTCATCGAACTTTGGATATATGATGCAACCCATTGTCAATTATGAGAATGCGGATCTGGCTCGGTTGAAATCCGCTGCTGCGAGCGTTGTTTCAAAAATGACAGATCATGACCCGCGCCAAGGGGTTCCGGTCGCTCATCCTATGTTAGAGGGCGTGGATGCATACGCACATAAAGCACTGGAAGGTAAAGCGCCTGAGATCCCGACCACGCGAAATGCCAGTGACCCGGAAGCAGCAGAATACCTCACTTATCTGACACATCATAAAGCTCACGCGGTTTTTACCGGGAATAAGCAAATTGAAGCGCAGATGCAGACGCAGCTGGACAACTTCACCTTTGGTAACCCAGCCTGGCAGCAGATGTTTGATGAGTATGTAAAATACTTCTGGTCCTATCCGGGGCATTCAGGCGGGAAGTTGGATTACCGGAGTTGGCGAGATCCCAAGTATGGAGGCGGGAGCTATGATTATGGTTGCGTGAGCTGGCAACTTCCATCGGACGCGACCATTGCTTTGATCGGTGATATCGGAACAGGAACGGATGTGGCAGCTGCTGTTCTAGCGTCAGCACTTTCGTTCAAGCCAGATGTGATCTTGCACGTCGGCGATGTTTATTATTCCGGTACAGAACAGGAGTTTGATACATACTTCCTTGGGCTCCTTAATGTGGCTTTTACAGCTGCAGGGCACCGTCCTCCCGTTTACACGTTGCCTGGCAATCATGAATACTTTTGCGGAGCATTTCCGTACTTCAGGTGCCTTGATGAAGGTCGGCTCGTAATCCATCCCAGTCAGCAGCAGCAAGCCAGTTATTTCCGTCTAACCACAGAGGACGGGGCCTGGCAGATCCTAGGCATGGATACGGGGTACCATGGGCACTATCTGAAGGTGGCTGGAGACAAACTGGATGAAGCCCTGGGTGTACTTCATGTCAATCCGAGTGATGCATATGACCCTCAAAACCCACCGCCCATGGTGTATGTGCGTCCTGATGAAATGGACTGGCACCGACACCACCTCAGCCAATTCTCTGGCCGTACATTGTTATTCGGGCACCATCAGCTTTACTCAGGTCGTTTTGCTGTAGGTGTGCCCTCAGATTATGAAGGTGACATCAATCGGCCCGGCGTAAACACCGCTCTTTGGCAAGCCTTTGGACCATATTTTGATAAGGTCGCTGCATGGTTCTGGGGGCATGAACATAACCTTTGCATATTTGAAGATAACTTCAGGCCCACTGGCTGGCCTCCCAATACTTCAGAACCGGATAATCCTCTCAAAACGCTCGCAAAAGGTCGTTGCATAGGTCACTCAGCCATTCCGGTGCAACAGAAAGAAACGCCCTATGAGGAAGTGTATCCGGTCCCGATTATACCTGGTACGCATCTGCAGATGGTCGAGCAATGGTACAATCGAGGATTTGAGATTTTGAAACTGAACGGAGCAGGGCAACCTGCTCATTGCACTTACTATCAGATTGCCGGCGCAGATCCGGCTCCCCTCAAAATTTACAGCGAAGATATACGCTAGGAGACGGGAATAATGACTGCAACGCTCTACACGATGACACCAACCCAACAAGCTGGCGTAATGGAATGGTCTGAGGTCGGACAGCCTGTTTTTGACCATAACTACGATGCAATCACTACCTATGATAATTACGGTACCACGATCCTTGTGGGATACAATAAGGGGAGTGGAAGTTGCGACACATTCGAGCTCCTTGAAGAGGAACCTTGGACCAAGCAAGTGCCCAATACATTTGAGCTGGGGAAGGACTGGGATTCAGTTCAACCGTTTTACATGATGAACAAGCCTCATCTGCTCGCCTATCAGGCCAAAAACGGACACATGTACTTCTTCCCTTTGACTAAGGATCTAAAATCCGAATATCCATTGCATTTCTATCATACACGCTATCCCTATACGACGAACCTGAGCGAAGTAAAATGCGCTGTCGATCTGGGGCAGAATTTTGTATTTGGTTACAACAACACAGATGGCGCCGTGAATACCTGGACGATATCAGCCACGGCCAAGTCCGGTGGGAAAAGCCCTCCGCTTGTCGTAGAAAATGTCTGGGCTCACCAATGGGCAAAAGGCTGGACACGTTTTGCCTTTTTCACTTGGGGCAAAGAGAATTTCTTCCTGAAAACCAACACGTGGAAGCCTAACGTTAATATCGATCATTTTTCAGATGATCTAAGCGAAGGAACCAACGAGGTTGGCTCACATTTACATCTGAAGGATGACCAAGAGCTGGATATTGTACATCCATTTATGGTTGGGCCGGGTGACCCTTACTTTATGACGTATATGGCGAGTAATGGTGAGGTGACTTTAAATCGTGTACACGGCGATTGCATGGGTTGGACAACAGAAGCAACTGTTACCGCAGCAACAGGTGTGTCGCAAATTATTCCATACCGGCTGGGTGAGCAAAACTATGCATTGTTTATGTAGTTGAGATTGGTCTATTTTGGGTAATAGACCAATCCAAAATCCAGCGCAGTTGGAAGCCAAAGCAAAACATCAGCCATATTTGTAGATTTAACATTTTCCAGCGCTCCATAAAGGGGCGTTGGAGACTTCAAAGCTTCCAACAACTCAGCCTGCCAATCATCGATCTGCAAAGAAACTACTTTGTAGTCTTTTCGTGTCAGAGCTACCCAGTTCTCAGTTCGCTGTGGTGTTGTCACAGTGTCGTTCAAATGTAGTGACACGGCGAGTGAACGGATTGGGTACTCTAGCTTGAGAATTCTTAGGCATGGCGATGCTTGTAATAGATCAGAGTGGATTGATGTAATAAAGGCGATGGACGTTTCTGAAGTGTAATAAAAATACTCTTCAAGACCGTGATGGAGCAGTACTTCGGCCTGCGTTCTCTCATATCGCGCCAACTCAGCTGGGATTTTAAATAGAGCGACTTGATCAGGACAGTTTGCTCCCTTTGGTTGCGTTTCCTCCAGAAACTCAGGGAGCTTAGCTCCTAACTTATATAAACTGGAATAACGCGAAGGATGGGTGATAATGTAAGCCTTTGCGAATCCTTCAAAGACTTCATCTCCCATGAACTTACACAGCAGCGGATACTCTGCCTTTAACGCTTCGACCAAGCGCATAATGTATCCTGACGCATAAATGTTGATGCGCTTGATTGCAGGAAACTGTTCCGTTTCTTTTATAGCTTCTGTGAGGGTAAGGTTTGTTTGGTGCTCGGCTCCTAAGAGTTTTTGATAGATGTCACCACGGTTTATCAGGACCTCCTGCAGCCAGTTTTGTAGTTGGCTTAGTTGAGTATCTTTCTTTAGACAACTTTCCTTCATTATCGAACAACCGGGCTCGAGAATGCACCAGGTGCTTGATTGATGTCGACACTCTCCAGTCGCTGGTAAGGCTTTCCATCAAAAATTAGCCGTGCCTTGTTCAACTCAGCGACAACCTCAGAAAAGCCCGGGATGTTTGCATCCCATTCCAGTAGCGTGGAGACGGGGCCGGTTTTCTCTAGGAGCACTTTGTAAAGCTCCCAGACTTGATCTGGGACAGGTTGATCGTGGGTATCCACCAGACAGTTACCAGCCCTTGTAGGACCAGCTAAATGCACTTGTTGGATGCTGCTGTGAGGAATGTTCCTCAGATACTCCAGAGGATCATAGCCATGATTAAAGGAGGAGACGAAGACATTGTTTACATCAAGCAACAAAAGGCAGTTTGTTTTTTTGACAAGTAACGACAGAAATTCCCACTCACTGAGCTCATTTTGTCGAAACTCAAGATAGGTGGATGGGTTCTCAAGAAGGATTGGTTGTCCAAGAAAGGCCTGAACTTGCAGCACCCTCTCGGATACATGATTGAGGCTCTCTTCCGTCAAAGGCATTGGCAGAAGATCATGAGTGTTGTGTCCAAGAATCCCTGTCCAGCACAAGTGGTCAGAGATCCATGAAGGTTGGACAAATTCAGCCAGCTCTTTGAGCTTTTGAAGGTACTCCCAGTTCAGTGGATCTGAAGATCCCAGATTGAGGGAGACACCATGCATCGCAATCGGACATCTGCTGCGGAGCTCCTTGAGAACCTTGCGACCATATCCGTGGTTGTCGATGAAGTTTTCACTTATGATCTCAAACCAGTCGACAGGTAAATTCTCGCAAGCCATAATCTCAGGGAAGTGCTGAGAACGCAGGCCAACCCCAAATCCTAAATAATCAGTATTTTCGTTCAATTCGGAAGCCGCTGAATCTGCGGCTCCTTGTTTCGATGAAGCAGATGAACTCATTTGACCCCGTTTATGTGCTTGGTGGCATCGCCAGCCGCAAATCATTGGCTTTTGGTGCTTTATGCGCATCAGGGTCGAGCCCCTTCGCATGACTGTAAGCTTGCCATGCTATGTCGTAAACGGCATCCCCTTCAGAGTAAGGGAGATGTTGCTTCAAAGCCTCTGAATTATGATCAGGAACAGGTCCAAATTTATAGAGTTGCATCTCATTGCAACCATCGTCTTGTTTCGGGTAAAGCTGAGAGGCTGAAATTGGTACTGCACACCCTCCAAAACCACCGCATTTATTGTCCGCTGGCGCGCTCTTTAGACCTTTGGCAACGGAACCTCCACAGCTACCTCCACCGCTGGCACTTTGGACAAACCCGCACCCACCCTGGGTCTTGCATTCGTTTGAACCTTTACAGCTATGGTAAGCTAAAACACTGGCACAAGTCTCGGTATCTGAACCGTTTAAGGCCATACCCTGACAAGCATGATAAAGAACATGTTCCTTTTGTGAGGCAATGCCAGTCACAAGATCGGGCACTTTTCCGGTCACAGCCCAGCATATAGAAACCCGATCACCAGACCCATCCATGGCAGGAGAGGGAAATTCGGTGTTATCGCTATTATTCCAGTAACTGTTCAAGACTGTAGTGATGCCCTTAATCGTCCCAACCGCAGCTTGGCTTAATATTTGGTAGGTATTAGGCTTGGTTTTTAACTTATTGAGCGCTGTTGCGATGTCTTCAGTACATGGCACGTTGGGGGCTCCATCGGTACCAAGCATATCTGGTGTCCAAGTATGGTTTTGGTTGTGCCATTTCTCCCATGTCATGTAATCATGCTTTTGTACGAGTTGAAGCACTTCCGAAAACAGTTCGAAGTGGTCTTTATCCGCTGCATCAGATCTGGCGCGGGCTATACCAGATAGCGTTGGGAGCTGATTGCCCTGATCATCGTAATGAGGAAAATCTTCAATCAATGCTTCTTTGTTAGGCTGGAACTTTTCCTTCACGCAACCAAGAGGATTTTCTGAGCCTTTTGCAAGTGTGTTGGCCCATGACTTAAAGCCCCAAACCCTCACAATGTCTTTGACAACATCCCCGCCTTCACCCTGATCAGTGATTGCATTGATGTTGTTAATGAGCTTGAGCTTTAGGCTGTCGAGCTCTTCCAGATTCATATCAATCATCGGATATTGTGAAGCCGTTTGTTCAGGCTTATTGAACCGATCTCGCTGCAAGCCTAAGAGACGCCCAAGCAAACTGGTTCCATCTGAGTAGGTAATTTCAAGGTAGCTCCAGTAACATAAGTACATATGCCCAATTGAGCCGAACAGAGGTAGATCTGCTTCCGTCATGTTGGCTTTGAACCAATCAAATGGTGCAGGTTCAAAGTACTTTGGTCGGGTTTTATCACCATCGGGCTGAGGATCAGGTATGGGAACTTCAGAATTTTCCAGATTGAGCTTGGCGAGTTCAACGGTCTCTTCAATTGCCATGAACAGTTTTGCCTGATCTTTGTTCATGGCGCGTAGGATCACTTGCATACCTTTTAAGTTCATTAGGTCGGGATCATATGAACATAAGATGGGATGATCTATCCAATCATTGAAATCCAAGATATGCGGGATCATGGTGTTGCCATGCTTATAGCAGGTCCATCCAAACTCTTCGTTCTGTAAGGCTCTGCTTGTGAAGCATGGCTTCACTCCAATCAAAGTTGCCATGTTTGAAGCGAGTTGAAGGTGCAGCATCTCTTCAATAAACACGCTGTAGACTTTATTGAAGACTTGCTTGTTTGTTGTGTCGGGCTCAGCAGCAGGACCAGAGCCAGGCCACCAGCGACCTTCATAGAGCTTACTGCCCTTACTGTTGATTTGATGTGTACCTTGGACTGAATACAGCGCCGTCATGTAGAGGGGGATCGTGAACAGCTCTACATTGATAGCTGCTTGAGCGATGGCTTTAACACAGGACAGATCATCATCTATGTACTTGGGGTCGCGATCTGTGCAAGCATCGACCAGAGCCGAGCAGGCGCTATCATTCAGTTCCAGGAGAGGGTGTTTCATTGAGGTGTCCTTCGGTTTGGCGAAAGCACACCTGGCGTTGATTTTCATTATCGCCAGGCGCTGAAGAGAAAAACAACGACTGACTTAAATAGTTGAGATCGCAATTTGTGCCCCAACTCTAACAAATGGCCCATTGTTGGAGTTGTTATCTGAAAGAGGATTTACAATCGTAAACTGCTTGATGGCTTTAGGCTGAAAAACAAGAGCCATTGAGGATCCCCCGTAGCTGAACCACCCAAGTTCTTGTCCTTTTTCAACTCTATCGCCTACTTTAACCTGAATTGAGATAGATGAGATCTCTGTGATCCCAATGGGCATAACGCATACGCAACCGATTGCAGGATTGTCGCTCTCGATAAAGATAAGCGCTCTGGTGTTTACCATCGCCTCGTATCCTTGAGACTTAGTTCCTGCTGACGGATCAAACCCCTCTGAATAAAGCTCAGAGAACATGTATCCGTTTACGACCCGTGCTTCGACAACCTTACCGGCGATAGGAGCTCTCCATCGGTGATAGTCGTTGCCGCTTAGGAATGTTTGAACGGTATCTCCGCCAACAAAGCGCGTTGTGAGAGGGCTGCCGTCAAGCATTTGCTTGAGAGAATAGTTTTGGGCTTTCGTCTCAAAATCATCGTCCAGTTTTACATTACGTGCAATGCGATAAACGGTGCCATCATTAGCAGATGTAATCACTCGATCATTGTCCGGCCCATCAATTGGTCGGCTGATCGTAATGATTTGACGATGGAAGAAGTCATTAAACGACGTGTATCCCCAATGCACAGGGTCTTTCTCGATCTGTTCTTTCGTAACGAACTGATCCAGGCTGTTCGCTTTCCATGAGGCTTCAGAAAGCCAACCATCCTTTGAGGTAACAACGACACTGAGTGAGGCCGGAGAGTCTAAAAACTCACACCAGGCATCAAGGATGTTTCTCAGGGCATCATTGAAAAGCTTGTTTTTAAAGACAAAGTTCCCTGCGGGTGTCCACATCATGTAGACAAACAATCCTGACATTGGAAATGCTGAATGCGGCAAGTCCGGATCAAAGATTGGTGCATGTTTGATAATGTAATTGAGCGCGCATAGCATATTGTTGATGGATTTAATTCCATACGCCACTTTTGGTTCTTCTTCTTGGTGAACTTGCCAGCCTTGCTCAATCATCTCGCTTACAAGACCATGAAGGTGATCGTCTTTATTCAGCAAAAAGGCTAGAGCTTGAACTGAAGGCTCCAAAAAAGAGTAGCCTTGTTCAATTTGCTCTCCATATGCTGATATGGATTTTTGACTGATATGATCCAGCCACTTCCCTAGAAGCTTTGAGTCCCGCGGGAGAAAACCTGCAATAACACCAGGCCTGTTTTCATGATGAGATTGAAACTGTCCTTTGGGCATCTGTAACTCCTGTCGCAGCATGCATGAACTTGATATGCATGCCGACAATAGGGAGAGCAGATTTTGAAGAGCAACTTCTGAATACTATTTAGCAAATCCTGCAGTAGCAGAGTTAGATTAATTTAGTTTACTTAAATACGTGGTTTTAGATTTTTGTCGATATAATAGTTTAGTATATTTCTTTGTAAAAGATTTTATCGTCTACTCTAGGTGTTTCAATTAAGTTCTGTAGCCAATCTAATTTGATTGCCGAGTTACTTCAAAGCACCAACTGGTATTTAAAAATGCATCATCAAACAGATCATCGAAGTTCTCTTTGCAGTGTTGATTTTCATAATTTGAAAGAGCAATTACTAGAGCTAAAATAGGGGTGAAATTGCACTTTTCAAATGCTCTCATTTGCTTACAATATGCAGACAAGAAACGGTAGGCATAGCGCAAGCGATCTGTAAGGGGATGAGGCCGTGTTTTACACAGGGCCATTAGAGAAGCCCAAAAGGTCGTCACCAGCTGTCAGGCCGTCAGAAACAGCAGCATTCGGGAACTAATTTTAACATCTATTTTCGCATGTGGGGCGGTTCTTGTCACGGGCCGTCAGCGGGAGAGTTTTGTCTGATGCCCAATGTTACAAAACGGACGGTCGATGCAGCCAAGCCAACGGCGAAGAAGTACTTCGTCTGGGTCGGTAAGCTCTCGGGATTTGGGCTGCAGGTGGCGCCAATCGGGCGCAAGACCTTTATTGTTCAATATCGCACACTAGAAGGGCGTTCTCGCCGGATGTCCCTCGGAAAATACGGAATGAAGAGGGGCATTGCCTCTCACGGAATATTCTGGCTTGGGAAGCGTGATGCT
>NZ_LMCJ01000009.1:14669-30815 GCF_001623085.1 Pseudovibrio sp. W74
TTTTTGATATTCGCTTGAAGCGGGCATGCCTTTTATCAAGAAGCATTAAAGTTGCACCCTGACGACACGTTACAGTTCTCTGACAACTCTTCAGAGCTTAAGCCTTATGATAAGTCTGTGTTCTGACGATTAGAGACAACATTAACAGCTTTCCCAGAATTAATTTGAAAGGTTTTTTGCAGGAGCTAAGAGAGGTGAAATTGCGATTTCAAACACTCTCATTTGTTGACATAGTGCTGACACAGGGCCGAAATGCAAAAAGCTCCCGGAAGGGAGCTTTGCTAAACCTCTTTATATACCATGAGGTTAAATGGTGAGCCCGCACGGGTTCGAACCGTGGACCTACTGATTAAAAGTCAGTTGCTCTACCAGCTGAGCTACGGGCTCTCGGCGGGACCGTTAGGTCGCTGCCTGTGAGGGGTCTTCTAAGGATTGCAGGGGCTTAGCGCAAGCGGTTTTTTCGATTTTCCACACGGAGCGTTTTTTGCGCCTATTTACCGTTCTTATGTTGTCTATGCGGTGAGATTGCTGAAACTAGCTCAGTGTAAATGTGAGTAGTAAAATGATGTTAGGTTTTGCTTCCTTGTTTTTCTTATGGGGATGCTCCTCATCTGGCAGAGTGTAGGGTGCGGTGCACAAAATGCGCTTTCCGCTATAATCTGCTCTAAGGTGGGAGAGCGCTGCAATCATCTCGTTCATCCCTTGGTTTTGGGGGTATTATTAGTTCTCTAGGTGAAATAACGTAGAGATATTGTTCGAAATGAAGCGTGATACTTCACAAAATCTGTAATACCTTAGTATACTATTTTGTGGAAGCAATCGGCAGTTTGCTGGTGTATCACCTGATTTTTGGCAGTTTTTCGTGAAATATCTGTGGGGCTTTCGCGTGTGCGAAGTGCTCATATATCTAAAAAATATTATTTGAATCAGTTTGTTAGGTGAATAGATATGCAGCTTGGTTGTTGCCGGCGGCTTTGAGAGTTTACTGGTAATCCAAGCAATAGATGTGTACGTATTTCACCGCTTTTGGCATCTTTCATTCTGTGCCAGTGGGAAATAGGCGTGTCTGATGGTTAAAATGCCAAGATTTCCTATTCGCGATACCGTGAGTAACGGGATCGCGCAATTACAACTTAAGTGGAGGTTCGTATGAAACTTAGCAATGTTGCAGTTGGAGCTGCGCTGATTGCGGTTAGCGTTGCAACTGGAGCTTCGGCAGAAAATCGTTTCGTATCCATCGGCACCGGCGGTGTTACCGGTGTTTACTACCCAACTGGTGGTGCGATCTGTCGTCTTGTAAACAAGACCCGTAAAGAGCACGGTATCCGTTGTTCTGTAGAATCTACAGGTGGTTCTGTTTACAACATCAACACCATTCAAAATGGTGAGCTGGAGTTCGGTGTTGCTCAGTCTGACGTTCAGGCGAATGCATACGAAGGTCGCTCCCAATGGGATGGCAAGCCTTTCGGTGAGCTGCGCTCTGTATTTTCTGTACATCCTGAGCCAGTAACAATGCTTGCTTCTAAAGGTTCCGGCGTAAACAACTACACCGACCTTAAGGGTAAGAAAGTCAACATCGGTAACCCAGGTTCCGGTCAGTATGCGACATGGCAGCTTCTTGAAAAAGAAGGTATCGTGAACAAGGCTGATCTTGCTCTGGCGACTGAGCTGAAGTCTGCGGAAGCTGGTTCTGCGCTTTGTGACGGCAAAATCGATGCTTACTACTGGCTGGTTGGTCACCCATCTGCATCTACTCAGGAAACTGTAAGCACCTGTGATGCGCAGCTTGTAAACGTTGAAGGTAAAGCGATCGACGATCTGGTCGACAAATACTCCTTCTACCGTAAAGCAACAATCCCAGCAGGGATGTACAACAACGCAGAAGACATCAACACCTTTGGTGTTGGCGCAACCTTCGTTTCTTCCGCAGCAGTGCCTAATGATGTTGTTTACGTCATTGTTAAATCTGTCTTCGAAAACTTCGACGACTTCAAAAAACTGCACCCTGCATTCAAAAACCTGAAAGAAGAAGAGATGATCAAGGCTTCCTTGACAGCTCCTCTGCATGACGGTGCAGTGAAGTACTACAAAGAACGTGGTTGGATGTAATCTACCCAAGTTTTCTACGATGCGGGGCTGTTCTGGCCCCGCATTTTTTGGCTTTCTATGAGATTTAGTAGGTTTCTTGCTCTGCCTTTACAGCTAAGGCAAAGGGGGAACTGTATTTGGGGGTGCAAATGAGTCCAGAACGACACAAAGCGCAGGTTGATGCGCAAGAATTGGTCGCTCAGGCAGATACCGGCGCACGAAGCCTGGCCGGTGGGCTAGGCGTGATGATTGCTGCCATTGCCTTTATCTGGTCCGTCTTTCAGCTTTATGTGGCCTCGAACGTTCCATTTTGGTTGAATGATACCTTTGGCATCAATCTCATTTTCAACAATTCCGCAGTTAGAAACATTCACCTGGCATTTGGCCTGGTGCTTGCTGCTTTTGCATACCCTCTGTTTTCCCGCAGCCCACGACATACCATACCGTGGTATGATTGGGTGCTCGCATTTTTAGGCGCTGCGGCTTGTCTCTACCTTGTGATTATGCGCTCTGAGATCGCTAATCGCGCCGGTCTTCCAACTCAGATGGATCTGATTGTGGCCACCACTGGCCTGACTGTGCTTGCGATTGCGGTGTACCGGAGCCTGGGCCTGCCTCTCGTTATTGTTGCTGCGGTTTTTGTTGGCTACGCGATGTTTGGCAACTCTCCTTGGCTGCCAGACGTCATTCAATGGCGTGGTGCCTCCTATGGTAAAGCCATGTGGCATTACTGGATTCAGGAGGAGGGCGTCTTTGGCGTTGCTGTTGGCGTTTCGGCGTCCATGATCTTCCTGTTTGTGCTGTTTGGTTCGCTGCTGGAGAAAGCTGGCGCGGGTAACTACTTTATCAAGGCCGCGTTTGCGCTTCTTGGGCATTTGCGTGGTGGTCCTGCAAAAGCGGCGGTTCTTGCCTCTGCGATGAGTGGTCTTTATTCAGGCTCTTCCATTGCGAATGTTGTGACCACTGGTACGTTCACCATTCCATTGATGAAGCGAACTGGCTTTCCTGCTGAAAAAGCGGGTGCTGTTGAAGTGGCTTCTTCAGTGAATGGTCAGCTGATGCCGCCAGTGATGGGGGCTGCAGCCTTCCTGATCGCCGAATTCACTGGCACCAGTTATCATCAGGTTGTTATTCACGCCTTCATTCCAGCCGTGATTTCTTACATCGCACTGGTGTACATCGTGCATCTTGAAGCGTTGAAGATGAACCTGAAAGGTCTGCCTAAGCCTCCGGTTCATGTAACCATTTTGCAGCGCCTGATTGGTGTTTTGACAGGCTTTATCGGTATCACACTTGTGGGTGCTGCCGTGTATTACGGTCTGGGCTGGACGAAGACTGCATTCCCGGCACTCACGTTCCCTGTTGTGCTTGCGTTGTTTGCTGCTGGCTATTTGTGGTTGGTGTATATCGCCGCGCAGGTTCCAGACCTTGAGGTGGACGATCCTAATGCGCCGGTGAGTGAGTTGCCTGCTGCTGGTGATGTTGGTCGTACTGGCTACTACTTCATCCTGCCGATTGTTGTTCTGATCTGGTGTATTCTCGTCGAGCGGTTCTCACCGTCCCTGTCTGCGTTTTACGCGACTATGGCGATGACCTTCATCGTTGTGACCCAGCATCAGCTGAAAGCGTTCTTCCGTAAAGAATCTCAGGCCGGCCGTACATGGCAGGGTATTGTGGACTTCGTTGAAGGCATGATCGGCGGCGCTCGCAACATGATCGGTATTGCAGTCGCGACCGCTGCTGCGGGTATCATCGTGGGGACTGTGTCCCTGACCGGTATGCACCAGATGATTGCTGCATTGGTTGAGTTCCTGTCTGGCGGTAACCTGTTGCTGATGCTGGTGCTGGTTGCGGTGATGAGTTTGATCCTTGGTATGGGACTACCAACCACAGCGAACTACCTTGTTGTGTCTTCATTGATGGCGTTGGTTGTTGTGGACCTTGGTGAGCAGACCGGATTTATCGTTCCACTGATCGCAGTTCACTTCTTCGTCTTCTACTTCGGTATTATGGCGGATGTGACGCCTCCGGTGGGGCTAGCCGCCTTTGCGGCAGCTGCGATCAGTCGTGGTGATCCGATCAAGACCGGTGTTCAGGGCTTTATCTACTCTTTGCGTACTGCAGCCCTCCCGTTCCTGTTCATCTTCAACACAGATCTTCTGCTGATTGATGTTGAGCCACTTCAGGCAGTCTTCGTCTTTATCGTCTCTGTTGTGGCGATGATGTTGTTTGCTGCGGCAACGCAAGGGTACTTCTTTGCGCGCTCCCGTCTGTGGGAATCTGTAGCTCTGCTTCTCATTGCGTTTACGCTGTTCCGTCCGGGCTTCTGGCTCGATCAGGTGCAGGATCCATACGTAACTGCTACAGGTCCGCAAATCATGGAGATGGTTGGTGAAGCTCAGCCGGGTGATATGGTGCGTCTTAACCTCGCAGGTCCGGATTTTGATGACATGGATAAAATCCTGACACTGACATTGCCTCTATCAATTGGTGAGGAGCAGGGGGCTGACGCACGACTTGATGCATCTGGTCTGGTTACCATGCAGGATGACGGAGCTGTGGTGCTTGATGAACCATTCCCAGGCACGACATTTGCTGAAAAACTGCAGGGCTTTGACTTTTACGGAGATGTTCCGGTTGTGATCGTAAGTTCTCAGGTGGATGCAGAACGACTGCCAAAACAGTTGTTCTATATTCCGGCTTTGCTTCTGCTGTTGCTGGTTGTTGCACTTCAACGTCGACGCCAAACACAGCCCGCTTTTTAAGCGGGCTGTGTCATAAAACTATAATTTTTGAGGAGTTGGGAAATGTACTCCAATATCTTGCTGCCTTTGGATTTGAACGAAGAAAGCAGCTGGAAAACTGCGCTTCCCGTGGCTGTTGATCTGGCTCGTCATTACAAAGCTCAGCTTCATGTGGTGACGGTACTGCCGGACTTTGGCAAATCTATCGTTGGTGGTTATTTCGCTCGCGAGTTTGAAACTGAGGCTTTGGAGCGTACGCGTGAGGCTCTTGAAGAGTTTCTTGATACGCAGCTTCCTGATGAGGAGCTGGATGTGAAAGGGCATATTGCCCACGGAACGATCTATGAAGAGATCACGAGCGCAGCAGATAAGCTGGGCACTGATCTAATTGTTTTGTCCTCGCATCGTCCAGAGCTGAAAGACTTCCTGCTTGGACCGAATGCGGCGCGTGTCGTGCGCCATGCCAACCAGTCTGTTCTGGTTGTACGTGACAACTAAAGGTCACGGTTGATATTTGTGGTCGACGGTAGGTAGCTGTTCTTACCTACCGTTCACCAAAATGTGTCGCAGATTTTCTTGCCTGTTTGACGAAACACATCCAACTTTCAGCAAAATTGTATATATAAGCCTTGGTGATCTATTGATGGACTATGATGTCGTCACGCTTCCGTGCGTGCAAACGTCAGGTCATGTGGATGCATTCCAAGTGGAATTAGGATAGCTATATGTTGCAAGACATCACCCTTTGGGGCGCTTTTTTCGCAGGCATTTTGTCTTTTGTTTCTCCCTGCGTATTGCCGCTGGTGCCGCCTTATCTTGGGTATATTGCTGGTTTGTCCATCGAAGAGGTGACGAGCGAAGATAAGAGCGCTGCACAAAGCAATCGGGTTATGGTTGCCGCGATGTGTTTCGTTGCCGGTTTCTCAACGGTGTTTGTGTTGCTTGGTGCAAGTGCTTCATTCCTTGGTCAGTTTGTTCTGCAGTATTCGCAGTATCTTGCCTATTTTGCTGGCGGCATGATCATTATTATGGGTCTGCATTTTCTTGGCGCCTTTAAAATTGGATTCCTCTACCGCGAAGCGCGTGTGCAGATTGATCGTCAGCCGGGTGGTTTTGGTGGCGCTTATCTGATGGGGCTTGCTTTTGGTTTTGGCTGGACACCGTGCATCGGCCCAGTTCTAGCAAGTATTCTCTTGATTGCCGGTACGCAGGCCTCCGTTAATCAGGGGGTTATTCTGCTCGCTGCTTATGCACTGGGTATTGGTGTGCCGTTCATGATTGCTGCGATGTTCGCAGGGCCGTTTATGGGCTTCATGGCACGCTTCCGTAAGCACATGGGGATGGTTGAAAAGGTGATGGGTGCGTTTCTCGTGCTCACCGGTGTTGGTTTCCTGACCGGTTACATTCAAGCATTTTCCTTCTGGTTGCTCGAAACCTTCCCGGTCTTTTCGCAGATCGGCTAATGGACGCTCCAGATTTTGAGATGAAAAAGGCAGGCTCTAAGGCCTGCTTTTTTGTGCTTGGTATATTGCTTCAGTTTCTAAGCGCTGGCTTTTCGCCGGAATAAGCTTGCTGGCAAGGTTGCCAACAAGAGACCTGCCATGATTGGGATGAAGCCCAGATAATGGAACGCCTGGAGTTGCTCTCCCAAGAACAGGACTGCCATGCCGACACCATATGGTGTCATCAGGTACATGAACATGCCAGCGATCGATGGCCCAACCAGTCGGATACTGAACTGGTAAGTCAGGAAAGAGGCCACTGAAGCGATTAGCGCGACGCCTGCGATAGACATCCAGACTTCACCTGTATCGGGGATAGAGGCTGTGATAGCCATTTCAGCGACTGCAAATGGCGCTAGGATGATGGTTCCAAGAATGGCGAGAATTGCAAACAAAGGAGCTGTAGAGATTGCTTGTAGCTGGCTTTTCTTGATGAGTACGGAGTAAATTGCCCAGCTCAGCGTACACAAGGCAAACAACAAATCACCGCTGTTTAGTTGCAAGTTGAGCAGGTTGCCGAGCGAGCCTTTGGTCACAATCACAAAGACACCGATGATGGCGAGTGAGATCCCGGCAAACTCCCTTATGGCAACTGCTCGCCCTCTGAAGAGCCATTCAAGCGCCAGGATAAGAGCAGGGGCAGCTGAGTAAATCAGTGTTCCGTTGGTCGCCGATGTTTCTTTTAGTGCCAGATAGACAATAGCTCCGCAGATCCACATTGCGAGGAATGCCATGAAGCTGAGGAGCTTCAGGTTTTTGCGGATCAGCGGCATGTTGGCTTTGAGCTCACGATATGTGAACGGCAGAAGAATAAGTGAAGCAAGGCCCCATCTAAAAAAAGCAAGGGTCCACGGCTCTGTATGAGCGATGGCTGGTTTGGCGATTATTATGTTGGAGCTCATGAAAATGGGCATGAGAAACAACAGGGCGTATGTTGATGCCCAATTTGAGCTCGAAGATGAATGAGACACGCGTGGTATTCCGAAAAGACCTGCAAGGCATGGAGATACGCTCACGTCATTGCTGACAAGCGCCTCAATGCTCAGGTGCTAAAAGATGAGAGCAACTTATTGGAAAATGGTTGGCAAGCAATTGACTTTTTCTCGCGCCAGTCTTGCGCACACAACAGCGGTGTCTGCAGCGTTGTAAAACGGGCCCGCTGTCAGCGTGTATTTTGTAGCGCCATCTACTTTTGCAGCGGAAACGCGTTTCTTCAGTTTTCCGAGCAGGAGAGGATTGTCTTCCCTCAGCCTTTGCCACTTGCTTTCCAGTGAGTTTGCATCTTCGAAATTGCCCAGTTCAATGGCAAAGGACGTGCGAAGAATTCTTCGAGTCCCTGATTGGCGAAGTTTGCCTGCTGCCGGTGTTTTTTGAAACTCAGGCAGATCGAGAGCCGATGCCCTCTCAGGAATGGAGGCGACTGTCTCTGGATTAGAAGCTTTTGGTAAAGCGATGGCGGCAAGTGTACCAACTTCGGAAAGCTTAATTTCTGGCAGAGGACTTGCTGTGGTGATTGGTGTTGAAGCTTGCAAGAGTTCTGGTGCTGGCAGTGTTTCTATTGGTGTCGCCGGTTTCTGCCTCGGCTTAATCACGGTTATGGCTGATGCCGTGGGTATTTCAGCTTCTGATGTTTTGTGCGCTGCAGCTTCATCAAGCGCCTTAACATGACCTGATAGTCTGCGGTTTTGCTCTGTGAGACGCAGCACAGAACGGCGTAAAGATATGATTTCTTCCCTCACAGCATGCAATTCTTTTGAGTTTTGCAGGTTCTGTTGTGATTCGTTTCCGCGGACGTTTCCATACACTTGGAACGCGTTTTGCGCTGTTTGACTGCCAATAGAGGCGGTTGTGGCAACCGGGCCGGGAGCGGGGAGAGGGAGTGTGATCTGCGAATAAAGTGCCTGTTGGGAGGCAAATTTGCCAGGCATCTGCACTGCAGATGCGGCGAGGGCGACAAACGAGAGCGCAGCAATACCCCATGCAAGAACGGTAATGCGTTCTCGCAGTACTTTCGGTTCCTGTCGTAACTCGTTGATTTTATGAGGAAGTCTCAAAGCTTCCGGTCGCCTCGTATTCGAATCTAATCCTAACTATATGTATTAGCTTGGTTTTTTATGGTTAACAAAGTGCAAATGCAATCTGAAAAAGATGTATTAAACACTATCTGCTACTTCTAATGGGTGCGCTGATTTTCTTGGTGAAAGCACTGCGATGTTCTTTGAAATGCCAAAGCACTCGTGCAATTTGCCTGTCAGTTTGTAATTCTAGGTTCCCAAGGGGTTTGCATGTCCAATAGTTCTTGTTTGGCAATTGTTCTGGCTGCTGGATTAGGAACGCGTATGCGTTCGACCCTGCCAAAGGTGATGCACGAAATTGGCGGATTGCCACTTGTCGGACATGTCCTGAATTCCGTTATGCATGCTGGTGCTGATAAAGTCGCTGTTGTGGTTGGCCCTGAGATGGCGAAGCTGGAAGAGCATGTCGCCCTGCGCGCTCCACACGCGACCTGTCATGTTCAGGTTGACCGACTGGGCACTGCGCATGCTGTGAAAGCTGCCGAGGAGGCTTATAACGACGCCTCTGATCATGTTCTTGTTCTTTTCGGAGATACTCCGCTTGTGAAGCCCGACACGCTGCACCGTTTGCGCGAGCGCCTGTCTGGCGGGGCGGATGTTGTTGTGCTCGGCTTTGAAGCTGAGAACCCATTCGGTTATGGTCGCTTGCTTGAAAGTGATGGCGAACTTGTTGCGATCCGTGAAGAAAAAGAAGCAACAGATGAGGAACGCAGAGTCACTCTTTGCAATGCGGGTATCATGGCGTTCAAGGGCAACGCTCTGCCTGATTTGATTGCTGAAATTAAAAACGACAATGCCAAGGGTGAATATTACCTGACGGATGCCGTTGAGGTTGCACGCAACAAAGGGATGAAGGTTGTTTCTGAACTTGGTGATGAAAAAGAAGTTCAGGGCATTAATAACCGGGCTCAACTTGCCTCGTGTGAAGCTGTGTTCCAGCAGGTCCAACGCGAAACTTTCATGGAAAACGGAGTGACATTGCGCGCACCAGAGACCGTCTATTTCTCATTTGATACTGAGATTGAGCCGGATGTTATTGTGGAGCCGAATGTGGTGTTTGGTCCGGGTGTGCATGTTGATGGTGGAGCTCGTATCCGTGCGTTTTCTCATCTGGAGAATGCGCATGTGAGTACTGATGCGACTGTTGGTCCTTATGCCCGGCTGCGTCCTGGTGCTGAGATTGGCGAGGGGGCTCATATTGGCAACTTTGTCGAGATCAAGAATGCAAAGGTTGAGGCTGGTGCAAAGGTCAATCATCTTTCCTACATTGGTGATGCGCGCATCGGTGCGAAGTCCAACATTGGAGCGGGTACAATCACCTGTAATTATGATGGCTATTTGAAACATCACACAGATATTGGTGCAGGTAGTTTTGTTGGCTCAGACAGCGTGCTTGTTGCTCCGGTTAAGCTGGGTGATGGCGCCTTTGTCGCCGCCGGATCTGTGGTGACCTCTGATGTACCAGCGGACGCATTGGCGATTGGCCGAGGTCAGCAGGTCAACAAAGAAGGTCGTGCTGCTGTAATGCGTGAAAAGCTTGCCGCGGCTAAAGCTTCAAGAAAGGGCTGAGTAATATTGATGCACATTGCTGAGGTTGGCGGTGTGCCTACTCAATTATCCTCAAGCTGTAACGAAACGAAACACGGATTGATTTCCCTCGCATAGAAGCATCGGGCTAAAGACTTGGCCTAAAGTTGATGCTCGCACCAGTTGCGAAGTGGGAATCCAAGGAGAACATATATGTGCGGTATTGTCGGAATTTTGGGGCAGACACCTGTTGCACCATTGCTGGTAGATGCGCTGAAACGGCTTGAGTATCGCGGATATGACTCTGCTGGTATTGCAACTGTCCAAAACGGTGAGTTGGTTCGGCGCCGTGCGAAAGGGAAACTGCGCAATCTGGAAGCTGTGCTGGAAGGTAACCCTCTTGGCGGCGCGAGCGGCATTGGCCACACCCGTTGGGCGACGCATGGTGCTCCGACTGTTGAGAATGCACATCCACACGCTTCTGATGGTGTGATGGTGGTTCACAACGGTATTATCGAGAACTTCCTCGAGTTGCGCGAAGAGGTGCGCAGGGCGGGAGTGAAGCTTTCCACTGAAACGGATTCTGAAGTTGTTGCGCATCTCATTTCACTGGAAGTGAAAAGCGGTAAGTCTCCGCAGGATGCTGTTGCTGCCGTTCTTGGCCGCCTGAAAGGTGCTTTTTCGCTCGCAATTTTGTTTGCTGATCAGGATGATCTGATGATTGGCGCACGCCGTGGCTCGCCGCTTGCTGTTGGGTATGGTGAGGGCGAAATGTTCCTCGGCTCTGACGCAATTGCGCTGTCTCCTTTCACTGATCGCATTAGTTACCTAGAAGAGGGTGACTGGGTTGTCGTGACACGCGCTGGTGCACAGATCTTTGATGAAAACAATGTTGCCGCCGAGCGGGCTGTTCACACATCCAGTGTGAGTTCTACCATGATGGACAAGGGCAACTACCGTCACTTCATGGCAAAAGAAATTCATGAGCAGCCAGAAGTGTTAGGTCATGCAATTTCGCAGTACCTGAAGTTCAATGAGGGTAAAGTCACTCTGCCTGAGGGGAATGATTTTGATTTCTCCAAGATCAATCGGCTTGTGATTTCCGCATGCGGTACTGCATATTACGCGGGTCTGACTGCAAAGTATTGGTTTGAGAAGTATGCTCGCCTTCCAGTAGACATCGATATCGCTTCGGAGTTCCGTTATCGCGAAATGCCTTTGGGCGAAGGTGATCTGGCTCTGTTTATTTCTCAGTCTGGTGAAACGGCAGATACTCTTGCATCGCTGCGCTACTGTAAAGAGCAGGGCATGACCATCGGCGCAGTGGTGAACGTGCCAGAAAGCACGATTGCACGTGAATCTGATCTGATGTTCCCGATCTTTGCTGGGCCGGAAATTGGCGTTGCGTCTACGAAAGCCTTCACCTGTCAGCTGGCTGTTCTTGCCAGTCTTGCTGTTCTTGCTGGTCGTCAGCGTGGAAACTTGAGTGAAGATCAGGAAAAAGAGCTGGTTGGTGCTCTTGCCGAGCTACCCGCTCATGCGATGCAGGCTTTGAAGCTGGAGCCTCAGATCGAAAAGCTGGCACCGTGGATGTCCAAGAAGCACCATGCGCTCTTCCTTGGACGCGGTACGAGCTTTCCGTTGGCACTGGAAGGGGCTTTGAAGCTGAAAGAGCTTTCCTACATTCATGCAGAAGGCTATGCAGCAGGCGAGCTAAAGCACGGCCCGATTGCACTGATTGATGAGAATATGCCGGTTTTGGTTGTCGCGCCATTCGATGGTGTTTACGAAAAGACTGTTTCCAACATGCAGGAAGTGGCAGCTCGTGGCGGCGAGATTGCTCTATTCACAGATGAAAAAGGCGCTGAGGCAGCAGGTGTTGCTGCTGACCAGATGATCATTCTGCCAGAACTTCCTGAAATCGTTGCACCACTCATCTACGCTCTGCCACTGCAAATGCTGTCCTACCACACCGCTGTCTTCATGGGCACAGACGTGGACCAGCCACGTAACCTAGCGAAATCCGTTACGGTTGAATAGTTGCTCAGAAAAACTATTGGTTTTTGTCAGTAAGTAATAAAGTTGCCTACTGAAGCCGCCAGTCGCTGCATGCTTTGCAGTGACCGGCGGTTTTTTCATGGCAGGTAAGAGTAAAACGTTTTCTGATGCCAAGTTTACGAAGATGATCAAAGAGGGACGGGGCAGTGGTGAGTATTCTGAATACAAGCCCTGGCTAACGGTTCGGGATTTGCCGTCCCTTGGGAGAGTACACCGCGTCTTCGGTCATAAGTCGAAGAGAACCCATCACCTGCTATCTGACCTCGAACTTTCCGTGTTCCTGCTGCTTGAATGGCATAGTGAAGTTACGCAAATCCGCGAGCAGTTCCCCCCTGAAAGAGATGATACGCGCAAGCTCGCGCTCTAAGCCGGAATTAAGCATCCTAATCTAGCTGGCGTTGACCAGTATATGTCCTCTGACTTCTTGGTGGACACGAGTGATGAGCAGACACCTAGATTTGCCTTACAGGCGAAGTATAAAGACGCGCTGCAAGACGCTTGCACAATTGAAAAACTAGAGTTAGAGCGGCGATACTGGCAGGCAAAGGGTGTGCCGTGGTACCTTATCACGGAACGCGAAGTGCCAGCTGTCGTTACCAAGAACATAAAGTGGCTCCACCCGGCAATGCGGGAGGAAGAAGGCCGTATTGAGCTAACGCTAGAGCAGATGGAATTCTACGGTCATCATTTTAAAAATAACCCAAACAAGACAGTAATCTCCATCTGTAAGGACCTGGACATGGCCTATGAGTTGCCACCTGGCCAGTCTCTTCAAGAGATACGACAGCTTTTAGCCAAGCGATACTTCACCTTCGACATCTTCGTTCCAATCACTAAGCTCAGGGCGAAAGAGCTGGAAGCAGGAGATCTGGGTTTTATCCGGGAGGTGTATCTTGTTTCAAATCAATGAAGTGCTGAGTTTTGATCAACGCCGCTACTGCATTTTGCAGCTGATGGGCGAGCACTTGGTGTGGATCGATATAGATGACAAGTCGGCTTTTCCCGAGATCGCATCGACTGATGAGCTCAGATCCCCCCTCAGAAGAACTGCCGTCCAACTGGCAGATGGTGCATTTCTACAAGCGCGAGTACCAGCAGGCTGATACACTGAAGAAACGGGTGTCTGCAATTGAGTACAACAAGGATGTCAGACCTTTACGCAGCATCGCCAATACGCAGGTGCTCGGACCGGGTTCCCGCTATGAGATCGATGCGACCATAGCCGACATATACCTGGTATCTGACAGTGAGCGCGGCAATATCGTTGGCCGGCCTGTGGTGTACATGGTGGTTGATGTGTTCAGCCGCATGGTTGCCGGCTTTTACATCGGCTTCGAGATACCCTCTTATGCTGCGGCGATGCAGGCTCTCTTTATGGCGGTAACCGAAAAGACAAGCTACTGCAAGGAAATGGAGTTCGACGTTGACATCAACGACTGGCCAAGCGTTGGTGTTCCCGATGCTGTCTTAGCCGACCGGGGCGAACTGCTTGGGCACCAGATCGAAAATCTTGAGAGCAATTTCTCTGTCAGGATAGAGAACACGCCACCCTACAGAGGTGATGCGAAAGGCATTGTTGAACGAAACTTCAAAACAATTCAGAGTTCTTTTGGTCCCTTTGTACCAGGCCATGTATCCGGTAGCACAATTAAGAAACGCGGTGGCAAGGACTATCGGCTGGATGCTAAGCGGTCGGTAAGGGATTTTTCTCAGATTATCCTGTCGTCCGTGCTTTGCCACAATCAATACGCCGTCCTTGAGAAGTACGCAGGGAGGCTGATATGCCGACGGATCTTCCTGCCACACCGATCCATCTGTGGAACTGGGGACTACAGCACAGGACCGGGCGCCTGCATCAGGCTGATCCAGATGCGCTTCGTATAGCCTTACTGCCGAGATAAAGAGCAACTCTTTCAGAGCTTGGGGCCCGTTTGTTTGGGGTCTATTATTCATCAACAGAGTTCCTTCGGCTTGGATGGACGCATCGCGGCGCTCATGTAAAGCGTCCAGCGAGCATTGAAGCTGCTTACGATCCTTTGGTCGCAGTCCGGATTTACCTGTTCCCGGAAAAGGGCAGTAGCAAGTATTGGATCAGTAACCTTTCCGAGCGCTCTTGCTAGTTCCGCGGGTGTTCGTTCTGGGATGTGTGGCAAGCCCGGGATGAGCAGAAGAAGACAGAAGCGACTGCCAAGGTGTAGTTAAAAACCAAGAAACGCCAGCATGAGGAGTTCGTGATTGAAAAGATTGTTCATGCTGAGAAGTCTGCGCCCGACACTTCGGCGGAACCCAAAGTGCAGCGGAGCCGTGCCATCAATGAGAACAAGCGTCACGAAAAAGCAGGGGAGTGCGCAAAGAAGGCACATCGTCCTGAGGCTGAAAGTGAGCGTAAGTCAGGTGAGATAGTCCACCTTGCCCAGCTTGAAGCGGACCTAGATTATCCTGATTTCATTGACGAATTGTTTGAGGATGATGACTGATGCCGTTGCCGGAAAACTTTGTTGAGGCTGTATATATTGATCCGGGTTTGGAGCGTTATCGTGACAATCCATTGATTGAAGCGCTGCCACCAATCATGGACCTTTCTGCGCTTAAGAAGAAGTTAGCTGGAAAGATCACTTTCAATCCGCAAGATTGCTTTGAAAAAGGGCATATTCGTGTCCATCAGATTAGCGCTCTTCTAGACGATTTCTTTCAGCCTTTGTCCATGCATAAGCAGTTGGATGGTTTGATCAGTCTTAGACGCGTAAAATTCCCTAGGCATCTGATACTTAACGATTATTTCTTGAATTCATTACGCGGAGGAAAACCACCTGATTATGTCAAGTTGCGACAAGTGAAGGATCTGAATGACCGGCTTGGAACTGATCACGGCAAGCTCTAACTGACTCATCAAGCCAACGTTTGGCTTCCAGTCAATGCGAACAGCGGCTGCAACCATTAAGGATTTTGAGGTTATGCGGACGTTCAAGCAAGGATAGTTTGATGGCTGGTACGATCTGTCGGCGGAGGGTTGAAATCTCCTTCATCAACAGACTCTTCGGAATTCACGCCTGAATTACGCCACGAGAAAGCTTTTTTATGTCTTTACCCAGAAGATGCAACAGAGCCATTTTGGTGCTAACGCTTGATTCTGCCCTACGTTTGCGGTTGGTAAGGAGTGCCCCGCACATAGTCCATTTTCTTGCCTTCCAATCATTAGGCCAAATCCGAAGAGGTGTAAGGGCTGCTGAGCTGAGAGGTTTTACACAAACAAACCACTCAGTTGAGTAGGTTAAACGAGTAACATTTTTCAACAGCCTTCCAAATCAAATGCGTTTATTTCGGTGTGATAAAAACATCTTACTTGGGAAGCCTCTCAATGACATCCAAACTCTGATTGACTGAGTTGCTAGAAGATAATCTGGATTGCTGGCTAGCCATTGTGACAGATCAATTGCTTGAAATTCGCCGTGTTGAGGGCAATCAGAATTCTAGCAGTTTCTGTGCCAACATTTTCAATGGGATGACCATTTCCCTGAGGGATATACCCACATCTCCCTCGTTCATAGCTTCAGTTGCAAATCGGTTCTTCGCTCCGAACATTTTTACGTCGATGTTTCCTTGCATAACATATTGGCCCAACTGGACCGAACGTGCACATTTGGATGTTGCGAAGAACAATAAAGGAACATAGAATCGCATTCACCCACGTATGGTGATTTTGAACTGGTAAGATGCGTACTTTTGTTGTCGTCGCTGCACTGCGTGAACTGAGGTAAGAGAGAAGCTATTACCAGCGACGAGGGGCCATTGCTTGCCATTCAAGTGCTTCTATCAAGAGTTGAGGCTGCCTGCATAGAAGGCACTGTTGTTTCTTTCGTATTTTGAAAGAACTTACTTTCTATCTTGAATGAATGTCAGAATTGTCTGCTCCAGCTCTCCTGCTGCTGGGGAAGCGGGTGTTTCTGATTTTCTGATAAGTTCAATTTCTCGTTGGAGGCCTGCTCCTGGAAGCGGAACAAAACTGATCTCGTCTGTGTTGAGTATCTGAGCACTTGTCTCAGGTAGAATAGTAATGCCGACCTTGTTACGGATCATTGCTATCAATGATGTTATGTTATGGACTTTTAGTCCCGCTTCAGCATGCAGCCTTTGACAAGCCGGAACTTGAAT
>NZ_LMCJ01000010.1:0-24464 GCF_001623085.1 Pseudovibrio sp. W74
TTACTGAACGGTGAAACCTTCTACTCACTGCGCCAGAGACCATCGTCCCGATGGACCAAAGGCCAATGATGCTCAAATTTTCAATCTGGACTACTCAAGTATGATCGCTTAGGTATAGCTACTCAACGATGCAACAACTGGCTGATGCAGGTGTTCGAGTGCATTATCTGGTTCTAGGTGAGATTGATCTGGTCAGCTCTGCAGGCAACGTAACCTTGCGCGTGATCAATATAATGACAATTCCCTCCATCTGATCTAGTTTAAAAGTAGAGTGCTTGATACCTCATATTAAGCGCTGATTTTATGAAGAAATCTCGTTTCATCGATGGGCAGATCATTGCGACTTTGAAGCAAGGGAAAAGCGAAGTCACGATTGTTCAGCTATGTCGAAAGCAAGGCATGAGCGACGCAAATTGCTATAATTGGCAGGTAAAGCCTGACAAGTTGGTGCTTCCTTCCAGGCCCAATCAGGTCTGGTTAGTGGTTTTCATGCTTGACCAACTGAAAGATAGTAAGCAGTTTCGTACCCATAGCACTCTGGATCACTTCATCCTGGAGGGGGCAGCGACTAAAGTCGACTTCGCCCTTCCAACATCCAAGCCGGTGCGTGTGTTAGTGCAAGTTATTGAATAGCGAGGCAAACCTGCTGTGATACGTGTCGATAATCGTCTGTAGTACATCAGTGAATCCTTGCTGCCATGGACCAAACCGCAAGATTTCCAGACTCGACATATCTAATCAAGTAAGCCAGTCAAAAATTGACTCTGGGCATACAACAACGAACGGGCCCCCAATTGCCATCGAAGGGATTATACCCGCTACAAAACTAAAACCGGCAGCATAGCTCTGCTGCTAAACTCCTCCATGGACAGGGGATTATCCAGTGCCTCAGTTTGATCGCGACCGTCTGGTAGAGAGAATACAATTCTGCCTGCAGTAAGCGAAAGCTGGGGTAAAACCCTCAGGAGACCGCAGCATCTGGTCTCCCAACAAAACAAAAAGGCCTGCGAGATCTGGAGAGCAGCATAAGTATCTCTGCACCCTCCAGAAAGCGTTACGTCAGCCGGCAAACCGTTATGCAGCATAGAGATAAGCGTTGAAATGCGGAATATAATGATATTGCCTTTTATTAATCCAGAACAAAGGGTCTCACCAGTATCAAGTTCAAGAACCAGGTGGATTTTCCAGCATTTTCTGCTCTTTTTCTTAGGTCCATGCTTCTTTGCCGGCCATTTACCAGTCCTAAGTACCTACAAACCCGCGCTACCCATCACAAAGGCAGGAAGAGTATACTCACCCTTTAATTTAGGATGTGAAGACTTTAGTCCTCCAGCTCAATTGGACAAGGTCGAGCAATCATAAACCGGCAATGCTAACTTCATTAAGCCCAATATGGAGCGCATAAACCCATGCAGCTAGCGTCGACCCAGGTAGAAATATCACCACGGCGGGGCAATCTCTTGTTACATACCGATCAGTTTTTGATCTTGCATTCAACTTTGTTAAAATTGCGACAAGGATCAACAAAGTATTTAATCGACTTAATCAAAATTTCAGAACTAGAAGTCTCCATAAAGCTACACAGAAAATAACTTTACACGATAATGTCGTAATGGCAGCTGCATTATTTTAGGCGTCATTACTGTGATGAAGATCTTCAATATATTAAAATATATGGATAATTCTTCTAAACTCGCTATCCTACAGCTCAAATTCAGAACTACAACTTGGACTCATATGCTAAAATTCGTAACATCATTTTCAAAAGCGATTCCCCCTGAATAATGGGTGGGATACCATTGCAATGCACGATAAGCGGATGCATAAACAGCACGCTATCCTCGTGAATGTAACGTTTAACAATTCACGAAGGTTCGATCAATGTATAAGTAGAAGCTAGATGTTTGTATTATTGAACATACTATTTCCGCAAATCTCCCGATGTCAAACCAGAATATAGAGATTACGTTCGGCGCGATCCATACGTAACGTGGGTGTAATAATGAATTTGTTTGTTGCTGCTAAAAGAAAAATAGCTCCGTTGTTTGGATTGAATAAATTGGAATCCAGTTTTGATCTTTTGTCGGTGTCAAGACAAATTGGTGGGAACTGGAACAGAAAAGAAACATCCGAAAAACCAATTGCCATTCTTTACGGTTTTGACAATTGGGAACAGCAAAACGTTTCCATGTTTCTTCCTAACTATCGCACAGCCTTTATCAGTAAAAAAATACCATTTCGTCTAGTTGCAGAAAATATTGATCAGGTAGGGAACACCCCAGTTTTCACTCGCATGTATTCTCGATCTGATAAGATTGGTAAGTTAGCCAAAAAAAATGGCATTAAGTTGATTAGAGTAGAGGACGGATTTATTCGGTCAAATGGTTCGCGAATAGATCGTAAGTTACCTTTGTCGATGATTTTTGATTCATCCGGAGGGATTTACTTTGATTCAAGTAAACCATCACAGCTTGAGAATTTGCTAAATGATTATAAATTTGATGATGCGTTAATAAAAAATGCAGAACAGGGAATTAAGAAAGTAATTGATGCCAATGTCGGTCGCTATGGAATTGGTGATACCAGTATCACCTCTCTGTTCTACGGAGAAAAAACGAAAAAGCGTATTTTGATTGCGGGTCAGGCCGAAGATTATAAGTACAAGACTTTTTGCGGAGCCAGTGAAAAGTACACAAATAACGATCTAGTCAAACTGGCCTATGAGGAAAATCCTAATGCTGAACTGATCTACAAGGTTCATCCTGAGGTTGCCTCGGGACATCGGAAAATGATTTCTAACCCCAATGAAGTTAGTGATATATGCACGCTTATTTGGGATAAGGCGTCGGTAAACGACGTTTTGAGCGATGTAGATCAAGTATACACATTTTCTTCCTTGTTGGGATTTGAAGCTCTTTTACGTGATATCAAAGTAACGGTCTTGGGGCAGCCATTTTATGCTGGCTGGGGTCTCACTGATGATCGCATACCAATGAAACGACGTTTGCGAATGTTATCAAAAGAAGAGATATTCGCTGCTGCCTATCTGTTATATCCTAGCTACATAGAAGAAAAGCCTAGTGTTCCGCTAACTATACCTAAGACTGTGGATTTGTTATGTGCCGAAAATGCTTCGTTCGATCTCAAGCTAACAGAAATTGGTTCTTCTTCGGATCCTTGGCCGACAATGGTTTCTATGTTAATTGAAACCGGTTCTCTATCTTCCGCCATTAAGCTGGTGCCGCACTATCTTGAAAACATTGATGAGAGCAGCTCAATCTCAGCAACTGCTGCAACTGCAATTGCAAAGTATTGCTTTAGCATTTTCACGCGTGAAAACGATCCACAGAGGGCCATTGCAGAAATAGATAGGGTCCCTTTTAATGAAATAATTCAGCATGAAATTTTACTGAATATATGCGCTTACCTTTATTTGGAAGCTAGTGCATTTGACCGTTTACAATCGCTCTTTAAAGAAGCTCTCAATTTTCACGAAGTTTCGCTTGATGGGGATAGTTTATCAGTAGACAAAATTTTAAGTCTCTCAATTTTTATTAGCCTACTGTACAATATCGATCAATTTTTATTTTCTTTTGGCCGCTTTTCCTTAGGGGTAGAGCAATCTAAGTCGCTAGAACGTCTAATTGAAAAAATTTTTAACCTTCACCCAGAACAATCTCAAGCTATCAGATCGGCAATTGAAACCCTTGGGGAAAGGTATGCTACTTTTGCGCTTCACCAAGATCAAATGTCTAGCATTGAAGTTATCGATAAATTTCTCAAGAACCCATCAGTGAATAGCAGAACAACGCGTATAATATGTTCGATATTGTTGAACAATTCGATTACGCGAGAAGAGCAGATGCAATATCGTATCGACGTTTCACGCACTCACCTCAAAGAGATGGCTCGAGGGTTTCGCATCACGAAACGTTTCACGACAGATAGCTTGAAAACATTAACTGAGAATGTTGAAATCTGCAAAGGCTTGGGCGAGAAGGACCTGCTTAAACTATACAATGAGAGAATAGTTGACTTTCTTTCCCAACCCGCTAATCATCAAACAGCTCAGCGCAAAAGAAGTCTGATCAATAAGTTAATTGAGATTTATTCACTTTCAGAAAATGCTTCTGTCGAGCTATTAGAAAAAGCCCTCTCATTCACTTCGAGCTGGCATGAGAGCGACAAGAGTTCTGGAGTGTTTCTTAAACTTCATTGTCGACTTCTGTCTATGCTTAATAAGCATCAAGAGTTTCTCGATGCTTTCAGTGTGATCACTTCTTTCCATAATGATTATGTATTCGCCATGAACTGTTCCGACTACTTCATGCGGCTTGATAGATTTGATCAGGGCATAGAGTGCGCAGAAAAAGCAGTTTCTATTCTTGAAAATGTCGTTTTTGATCGGCCTGACAATCCCAAACTCATCGCCCTTCATAAAAGATATAGAAGCAATCTTGGCTTAAAAAAATTCTACAAAGAATCTGCGGACATATTAGCTAAGTACCCTCAACCAAAACAAATCAAAGGCGTAGTTTTTGTAACGCCGTATGACCATCAAAATACGATGGCTATGACTATTCCACTTTTGTGTGAGTTGCGTAGCCGTGGATATGCAACTGTATATCTAGGACAGGGGGTACTTCCATTTGAATCAACTGGAAACCCAGATATAGACAAATTCCATGGTATTGTGGGTAATAGCTATGATCACTTAAATGAAGAGTTCTACGCTAACAAGCGGATGTTCAATGAATGGAATTTGGATTGGCAGAACAAAAAGCTCTCCACGAATGGGGTGAACTATTATCAAGGGGTTTTTGAATATCTCGCAAACCGATATCGCCGTTTTCGAATTAAACTCGATAACCCAATCATTTACAAGTTCTACGAAACCCAACATCACAAAATTGATCGTGCTGTCGAGATATGTGAACGTATCTACAAAGACGTGGCAAGTAAGGGAATCCCTGTCAATTTTCTGGGAGTCTCGGCGCAGACCTCTCCGACTTATACCTTCAAGGAGTTTTGTGCTCACAAGGGAAAGCAGGCTAAAATGCATTTTTATTTCGCTCTTAATGGCTATGAAAATTACTATAGCAATTTGGGCACACGCATTGCCGGAACAATGGCCCTTGCAGATATGACGATTAATTATGATCGGCGTTCTCCACTTATTGCTGATCGTAAAGACTTTGACAGTTGGATTGAAAACGGTAACGAACTAATCAATTTTAAAGATGAAGTTAAAGGTTGGTTGAATAAAAACCGTGTTAACAAGCAAAGTACTACTCCGGAAGCTGAAGCTGTTTGGCAAAAAGTACTAGATCACAAAGCACGAAAAAGAAAAGTCATTGTTGTTTATGGCAAGGTGCTTTGCGACTTAGGAGTGCCATATGACGGCGGGCCAGCACACCGGGATATGTATGACTGGATAAATCATACTGTAGAGTCAGCAAGACAAGGTAACGCTCTAATCTTGATCAAGCCTCATCCTCACGAAAAGAGGCCTGAAATCGCACGGCATCTCACTGAATATCTATTCGACCTGATTGAAGGAGATGTTCCAGACAATGTTGTTTTGATGGATAATAGCTGGTTCAACAATAATGAAATCACCCGTGTCATGGACCTAGGGGTATTATGGAACGGTACCTCATGTCTAGAGTTGGGAAGCGCTGGTCTCCCGGTTGTTATGTGCGCCTATCATGGCAAGTTCGATTATCCGGTTGATTTCTATTACCCAGATGATCGCGATGATTATCGCGAGATAATCCAAGGCAACAAAGATATCTTACCAACGGATGGAAATGATGTTCGTTGTCAGTTGCTATTGAAATATTTAAGCACAGATTCAACTGCAATTAAGTATAGATATGCCCTTAGGCCAGCTACAAATGATCCTGTTGGTTCACCACACTGGTTCGAAGAAGACCTAGGCGCTTTCTTTGAAGGTAAAGATTCGAATATTTCAAAGTTGGTGGATCGTTTCTTTGTATACAATAGTTGATTGTTTATGCTCATCCGGCAATTTCCCCTATTTTCGAGTTGTTCACCCTTAGTTCTACACTGGTGGCCTGTGTTATTGGCGAGTGCAATGCCACCGAGGCTGTGTTGAGGTATTATAGTTGGGCCCGAGCCATTCGTTGTTTGTTATAGATCGATTGACAGCGTCAAGAAGCTTGGCGCTTCAGTCTGTCAGATAATGGCGTTTATTACTTGCTCGAACCGAGCCTCAAATGAAGAGTTAGCACTGATATATCGGCTGGATGAGCTGCATTTGAGCTATCCTTTTGCCCACAACAAATGGTTGATTCAGGCATTCGCGTGCATTGTCTGAAACTGTGCTAGATTGATCTGACCTGCTCAGAAGGCAAAATGACAATGCACGTGATTATATGCGGTGGTAATCCTCCCACATATGATCGAATTTTAAAGTAGAGATATTAGTGCCTCATATTGAAATTTGATTTCATTATGAGGCAAATTATTGCGAATTTGAAGCAAGGGGACAGCGATATCATGGTTACTCAGCTATGTAGTGAGAGCGGCAAGCTACCAGAAGCCGTAGGAAAAATATGTTGTCCTTGGTGCGTTACTGATTTCACAGTTGGAGTCAACGGAAGATGAGATCCACCGGCTCAAGAAGGCGCATGCCGAACAGTCACTTCAGAATGAGCTTTTGAGGGAAGCTCTGGCAACAAACTGAAGTCACCTCAACGTGAGAAAGTCGTTTTTTTACTGTCGAAGTAAAGAAAGTTTCCATCAATCCGGCGTGCCGCACCTTTGGTGTGTGTGAACGCTGCTACCACTATCAGCGGCACTTGAGCGATGAAGATGCTATCATCACTAATTGACTGTTGCTTTTTAGAGTGAGTGTCCTGTGAAGACAACCTAACAATGGTAGTTATGCTTTTATATCCTGCAAGCAGTATATCAGTAGGGATTTACTTAATGAAGGACAGTACAGACGATGCTGAAATCACGCCCACAAGCGTGTAGTCTGTCTGGACGCCATTGAAGGAACTGACGCTGCAGCCCATGCTGCCAAAGGGCGGCATAAGAAAAGCACGGCTTGATTGCTAGTTGAACTACCCGCGTTTCAATCTCACTCTTGAAGAGCCAGTCATAAGCATATCAGAGGTTAGGTTTATCTTTTCAGTGTAACGGAAGAGAATATAATTAAATCTCTTGAAGTAAGTTCTAAGTCATCTTCAGATTAAACGGCCCACTTTGCCTTGAGATCCACTTTATATACGGGCCTCAAAGTTTTTGAGCATTTCTGTCAGTCCTGAAATAATCGCTTAAGTTCGGCGGGAGGTATGTGTATGATGCCGATTTCCAGTATTAACCGGATGGCGCATCTTCACCGCAAGTTCATGGATGTTCATGCCTCGCAAGGCTCAAGTATTGCGAATGAAGTGATCCAGGAGGTCGTCAAATTCTATAAGATCAAATAACACGTGGGTGGCAAACCACCGCCAGAGCACGTGAATTTGCGGCAGGTACAGGCCAAACTCGTCTTCCGTGGCCTGGAAGAATGGCTTAACACCCAGCTTTCCAGAGTATCCAGCAAGCCAGCTCTTGCCGGAGCAATCAACCGCTATGCCCTCACGCGCTTACCCAAAGAACGACCTCTTCCTAGGCTCAGAAGGTGGCGGCAAAGCTGCGGTAAACGCCAATACTCTAAGTGAGACTGGCAAGCAAACTATAGTTGTCAGGTCTAGTCTGAATTTGCTCAGTTAAAATGAATAAACTCAATTGTCCGGAACCAGAGACAAACTCCAGCCAAAATGGAAGTCGCGGTCTCTACATTCAACCGGCAACCATTCTACTTTTTGCTCCTCCCGCCCGTTTCATTAGATTTCAATCCGATTGAGATCCGTTTTCTAAGCCTAAATCATGCGCGCGGCATTGAGGCACTAACACTTGACGACTTGTTTGACACTCTATCAAGGTATGCAATTCGTTACTCTCCAAATTGTTGAATTTGCTTCGAGGCTTCTATCTATTATGGTCAAACCCCAATTTTCTATTGTTTCAAACTACTTCCATTAGTTTATGTGCTCGGAGCTTCTCAGCAATTGGAATTAAATTCCATATCGGTGTCCCTAACAGTTCTGCAATTTCCAATAATGCGCGGTTCCCATCGCAATATGAAATTAAATTCATCATATTAGCGACTTTGTTTTTGGTATCCTTAGTGCTTAGACTAGGATACAAACCTCGTTTGCCAAGTTGTGGTTCACCTAGGACTTTTGTTTTGTAGGCTTGGTTAGCTTCTATGGCTTGAATTGCTTTCCGTAAAACATGAAAACTACCCTGCAATCCTACTGGTGAAATGAGGTCCATATTGTCCAGCGACGTATGATATTCTGGATATTCACCATATTTGCTTCGCATGATCGTTGCGACAGGCAAATCGATACCCGGAGCACAATATTGCCTCTCATCGCTTCCTCGATCTAACCAAGTATATCGTTTGAAGTCAGGAGCTACATGTGTAAGCACATGCAGAGCCACTTTGTCTGACAAAGTAGTACCTGCTCTTGAAGGTAAGAAGGAATAACAACGGTCATCTCCAACACAACTGATATTGAAACCTGCTACCACATTTTTTTTGAGCGTTTCATGATGCCTACTAAGATAAGCAATCGAGCCGATGGTTTCAGGGATGAAAACAATCCGATAGCTATATCTTCTATCAGGTATTTCCGCAATCCATTGCGCTAGTGCGGTAGCTACAACAGGGCCTGAAAGCTCATTATTCCCCATTGATGGATGGCAGATATAAGTTGAAAGGAATATTTCCTGGTCGCTTTGTCCTGGTATCAGGACTTCGCCGTAGGTTAACGATCCGTCGAACAATTCGCTGTCGATATAGACATGATATCGGTCCGAAACAAGGGACTGGCGTTGTTGATCCGTTAGGCAGAAGCCCCAACGTTCCTTATAGTAGGAAGTAAGATATGGGATTGCGTTAGGTTGCTCGGGCAGAGAGTAGAGGTAGTTTTGCAACTCCTCCAGAGACATGTATTCATCAACAGGGGTTGAATATCCCATCAAGTGAAGATTGTTGTTTTGGAAGTCTACGACTTTTTCCGCAAAGGAGTTTTTTATCCACGCTTCTTTAACGCGCCACTCACACGGAATAGTCCAGTCGAAGCACTTTGTTCCGGTCGCAACTTCATGAGTGATTAGTTGCGGCATATGAGTTTTCAAAATTGATAAAGTTTCACGAACCCCATCACCAGTAAGGCTTCGATTAATTGGCCAAAGTTTTTCAGCCAAGTCATACATAAATCGACCTTCACGCAATTGACAGACTCCCGTTACGAATGCGTTTGTCAGATAATACCACATCAAATAATTTGATTTACAATGGTAACTTGCTTTTGATTTCTGGCGCTCACTTACATCACAGCATTGAGTACGTGATAAACATCAGGAACTGTTTGTTGAAACGTTTGAAACCGCCAAGTTGAGTTCAATTTGTATACATTTAAAGTGATCTGTAGGTCGGTTCCGGTTTTAGGTCCGGCTCAAAATCAACGCCATCACCTCGCGTTAACATCCAAGGCCTCTTGGGAAGAGCCTCTGCGATGAGAGCTTGACACGAAGACGCGCGGATGCAACCCATCTGCCCTCTCCCTAAGTCATGCGTTTGATACAGACTTTCGCTTACCGATAATGCATGGAAAGGTTCAAAAGAGGCTGCAACTCGATCATCACTAGCGTATCGGACAAAGATGGTGTTGAGGGCATTTTGGGTTACACCTTTATTACAAATTCGTCCTTCAAATGTTTTATCGAAACGATAGGGGACGTTGTTTTCTCGCTCCAGAAAGTGTAGAAAGGTTGAACCGGCATCAAAGTTCAGATTGAAAATTAGCCCGTCCTGGTCCAAAAAACGGCCAAAGAAAGCTTCTTTATCAAAACTGTTCTCAGGGGCCTTATTGGTAAAGAATTGAGCTTTTGCACCAATTGCAGCAACAGAGTAGCATGGATCCAGCGATCGATGCGCATCATCATGCTTTCTAATCCACTCTGAAAAAGTACCCATGTCCGTATCAGACTTATCGGGATCGTATATTTCTTTTCGAGGAAATGAATATGTGAAAGTAGGGACGACCAAGGTCCCGTTGCTTCCTAGACGTTGCATTAGGCTATCAAAGAAAAGCTCACAAAGCTCGTCGCCATTAGAAACACCATCTGGCCGCCCGAAATAGCCAATGTTGCTATGTATGAACAGTGTGTCACCGGCTTCAACGGGAAGCAAGTCAAGCGCAGCAGTTAGGGAACTCTTCGAATAATGAAACTTCATGGTTGGGACTTCTCCGCCAAAAGCTCACCCAGGCCCTTGATCGAAGAGAAGCGGCGGTCTTGAAAGTCCTCATTTGAAAAACGAATAGAGTAGTTTTCTTCGATTTCTTCAATGAGTTCGATCACACCGAAAGAATCAATTGCACCTTGCTCAAAAAAATTCTCTTCAGGTGCAAGCTTTATTTCTGGGGCGCGTTCTGCAAACCACCCCTTTAACCATTGAACATAATTAGTCATTTCGCTTAATCCAATATTGCAAATGCGCGACATGGAGCACCATCGCCTTCGCGTATCTTGAGTGGAGCGACAACGAGAAGAACTTCTTTTTCGATCGGGACAGCTTTAAGATTTACCATGTATTCGAGTAAAACAATGCCGTTACCGAGTAGTATTTTATGTATTGGTGAATCCACAAGGTCGTTTCGGCCATTCTTAGGATTGTCTGGCATCGCTGTGTCCATGCCCAACAGTCGGCAACCTTTCTGAACTAACCACTTCGCCGCTTCTTCAGAAAGGTACGGTGACTTTGAGTAATAATCCATTGTCCCCAGATAACGGTCCCAATCAAAGCGCAATAAGATTCTTTCGGCTGATCGAGCTCCTAATGCGACCTCTAAATCACGGATACTGAGCTCTTGATTTTCAGTAAAATCGGTCATATCCAGAACCGATGCCGTTCCGGTAAGTTGCTCAAGCTCCAGCTCATCAACAGTTTTACCATCTTTCACAAAATGCCGTGGGGCATCTATGTGAGTTCCGGTATGCGTACCAAGGACGATCTTCCGTGTTTCGCGATCTTCGATACCATGTCGACCCAGTTGTGTAATTTCGACAAAAGGGTGCCAATGGGTTGGGAAAGTCTGCATGCCTTCTTCTAGCATCATTGTTAGATCTACAATGGTCTTGACCATTAACTTTTTGCTCCTTTTCTGGGCTGCTGAGGTCTTATTAGCTCAATCAATGGCCCATCTGGAACACGCATCAGCGCGATATCCAGTTTTTTATCGTTTAGAACCAATTCGAAAATCTCACTCACCTCGATAGCTCCTAAGCTTTTCAGTTTCTCTGAATCCGCTTCGATTCGCCTACTATAGAACGCAAGGCCGGAAGCACCCGCTGCATCAAGTCGCGTTGGTTCTGTGAATTTATTCAGGGTGCAAATTCGGCAAGCCCAATCCGGCAACATTGGACTTAACTGGAACTCATTATCTCTATTAGCTTTGAATCCCAACCCCTTCACCAGTAACCGTTTCAAAATGGTTGTATCATCCATTTCAATTTGTATTCGATCTTGGTGCCAAGTGACCTGCCGATTGCTTCCTTGAACGACGCCGTGATACGTGAGTTCGAGTGGCCACAGACCTGTTCCGCCCAAAAGCATAAGATCGTGCCGATCTGTGTAATTAGCGGAAAAAGCTTTCTTGGAAGGGTGGTTGTAGACATCTTGGAGAAGAGCTGTGCGTTTGTACCCTTGCTTGCCCCATTCCAGCTCGCTTTTCAATAACTCACCGGTGTTCACCATCAAATGAGCGAATCCCATGATCATTGGAATTCCTCACGGAGCTGGAGTTTAAGAACCTTACCTGTATTGGATCGAGGTAATTCGTCTAACCAAATGTAGTGGTCTGGGCGCATACTAACAGCCAAATGCTCTTTGCAGTGACCTCGCAACGCATTCTGCAGCTTATCTCTACCTAAATCTGCATTGGGTACCACGCAGGCGGTAATAGCCTCCCCCCATACTTTATCGGGAGTTCCAATCACCGCGACATCTTTTACTTGTTCGAATTTTGACAGAACTTCCTCTATCGCGATTGGAGAAACATTAACGCCGCCGCGAATAATCAAATCTTTGATACGGCCAGTTATCTTCAGTCGGTCATCAATCAGTTCTCCGATATCTCCTGTGGGCATGCCACCTTTGTCGTTGAAAGGCAGCAAAACCTGTTCGTGCTCAAGCAGATAGTCAACGAGTTTCCAAGGGGTGTGGATTACCAGCTCTTTGGTGTGCAAATCTTCTGCGGCTTCATGGGTAAGTGATATTTCCTCAAGGAGACGGCCAACATTCGCGCTGCGTGTAGCTTCATCTCTCATCTGGACAGAAACGAAAAGCACTTCACTCATACCGTAGCTTTCTTGCAACGGTGCTTGGAATGTCTTCAAGAAGCCTTCTCTTATATGGGAGGTCAGAGGTGCTGTACCGCAAAAGATATGCTTAAACTGTTTCCCAACTTGCTCGGCGATAGCCGGATCTCGCGACATGCGCACGAGAACCGCTGCAATTGTTGGGGTTAACCAAATTGTATTTGCTTTTTGGTCAATTGGCTGACACCAGAAATTTAAAGCGGTTGCAGGAGTAAAGCGCGGTCCTAATATTGCAACTCCACCGGCGGCCCATGGACATAGCAGTGTATTGAGAAAGCCCGCCATGTAAGACATGGGCAATACATGATACATCCGTGTTGTGGCGTTAAGGCCAACTGTCTTGTTGAAAGCCTGTGCGTTACCGAAAAGGCATCGGAGGTTATGGCGTACGCCCTTTGGCTTTCCTGTTGTGCCAGAAGTGAAGAAAATCGCTTCCAACTCCTCCACACCTTCTGGAAAAGAAGGTAGCTTACAATCATTGGCCGGAACTGTGTCTAATAAGCCAGCATCAGCAATAACAAGTTTGGGACAGATCCGATTAAGAATATAAGTTTGTTCTGCTTCACTTAGTTCAATATTGATTGGTGTGAAGCTATATCCTCCAATTATACAGGCTAGATAAGCAATTGCGAACTGCGGGCTATTCGGCAATTGAAGTGCAACGCGGTCGCCTGACTCTATACCTTGCGCCGCAATCCAGTTTGCAACTCCAGAAGCCGCACAATAGAGACCACCATAGCTAAAACTCTTGTTTTCGCACAGAAGAGCTTCCTGAGACCACTGTGCAATGAAGATACTTTCCAGTTCTTTACTCAGGCTCATAGCTCGTTCTGCTCCTCGCCAAAATAAGCCTCCATCACGAACATGTGAGGATGAGAGTGGGTGCTCTGGATTTCTGATGCCAATTGCTCCAAGAGCTCTTCGGGTGCGTCAACCTTATTTTGCTTGCACAATTCAATAATCAGAATGCGAGGATCTATACGATGTCGTTTTGCCGATTTTAGAACTTTTGGCATGTAGCTTGAATGGAACAGAGCCTGCCCAGCAGCAATATCCAGTGAGCAAAGTCCACGACGCTCAACTCGCGGCCGGATCAGCGTCTCACCGATATTCATTGTTTCGATCGGATCTGCGAAAGGTTCGAAACCCGCCCTGATTAACGCGGACAGATACTGCTCCGTTGGCGCGTTCCCACTGCTACGACCAAACCCTTGAATGGACGTATCGACCATAGCAATGCCTTCCTCTGCACAAATAAGGGAATTCGCAATTGCCAACCCTATATTGTTGTGACCATGAAATCCCAGCGGTAAACTTGGAATTTCCGCTCTAGTCGCTTGGAGATAGCTACGCACTTCATTTGGAAGCATGCCACCAGCGGAATCGACGAGATAAACCATCTCAGCACCGTATCCAGCGGACCTTACTGCAAGTTTTGCAAACTCTTCAGGTTTCAAAACATAAGACTTCATAAAGTTTACAAAAACTTCTATTCCTAATTTGCGAGCAAGCTCGATGAAGGGAATTGCAGTTTCTGTTTTGGATACGTCTGTGCCGATGCGAATAAAATCCATACCGTAATCAGCAGCTAATCGTACGTGGTCCAGTTCGGCAACACCGGGAATACAAAACATACCCCATTTACCATTCGTAACCGCCTTTGATGTAGCTTTCATATATTCTTCGTCAGTCGCAGCAGCAACTTCAGATGTGTTTTCTGATGCCCCAAGCCCTACGCCGTGACCAACTTCGATGTAAGGATAACCTGCCATATCGAGAGCTGAGCTGATTGCTTCGGTGTCAGCTGCGGTGAACTGGAAATCGATTACATAACTGCCATCGCGGAGCGTACATTCTAAAATATTCGGAGATTGTTTCAACAAAACAGACATTCCCAAGGTAAACAAGCGTAGCATGACAATTTGTGCTTGAATAAACGTTCCAACAATTAAGTTGAAAATTCGGCTGCCAAACTCTATTCGGCCAGCCAATTTTGATGCTACCACCTGTTAAAACTTCTTCCGCCCAATATCTTAACAAGCAAATCAATTTGCGGAACCTGATAATCCCTTGTTAGTCGGATTGGCGATCATAATCAATCTTCCAGCTAAGTAACGTACAAAAATTTTACCAGTTACAATTTCTAAACAGGTTCATTAAAGTGAGCATTAGTTAAGAGGCGACCTCAGCAGACGTTCTCCATCGAAGATATCTTCGGGCACATCGCGTTGAGATAGTCGTAAATCGCCTTCAAGTGAGATTTGTTCCAAATCCCAGCGGGTTTCCACACTTATTGCCGCTCTTCAGCTGGCCTTATTCTGCTCGCACTGAGTTTGATTGAGCTCTTTAATGATGTAAAATATAGTTTCTGCAAGCCATTTGAGCGCCAGCGCATCCAGATTGAAGCCTCCTTTGAGGAGCGGTAGACCATTGTAGATAGTAAAGCCGTCAATTTGCCCACATTGTATGGCCCGTGATTGACAGGCAGAGTTCCAATACCTGCGAGTTTTGTCACCACTGGATTGCCCTGTTTCAAAGCACTCTTGACTATACCAAGTTTCACGAACGCAGACTTGAGGAACTGGCTGCGATGGTCGCTCGCGAGATCTGCCACTTGCCCATTGGAATGCAGTCCATGCTGCCATTACGGCATTATTGTATATAGTAGTTTTCTGTATAGCTTTATGGTGATTTCTAGTTCTGAAGCTTTGTTTATGCCGATTAAACACTCTGCCGTCATCGTCACAATTTTAACAAAGCCGAACGCGTGATCATGAACTGGTCGGCATATAAAAGAGTTTGCCCTGCCGTGGTGACATTCCCATCTTGCTCTAAGCCCGTTGCAAGGATTTATGAGTTCCATATTGGGCTTAATGAAGCTAGCATTGCTGGTTTATGATTGCTCCATCCTGTCCCGTTGAGTTGGAGGATAAATCTTTCACACCCGCAGTTAAAGGATAAGCAAATTCCTTCTGCCTTTGTGATGGATAGCGAGGGTTTGAAGGTATTTGGGATTAGTAAATGGATGTAAAAGAGCAGGAAATGTCGGAAAACCCATCTAGTTTTTGATCTTGATACTGGTGAGATCCTTTGTTCTGAATTAACAAAATGCAATGTCGGCAACCTATTTGTGGTGCTTAGTCTGCTGGATCAGATTGAAGGATCAGTTACCGCGGCTCTAGGAGATGGAATCTATGATAGTTAATGCAAAAGACAAGAGATAAACAGCCGGCATAACGAGGTTGAGATTGCTATTCTACAACCTAAAATGGTAGCCAGTAACCCACAGGTAGCAACTAATTCCACGGCATGGGATAAAGACATTCTTGCCATTGGAAGAAATGGAAAAAGGGCTTGGCAGCAACAGACGGAATACGGGCGGCATTCAAGAAGGGAAACTTTGATGGGGCGCCACCCACTTTCTAGCGTATCAATGTAGCCCGAATTTAGTGAGTAAGTGTGAGTGCTAAGCTGGTTTAGATTAATGTAACAAGACCAATAAAGACTAAAACACTCAATTTTAAGAAGTTCTGGACAGTACATTTAACATAGGAATAAAATGCTAACACTCACCAACCTGCGTCGACATTTCAGAAGAATAAAAGATGGTATTTATTACAATATCAGAGGTGCTCTAACGTCAAAAAAGACAAATTACAGTGGTACAACTGCAGTTGTCGCCAACATGGCTGTCTGGAAAAGATCCACTATTGAAAGTGTACTTCGTGAGGAGGGGATATGCAACTTTATATATTTTAACAATAGATCGAGCATAGCCCAATTACGCAACTTGGTTCAAAACTGCGAAGAAGCCATTTTGATTATATGGGGCATGAGCAAATGCGCAGCAGCAGAAGAATTAGCAAGCGAAGGACAAATTCCTTGTTGGCGAATGGAAGATGGTTTCATTCGTTCAATTGGTCTCGGAGCGACCCACATTTTGCCTTCATCTGTAATTATTGACAAGACCGGTGGAATTTATTTCGATGCATCTAAGCCATCTCAATTAGAGACTACTCTAAATAATCAGAATTTGTCTGATGAGGAGCACAATTTTGCCCAACAGTGCATCGACAAAGTTACATCCATGGGTATCACCAAATACAACCTACACGAAGCAAGCAATCTGGTCAGCATTAATTCTGATCAAGACAACATCTTAGTCTTAGGTCAATGCGAGGATGATGTATCAATCCTTTTTGGTAGCCCCAAGATTAGGTCAAACACGGAACTCATTCAGCTTGCAATAACAGAAAATCCGCATTCCAATATCTATTTTCGTCCTCATCCGGATGTAGCCGCAGGGTTAAGAAAAAAATATTCTGACCCCAGTCAGTTTCAAGATAGAATTACCATAATTGATGGGCCATTCGCCATGTGGGAAAACCTCACACACTTCAACAGAGTTTATGTCATGAGCTCTCTTGGTGGATTTGAAGCAGCCATTAGAGGGGCATCTGTGCGCGTGGCTGGTATGCCGTTCTATTCGGGCTGGGGCATAACCGATGACTATCTGACTTGTGAAAGAAGAACAAAAAAATGCACCCTCACAGAGATTTTCTACGCTGCCTATATCCAAGCACCTACTTATATTCAATCTGACACTGGTGAGCGTACCGATTTTGCAACTACTATCAACGATATCGCGGAGCAAAAGATGAAACAGCTATAAACTCGCTTAACCGATCGGTCTCATGATCAGCGATTTGGGCAGAAATCCGCGTGAGTCCTGCCTGAAGATCGCTGTTGTTGAGTTTGGCAGCCTCACTTAGAGTACAGGCGTTTGCCGCAGCTTTGCCGTCACCTCCTGAGCCTAGGAAGAGGTCGTTTTTCTTCCCAGAGCCACAAGCTTCATTGCGCGCCCGGTTGTGTTTTGTTCAATTCTGGAAACTCGTTATCTAGATAAGCTCATGCTCAGCCTGAGCAATTACTTCAGGGCTGACAGAACCGCTCAAAAAACTCAATGCCCGCATATACGGTGGATCTCACGGCGAAATGGGGCCGTTTAATCTGAAAATGTCTCAGAATATACTTCAAGAGATGGAAGTATATTCTCTTCCGTTACACTGACAAAGATAAACCCAACCTCTGATAGGCTTATGACTGCTTCTTCGAGAGTGAGATTGAAACGCGGGTCTTTTAACTAGCAATCAAGCCGGGCTTTTCTTATACTAAGCCCCTTGGCAACATGGGCGACAGCATCAGTTCTTTCAATCGCGTCCTGACAGATTACACGCTTGTCGGCGTCACTCCAGCATCGTTCTGTGCAGACCTTCATCAGATAAATCCCTGCCGATGAAACTTGCTTATAGGATAGATAAGCATGACTATCACTGTTAGGCTGTTTTCACAGGACACTCACGCTAAAGACCCATAGGGAAAGTGATAACCTCCTGGCGTAGCCAGATCGGACAAAATCCAGATAGAGAAATAAACAACTTCTGTTCGCGCGGCTCGCCGGATATGGAAACTTGCTCCTAGGCTGGAAACCCAGTCAAAGACTTAATGGCGGCCTGCTCAGTAAACACATCAACTCGATTAGCTGTGCTTAGTTTACAACGTGTTCTCTCATTAAAGGCTTCAATACTACTTTCATTGACAGCCTTTTTTGTAGCCGTGGAATGTGATCCTGCAATAGCTCATAACTTGATGTGCTTTCGATTTATTGCCACGCCCTTTGGTCAGATTGAGAAGACTGACTTTGAGTCAGATGATCTTACGAGTAGAATGCAATATGCTTGTTGTCTTTCATTTTGATATTAAGTTTGCACTAGCATCAAAACAAAGAACCACAACTTCTAGCAAGAGCTACTCCGCCCTCTTTTAGTTGAGCCTGAAAGAGGGCAGAGTGTCAGATCAAGTCGACACTTCCACAATTTATGAATTCGGGGCGAACTTAGATAATATCCAATTGAATCAGCTTAAAAATCATCTAAACTTAGCCTTTCGCCGATACGAACATCCTTATTTACAGTTTTCCCTATAAGATCATCATAGTATTTAGGTTCCAAACTCAAGCCCGGCCGGCAAATTTTAAGATTTTTATTAGTAAGTTTTTCTCCAGCTGCAATATCTGCACTCGGATAGATTGACTGTCGGAATTGTTTTGATTTGGTCTCGTTAACCGTACCACTGTACTTAACTTGCCCACGCGCGCACCATGCACGAGCGGTTTCTTCCTTTAACATCTTCATTTCCCAAGGCTCTAAAGAAAAATCAGAATCAACGCCACCATCTGACCGGTCTAAAGTAAAGTGTTTTTCAATAACGGTAGCACCGTATACAACACTGGCCACAGCAACACCGACACCAAGAGTGTGATCAGACAATCCGACTTGCACACCAAATCTAGTTTTCATGTCTTCGATTGTTTTGAGGTTGGCATCGGAGGCACTAGCAGGATATTGGCTCGTGCATTTCAATATCACAATATTACCAGACCCGGCTTCTTGGGCAGTTTTGATAGCTACAGCTATCTCCTGCTCAGACGCCATACCCGTCGATATAATAATAGGTTTACCAGTTTGGCCAATTTTCCGAAGTAGTGGCAAATGAGTAATTTCAAAAGAGGCGACTTTGAACATCGGCACACCTAAATCATTCAAAAAATCGACAGCCGTTTCGTCAAATGGCGTTGAAAATGCAGCCAGGCCTAATTGCTTGGCCGTGTCAAACAATTCTGCGTGCCACTCCCACGGAGTGTGAGCTTCTTCGTATAAATCGTATAGACGACGTCCATTCCATAGGCTTGCTTTATCGTTAATTATAAAATCTGAACCTGTAATGTCTAAAGTCATAGTAGCTGCGGTGAAGGTTTGAAATTTCAAACAGTCAACTCCGGTAGCTGCAGCTGCTCTAACTAATTCCAATGCACGTTGCTTTGAGCCATTATGGTTTCCTGACATTTCCGCAATTACAAACGGTTCGTGGTTTGAACCAATAGTGCGCTGCCCGACTTTGAACTCGCTCATAGAAGAAGGATCCCTTTGCAAATGATTACAGTGCTGGCCAAATATAGCGCTCTTTCCCAATTTTGAAGAAGTTAGCGCTTTGAAATAGCAAATTAGAAGCTAAATTTTGCTCATGAACCGTCGCGACAATATAATCACAGCGCATTTTTTTTTGAATGAGCTGGATTGACCTTTTAGCAACTCCTCGACCATAGAATTCAGGTGCGGTCAATATTGATATTTCACGCAAATCGTTTTCTTGCCTGAATTGCGCGCTAAGCTCTGATAATGTTCCGCATGCGTCTAACCTAAGCATTCCTGCAGGAACTCCATCTGCTTCAACTATATAAAATGGATTGGCGTTATCGCTCAAACGGTTGGTCATCCAAGATATATGATTTTCCCAGGTAGGGTGGGACGTGTCACGCGCATATTTTCTTGTGTTAGGATGCTGTTGCCAGTCAAACAACAGTTTAGTATCCTTTTCTGTGGCCTTACGAAGCATTATACTGTCAACGTCTACAGTGAGTTTGAATATTTCCGATAGAACCTTGAGTACGCCAAGCCCATCTGTGATGGCTCGCGCTTTCATGCTCATACTCTTTCGTTCGCTTTCATGTTCTAAAAGTGGTTTTACATGTGACAGCGCCCACTTCTTAGAATCGTTTTTAGGACTATATATCCCTGCATCGTGAGTTATTCCTGCCTTTTTCAGGATCATAGCGATATCGCTTTGATTTTCAGCAAGAACTAAATTTATTGTAGGAACACCTAAGCAACACCTCTCCCATGTAGAAGAACCTGACGCACCAATACAAAGGTCAATACTTGATAATAACTTAGCTACATAGCTAGCATCTTTAATTAATTCAACATGTATAGGAGAATTACTAATAGTGGATTGCAAGGAAGCAGCATGGCGATATGAACCACCGACTAATACTACTATTTCTATGTCTTGCTCACTGGATAACGAGTTAATGCCTTTCAATACCCATTCAGTCGCATTGTGTGCGTCAACCCCCCCCATAAAAATGAGTATTCTTAGTTTGCCATAGGTTTCTGCAAATCTTCCATCCAATCTTTCTAATGATTTTTGTCTATATTCATTAAAATCGGGGCGTAGCAATGCGTATTCAGCTCCAATAAGGAGATTGCAATCATCACTCACCAAGTTCGGATAATTTTCATTGGTCTTTCCAAATGTAGTATCTAGTAAAATGTCACTTACATGCTCTCGATCTAAGTCATCGATAGCAAATATGGGAACATTTAACGCCTTCTTGCAGGCGTCTTCCCAAACTTTATCTAGTGAATAATGATCAACAATTATTAGCTCAATATTAAATGTCAGTTTATCTAAGTCAGTGAGTGCGTTTATTGTTTCTTTTGCGTCATAATCCTGAGTGGTACCTAACCATCCTTGGTAGGAGCGATCGTTATCTGGTGCGGGATTTTTGCTTTCAGACAGCTGCACAAGTTTATGATTAAGAGATTTAATCAGGACCTGTTGATTTGCAAGTAAAGACCTACATATAAAAACGCACTCATATCCACGATTTTTCAAGGCATTTGCGATTGTTAAACAGCGCATAATATGGCCGGAGCCAATATCATTGGAAGAATCGGTTCTAATCGCTACAGTTTTATAACGAGCCATTATAATAACCTAAAGAGCTTTTCTGCAAATTCCCAATCATCAAAGGTGTCGATGTCTTGTACCTTCGCTCGTTCCATCAGATAAGCTCCAGAATTCTCCGCAATAATGGGCTTCTTATGCTTGAGCGCGTAAGGTGTACACCAATAAAATTGTCCAGCATCATAAAATGCAGCTTCTAAATCTTGTGACCGAGACTGCATGTGTTCAGGAAATAAGATTTTTATGCTACGATTTTGTACCCTAAATGCTCTCTGGATAGGAAATGGAAACTCTGCAGCTGACAAAACGTAATCCGCCTCAGATGCTAAGAATTGCTTGTAAGATTGCTCTAAATCTGAACTTGAAACGAATGGTGCAGTGGCATAAATACAGCAAATAGAGTCAACCTCCCCTAAACTCTCCGCCCATTCTAACGCATGTACTAAAACATCTAGCGTACTTGCATGGTCGTCTGAAAGATGTGCCGGACGCTGAAAGGGAACTTCAGCACCAAGACGCTTTGCGATGCTCGCAATTTCATCATCATCTGTAGACACGATCACACGATCAAAAAGACCGGACTTCAATGCGGCATTTATCGGGTAATGAATAATTGGAACACCGAGAAATTCTTTAATATTTTTTCGCGGTATTCTTTTAGAACCACCACGAGCAGGTATTACAGCTATTTTCACGTTAGAACTTCCTTAAGAGAATTTACAACCCGGTGGACATCCTCGTCGCACATGCCGCTATGTAAAGGGATTGATAAACTCTTAGAATAATAAGCTTCAGCATTAGGAAAATCCCCGGGGCGAAAACCTAAATTTTGATAATATGGCTGTATGTGTATTGGAATGTAATGCAGATTAACTCCGATACCTGCATCTCGGAGCTCAGAAAAAACTGTTTCATGTGTCTTTGAAATTTGGTCTATCTGAAGTTGAATGATATATAGGTGAAACGATGAATAGGTATCACTAGACCGAACCGGCGTGTCCAAAGGCAACTTTGACAGCAATGCGTCATATTGAACAGCAAATTTGTTTCGAACTTCAACAAAATCTCTCAGACGGGTCATCTGGCTGCGCCCTAGTGCAGCCTGTAATTCAGTCATCCTATAGTTAAAACCTAACATTACTTGCTGGTAGTACCACTGGCCATCTTTTTCATGCGTCATAAGCTTTTCATCGCGAGTAATACCATGACTCCGAAGTAAAGACAGTTTCTGAGCTAGGTGCTGGTCTTGTGTGACCGCACACCCACCCTCTGCAGTTGTTATAATTTTGACTGGATGAAAAGAAAAAACTGCAATGTCCGAGTAGCGGCATTGTCCAACTGGCTCATTTTTGTAATAGGCTCCAATTGCGTGACTTGCATCTTCAATAATTGAAAAATTATACTCTCGCGAAAGTTTCCAAATGGCTTCCATATCGCAAGACTGTCCGCTTAAATGCACTGGAATTACAACTTTTGGGAGTGCATTTATTAGTTTTGCTCTTTTAAGTTTTTCTTCTAAGCAAGAAACTGACATATTGAAACTAGACGGATCTATATCAACAAAATCGATTTTCGCTCCACAATAGATGGCACAATTCGCCGACGCTACAAATGAAACTGGCGATGTCCAGACAATATCCCCCTCACCGACACCGAGGGCTAGACAAGCTATATGCAGTGCAGCGGTGGCCGAGTTAGTAGCAATCGCATGCTTTGCATTGGTTGCATCGCATATACTCTGCTCAAATTCTGCTAAGCAAGGTCCTTGCGTCAAGAATGGGGACCTTAATACTTCTTCAACTGCAGCAATGTCGTTTTCATTGATGTCTTGCTTGCCATATGGAATCATAAGAGCCCCATCTAATATGTTATGCTTTAAGCAATTTTATCGATTTCTAGCAGTTCCGATACTGTCAGGAAATGAGTATTTGATCCAGAGTCATAAACAAAGCCGCGCTCAACTGGCGTTCCAACCTCACCCAAAGCATTATTCAAATAGTCATCAGACCGACCTTGAAAACTAATTGATGGCCGCATCACAAAGTGATCACTAAACTCGATAGTCAGATGACTATCATCAGCTGGACACATGACTTCGTGCAGCTTTTCTCCAGGTCTAATGCCAATGAACTCAGCTTCACGTACACCACTATAAGCCTCCACTAGATCCATGATTGCGATCGAGGGAATCTTGGGGACAAAAATTTCGCCGCCGTGCATGCGTTCGAAGTTCTTAAGAACAAAGTCTACACCTTGCTGAAGGGTAATCCAAAATCTAGTCATGTTCTCGTCGGTTACGGGAAGTATGTTTCGACCTTCGGAAAGCAACTTCTTAAAGAATGGCACAACTGACCCTCGAGAACCCACCACATTCCCATAGCGCACAACGCTAAATTTGGGACCATCTGCACCAACGATATTGTTTGCCGCTACAAAAAGCTTATCAGAGGCAAGTTTGGAGGCTCCATAAAGATTGATTGGATTCGCAGCTTTATCAGTAGAAAGCGCAATGACTTTTTGCACATTCGCTTCTATTGCGGCAGAGATAACGTTCTGTGCACCATCAATGTTAGTCTTCAGGCATTCCATAGGATTGTATTCTGCCACGGGAACATGTTTTAGCGCTGCTGCGTGAATGACATAATCGATGCCTTTCATTGCCTGCTTTAAGCGTTCTGTGTCTCTTACATCTCCGATAAAATAGCGCATGCATGGATCGTTAAATTTCTGCGCCATTTCATATTGCTTCAGCTCGTCGCGAGAGTATATTACGAGACGCGCAGGCTTGTATCTTGCAATTATCGTCTTAACGTACTTCTTACCAAAAGAACCGGTTCCGCCGGTAATTAAAATCGACTTATTATTAAACATTCCAGTACCTTCTTAGATTCGTAAGTAATTGCTGGCCGGATCTTGGCGGTTGATTTCAATTTTTTGCTTGTTATCATTCTGAGTTTTACATTGCAACTATCACTCGATATGTAAGGTCTTCCATCAACCATCTTTTCAAGTCAAATTGCGATGTGCGTGTAACAACAATAATTTTACGCGCTTTTTATCTTGAAATGATGATATGTAGGTTGGGTAGGGCAACTGAGCTCGCTCTTAAGTGGATGTGCTGCTGCAGGCACTATTTGGATTTGATCCCTAACAATTCTAGTATCTGTGTTATGCGACTACTTATCAAACTCTCCCCGTTGCATCTGACAAGGTATTTTGTAAAAAATTGCTGAGTGACAGCGCTGACGGTTGTAGTATGCCTCTATGTAGGCGAGGATCGCTGTCTTTGTCTGCACCCTTATCGCAAACGTTGTAGGGTGTTCCAGTTACTTTTTCTGTGAGGCAAATAAGAGACCTGGGCCGGAAGAAATTGTCGTGAAGTTACGGCAGATTGAAGTTCTGATGGA
>NZ_LMCJ01000011.1:0-8821 GCF_001623085.1 Pseudovibrio sp. W74
TAGTCTTTGTTTTTGCGTATCTTTATCCGAAAATCGGTTTCCACTTTTCGGAGATACGCTGTAGAGCGTGTGGGGCGCTATTTTCGAGCGCCCACAAAGATGCCGGTGAGCACCATGCCGACCAGGCCGATGACAGTGGTTGCGGTGCTGCCAACGAGGAACTCCAGTACGCTGTCGGCCAGATTGAACGAGTTGCCATAGACATTTTTGAAGCCTGCCAGCACGAGGATGAGGGCAACTGTGCCGCAATACACGCACATGAACCAGTAGGCTTTGCCTGCGTAGGGTTTGATGAGGGCGTCCAGCTCCTGCTTGGTCGCGAGCCGTGACTTAAGCTCCATCAGCTCGTTTTGAAGCAGGGTGTTGTCGTCAGACAGAGCCTGACGGTCTTTCAGCAGCTGCTCGAACCCGATCTTGGCGGGTGGGTCCACCTCAATAGGGAGCTTGGAGACGGCTGCGTCGATGTCATTCACAGTGAGTGGCTTTTCGAGTGTGTCCTCGAATGTATCGTTAGGCGGCATTGATCCGACCCGCTGTTTGTATGGACTGCTCTTCTTCTGCGTGAGAGCGGCCCGCTAAGGCGAGTTTGATGTAATATTGTCGGGTGCGTTCTGTATCGATTTCTGCGTTTCTCCCCTTTTCGAAGTAGGCATGGGCCCATGGAGAATTCGCTTGATGGGTGAGATCTGACAGTTGCTGTGGCGTATAGTTACGGTACTTCTTCCAGACGTGATCAATGATGTCTTGCTCACTACCGTTGATGCGACCAGTGACGATCTGGCCGGTGACGGGATCTGCAATTTCACAATTGGGGCCTTTGTGCCCGCCCTCCTTTATGAAATCCCATATCTGTCGAAATACTGGGCCATTTTTCCAAGCTTGGGGAGCTGAGTTCACCAATGGCTCGCCGTTGATCGCGAGGTTCCAGCCGTTGGCGATGGCAACGAGTTTTTGAATGTACATCTGAGATGGGTATTCAGAGCTGCCTCGGCGTCTCAGAAATTCATTGGCGATGGCACAAGGCGAGTGTCTTGGCATTTTTTGCCCCTACAAATGCTGTTGGAACAAGCAGAAAATTGCTTAGAAAAACATATGGTACGCTACGTTAAGAAAATAAAACCTCTTATTGATCTTGGCTAGTGAAATTTGGTTGTACCCCTGAAAACTAAGCGGTTACGTTGTGGTTATCTGTGCGTGTTGGATGCATTTAACTGGCTATAAATCAGGGAATACAGCTTTTACGACTGCGAATTGTAGCTGGTGATGTTTCCAGTGATTTGAGTCGGCGTACCATCGCTTACTCGGGAATGCGGAGTTGTAAACGTCGTTTCGTTTCTCTTTGGCCCGATTGATTATGTAGCTAAGTGGGGACTGCAAAACATAGGCAGTTCCTGCAGGTATCAGCAGAACTGGCAGGTAGATGGCGGCGGCGATAGTGGCGATGACAGCCACAATGCTTGCGATCATATGGTAGCGCTCGGCCATGGTTGGGTGGGCTTTGTGAAAGTCCCTGAACTGGAAAACCTTGCGTTCATACCAATGGAACAGTGATAGCGGTCCGTACATTTGGTGTCCTGCAGCCTATTGTGTTTCTGATGCCAGCTTGAAGCCTATATCTGCGCTGTCATTTGGCCAAGAAAAAAGCCCGGGGCGGATGCCTCGGGCTTTTTCTGATTTGTACGCCTGATGGCTGCTGCGATTACTCGCGGTTGCCGAACAGGGACAGAAGCATCATGAACAGGTTGATGAAGTCCAGGTACAGACGCAGCGCGCCCATAATGGCTTTCTTGCCTGCTACTTCGCTGTCATCAACAGCTGCATACATTTCCTTGATCTGCTGGGTGTCGTAGGCGGTGAGGCCTGCGAATACCAGAACGCCAACCACGGAGATTGCGAACTGCAGAGCAGAAGACGCAAGGAAGAGGTTGACCACAGACGCGATGATGATGCCGATCAGGCCCATGAACAAGAAGGAACCCCAAGCGGAGAGGTCTTTCTTGGTGGTGTAGCCGAACAGGCTCAGCGCGCCAAAGGAAGCTGCAGAGATGAAGAATACACGAGCAATGGAGTTGCCGGTGTAAACGATGAAGATCGATGAGAGAGAAACACCCATCAAAGCTGCAAATGCCCAGAAGGTCATTTGTGCAGCGGATGCGCTCATCTTATTGATCCGTGCGCTCAGGAAGAACACGAAACCAAGTGGAGCAAGCATAACAACCCACTTCAGCGGGCTACCATACAGTGCAACACCAAGGCTGGTGAGCAAAGTATTACCCATCTGAGCTGCTGCCATAGATGGATCAGTCGTCGTCGCCATCATTGAGGTGAGCAGTGCGAGCACACCGGTGATTGCAACACCGACTGCCATGTAGTTGTAAACGCGAAGCATGTAGGCGCGCAGACCAGCGTCAAATGCGGCTGCATTGGCATGAGAGCCAGCCATTCCATACCGCGTAGAATTATTGCGGTCGAAGGTCGCCATGTGGATCCTCTCTCTTGTTAAACACGTGTTTGCTGTTGGTCATACCAAACAGCACGGGTGACTGACCCGAGTTACATATCAGCAAATATGGTGGGAAAAAGGGCGTAAGACAAGAGTGCACCCTGCCGATTTTTGTAAAATCGCCCCTTAAAGCAAGGTCTTTTGGTATAAACTTGGTAAAACCGGACCCTATTATTAACCAGTTGTAATGTTGCTGGCGGTGCAAGACCTTAGCCGGAAAATAGAAGAGTTGGTCTGTTAACTCATAATTCTGAGAGATGTGGACTGCATCTGCGTCGATCAACGCTTTTTTACTTGATGCAGTCCACGGAGTTTTACAGATTTCGTAAAACGGGTGCAGGTTTTTCTCCCAACACTCTCCAAGTGCCCAGCAAACCGAAGCCTACTGTGAAGATGAGAGCGCCGATAATGGCGGTGATGGCCGTTACGGGCAGAAGGGTGAAGCTGCCTTCCATCACACCTGTTATGATGAAGTAAGCCGCTAGCGAGCCTGTAAAGAGGGCGAAGATTGCGGTGGTGCCACCAAGGATCAGGTATTCCAGAATGTATGCCTTGATGAGACGTCCGCGTGTGGCGCCCAGTGTTTTCAGGATAACTGCATCATAGATGCGGCTTTGATGACCTGCTGCCAATGCACCTGCCAGAACCAGCACACTTGCGAGGAGTGTGATGGAGGAGGCGCCACGGATGGCCCATGCCAGCTGACCGACAAGGTCATTCACCTGTGCGATCGCATCTTTCACTCTGATTGAGGTGATGGTTGGGAAGGCCTGTGTGACTTCCTTCAGTAGGTCAAGCTCTTGTTGCAAGGTGGCTTCGCCTGGCCAGCCGACGGTTGCCAGATGGGTGTGCGGTGCGCCTGCGAAAGTGTTTGGTGAGAAGATCATCACGAAGTTGATGGACATGCTTTCCCAGTCCACCGTGCGGAAGTTCGCAATTTTCGCAGAGATCTGACGCCCAAGCACGTTGACTGTGATCTTGTCGCCTACACTCAGGCCCAGCTCGCGGGCGTTGTCGTCAGAGAAGGAGACGAGCGGTTCACCGGTGTAATCCTTCGGCCACCATTCGCCTGCTGTGACAACGGAGTTTTCAGGCAGGGTTTCAGAATATGTGATGCCGCGGTCGCCACGCAGGATCCATTCCGCTTCTGGTGGAGCGGGATAGTCTGAGGCAGGGATGTCTTTCAGCGCGACGATGTTTCCGCGCAGCATTGGAACTGCGTTGAACTCTGTGCCTGCTGCTTTTTCAGTAACGAGAGCTTCGAAGGCGTCTTTTTCGTGGTTTTGAATATCGACGAAGAAGAAGCTTGGAGCCTGTTCCTGAGTGGCCTGATTGAGCTCACGGCGTAGGTTGCCATCAATCAGGGCCAAAGCAACCAGCAGTGACAAGCCGAGGCCGAGTGAGAGCACGACGGATGGTGTTAGGGCGCCGGGGCGGTAGATGTTGGTGATCGCCAGACGCAGCTCTGTAGAGCGGACCGTTGGTACCTTCCGCGCTGCGGCCATGATGAGGCGCGCTACGACGAGCAATAGCAAGTATGTGCCTGTACATGCGCCGATGAAGATGATGGCGATGGTTTTGTCGTAGGCCATGACAAGGGCAAGGCCAGCCAGCAGAACCAGTGTTACCGCAGCACCTGCGATATACAGCGGCTTTGGATAGCGGCTGCGGGTGCTGACTTCATCACGGAACAGGACGGTTGGTGCGATGTCGTGTGCTCTGCCGAGTGGCCACAGGGCAAAGGCGAGGGCGGTGAGATAGCCGTACGCCATGCCAAGCAGCAGCTGAAGCGGGTAGACTGCCTGTACTGCGTTGATTGGTAAAATGGATTGCAAGGCTGCCATGGCGACAAGCGGGATCAAGGCGCCCAATGCCATGCCTATGATAATGCCGATAGTGGCGAGCACCATCATCTGAATAAGGTAGACCTTGAAGACAAAGCCACCTGATGCGCCGAGGCATTTGAAGCTGGCAATGACTTCCCGGCGGGTATCCATGTAACTGCGCACAGCGTTTGCCACGCCAACACCGCCCACCACGAGGGACGTGATGCCGATGAGCGTGAGGAACTGGGCGAAGCGCTGAATGTTCCGTTGCAGGCTTGGGGCTGCTTCCAATTTGGAGCGGATACGCCAACCAGCATCAGGGAACTGACTGTTTGTCCGGTCAATGGCTTGCTGGAGTTGATCTTCCGGCACGTTGTCGCCCATGCGGACGCGGTACGTGTAGTTGACCAATGAGCCGGGGCGGATCAGGCCAGTGTCTTGCAATGCTTCCTGAGAGATGAGGAGGCGAGGGCCGACTGTCATGCCTGACGAGAGTTTGTCCGGTTCCAGCTCAATTGTATCGGCGATGCGGAACTCGGTTTTGCCGACGGCAATCTGGTCACCAACTTCCAGACCAAGGCGTGCCAGCAGGGCAACTTCAGCCACAGCATTGCGCAGGCCTTCTGTTCTGCCGTTGATGGTCGCTTGCAGGTCCTTGCCAGAGGAGAGGTCGAACTCACCAATCAACGGGTAGGGATTATCAACTGCCTTTAGCTCAACCAGTGTCTGGTTACCTGCGGTGTCGGTACGGGCCATCGCGCGCAGGCTGGAGATTCTGGAGATGTCGCCCATACTTTGCAGGTGGGCGAGCTGATCTGGTGTTGCTTCGCGGTGGATGAGAGAGAATGCGAGGTCGCCGCCAAGGATGGCCTGACCTTCTGCTGAAATGCCTTCTGTCAGCGCACGGGAAAAGGAGGCAACGCCAGCAATGGCGGCCACGCCCAGTGCGATACAGGCGATGAAAACGTAAAACCCTTTGAGGCCGCCCCGCATTTCACGCAGGGCAAAACGGGCTGCAAGGCCAAAGCCGGGCTGGAAACCGTTTGAGTTGCTTTGGCTCATTGGGCGCGTACCTCACGCACAGCAGGTGTTTCTTCCTCAACGGTGCCGGAATGCACCCGGATCTTGCGTTGACAACGGTCTGCCAGAGATGGATCGTGGGTGACGAGAACGAGTGTGGTGTTCTTGCGCTCCTGCGCATTAAACATCAGCTCGATGATTTGCTCACCAGTAGTTTCGTCCAGATTGCCTGTTGGTTCATCTGCGATCAGAATTTCAGGGTTGGTGACGAGGGCACGGGCGACGGCAACGCGTTGCTGTTCACCGCCAGAAAGCTGGGTTGGGTAGTGATTGAGGCGGTGGCCAAGGCCAACGGCTTCCAGCTCTTCCTTCGCACGATCAAATGCTTTGAGGTCACCAGAAAGCTCAAGAGGTACGGCCACATTTTCCAGAGCGGTCATGTTGGGGACCAGGTGGAAGGACTGGAAGATGATGCCGACGTTCTGACCACGGAAACGGGCGAGTTGATCCTCGCTCATTGCGCCGAGTTCTTGCCCTGCGGCTTTGACGGTGCCTTTGTCTGCGCGTTCCAGACCTGCCATTACCATGAGCAAAGTAGATTTGCCTGAGCCGGATGGTCCAACGAGGCCGACGCTTTCGCCGGTGCTGATTGAAAGGTCAATACCTTTGAGAATATGGGTGCGGCCTGCGCCATGGCCCAAGCTGAGGTGAACGCCGTTTAAGTCTAATGCGGGATTACCTGTCATTCTTCTACCTTGATGTGCAGGCGATGCAAATCTCTGAATTACATCTTATAATAAATTTGTTGGCGGCTCTTGTCGCAGCCGCACTTGGGAAGCATATGGGTAGGGTGGATTGCATCGTCCAGCTCGGTTTGAAAAAATCTAAGGTATTTGAATGTCTGGATCACGAAAAGTTGAAGCTAAATCTGGTGTGCTGCGTTTTTTCAGTGGTGCTGTCGTTGCGCTGAGCCTTGTGTTTGCAGGTGCTTCAACCGGAATGGCGCAGGATGGAGCCGAGCCGGTGAAGCTGGTTGCCTTCGGTGATAGTCTGACGGCTGGTTATCAATTGCCACCTGAAGATGCCTTTCCTGTAAAGCTGGAGAAGGCTTTGCAAGAGCGGGGCTATAACATCACCGTGGTCAATGCTGGCGTATCTGGTGATACCAGCTCAGGTGGCCTTTCACGGCTCGACTGGTCTGTGGGCGATGACGTAGACGGAGTGATCCTTGAACTGGGTGCCAACGATGCGTTGCGCGGGCTGGATCCGTCAATAACGCGCAAAAACCTGGATGCAATGCTGGAACGGTTGGGATCTCGCGATATTCCGGTGCTGCTTGCTGGTATGATGGCGCCGCCTAATCTGGGTGATCAGTATGGTCAGGAGTTCAACTCCATCTATGGTGAGCTTGCGCAGAAGCATGATGCGTTGCTTTATCCGTTTTTTCTGGACGGTGTGGCAGCGGAACCTGAGCTAAACCTTGGTGATGGCATGCATCCAACGGGTAAAGGTGTTTCGATCATTGTCGAAAAAATTCTGCCTTCTGTTGAACTACTCATCGAACAGGCTAAATCATAAGAGCTGATACTCTTCCTTTTCAGGCTGGAACGCAGAGTCTGCTTTAAAGTATTGACTTACTGCGCCTTCCTGTCGGAAAAACACATCCTACTTTTCGAAGATGTGCTTGGTATGCTTACCAGGCCACTTCCTCTGCCGACCTCCATCCATGAGGCAGATTTAGCAAAACAGAATTCGGGGCATGATCCGTTGTCTTTGGACGAGGCTGGATCTTTGTCCTTTATGCCCAATAAGGGCGTGAGAATGAAAAGCAGCTTGGGGCTGCAAATGGGGAATACATGGAATTTCGTAAATTGGGGCGTACAGACCTCAACGTTTCCAGCATCTGTCTTGGTACGATGACATGGGGTGAACAAAATACCGAAGCTGAAGGCCATGCTCAAATGGATTATTCCTTGGAGCAGGGCATCAATTTCTTCGATACTGCAGAGCTTTATGCTGTGCCGCCGAAGCCAGAGACCAAAGGCCGTACTGAAGAAATTATCGGAACATGGTTCAAGAAATCCGGTAACCGCGACAAGGTTGTTTTAGCAACCAAGGTTGTTGGCCGTTCTGCTCAGGACTGGCATCGTGAAGATGGTTCCACAAGCCAGCTTTCTCGTGCACAGATCATGGAAGCAGTGGATGCCAGCTTGAAGCGTTTGCAGACAGACTACATCGACCTTTACCAGCTGCATTGGCCAGATCGTAATGTGTCCGGCTTTGGTTCTGTCAGCACCATCTGGCAGGATGCGGACCCTGCAGAAGACGAAAATGCGATCCATGAGACTCTTGAAGTTATGCAGGGGCTCGTGAAAGCAGGCAAAATCCGTCATTTCGGTCTTTCCAACGAAAGCCCTTGGGGCACCATGAAGTTTGTGCAGGAATCTGAAGCGCGTGGGTTGCCACGGGTTCAGTCTATCCAGAATGCTTATTCTCTGGTGAACCGCTTGTTTGAAGTGGGTGGCGCCGAGATTGCACAGCGGGAGAATGTTGGTCTGCTGGCGTACTCTTCTCTGGCACAGGGGTATCTGACTGGTAAGTACCGGAATGGTGCGTTGCCAGCAGGTGCGCGTAAAACACTGTTCAAGCGCCTTGGCCGTTATGAGAACCCGTTTGGTCAGAAAGCTATTGATGCGTATTGCGACCTGGCAGAAGAGCTGGGTGTTGATCCAGCAGTTATGGCGCTTTCGTTTGCTCATTCCCGTTCATTCGTGACCTCTGTGATCATTGGTGCGACGAACATGGAGCAGCTGGCGACAGATATTCGTGCGACAGACTTTGAGATGACTGACGAGGTTGTGGCACGGATTAATGATATCCATCTGCAGTACTCCAATCCATGTCCGTGATTGGCAGATAGTTCTCTTTTATCTGTAGAGACAGAATTGTGCCGGAGCCTTGTGTGGGCTTCGGCATTTTTTGTTTTAAGGGATGGAAAGAAAATCCCCAGATGTTCGTAGAGCTGTGATTTTCTGCTTGTACTCTGGCGTTAAACGTGAGCTAATTTATCATCTGCATTAGTGGAGGGTCCTGATATGCCTCGCCTTTTCACTGGCCTAGAGCTGCCTTCGGGCACCGGGATGATGTTGAGCCTTATGCGCGGAGGGTTGCGCGGCGCTCGATGGATCGACCCAGAAAACTACCACATCACATTACGGTTTATAGGCGATATTGATGATCGCATTGCTGACGAAGTAGCCTATGAGCTGGCACGGGTGAATCGTGCTCCGTTGACGATCAAGCTGACCGGGCTGGGATCGTTTGGGGGAGCCAAACCACATGCGCTTTGGGCACGTGTTGAGCCCACTCAGGAGCTGGCGGAGCTTCAGGCTGAGCAAGAACGCATCTTGCAGCGGCTCGGTCTACAAGCCGCTCGGCGCAAATATACGCCGCATGTGACATTGGCTCGGTT
>NZ_LMCJ01000011.1:8861-26930 GCF_001623085.1 Pseudovibrio sp. W74
ACATCCCCTGCAGAGTTGGCACATTGGCTCGAGATACGTGGTGAATTCTCAGCGCCTGCATTCACCGCTGGGCGGTTTGTGCTCTTCTCAGCAAAAGCGGCAGTGGGCGGCGGACCGTATCTGGTGGAAGAAAGCTATCCGCTGGCTGCCTGACTTGATGGGTTGATTGGGAGAGGTGCCGTACTGGTGCACGCGTCTCTATGAGTAGAACCACTTAGGGCAGGTAGGAGGAGACGTTCTTCATTATCTGACTGCTCTGTCTCTCCAGCCGCCATGAGGTTTGGTGTACTAAGCCTGCTGCTGAGTGGGTTCCTGTCAGCTGATAGATGTCCTTGTTCAGGAAGGCGAGCAGTTCGTCTAGTTCCTGACGCGGGACATAACTGAGGGCGCCAGTTACATGCGCGTAGGCCAATGATGCTGGTTTAGCTGGAATAGTGTTAGTCGCTGTTTTCACTCGATATCGGATCAGCTTTGATTTGGGCTCAAGCCGTACAAGCTTTGATTTTGCTTTGAGTGGTTTCAGAGAGGACTTTGCTGGATAGCGTATGAGTTTGCTATCGGTGGAAATTGGTTTCAATGCATTCTTAGAGGGGGCACTGATTTGAGTAAGGCCCGGGCCAACGGTGCGGGTCTGGGTTAGTGCCCAGGTGCTACCAGCTAATGCCAGTGCTGAGCCCACGATAAGACTTGCAAAAATAAGAGGCCGCAACATCGCGCTCTCCAGTTCGGTATAAATTAAATAAAAATTTAACTAAAATGTACCGTGCAAATTGCATAATGCAACCGGAGATGGTGGATTTATTACCGTAAAGATAAAATCGATAATTTGGCCCGATTGTAAGTTAATTGTATTCAGCAAAAAAATTTAGAAAAATTGCATATGAACATGTTGCAGCCACAGTCATCAGAGAAATTGATCTAAGAAAAACAAAGGATAGAGGTCTGTTTATGGGAATGGATCGACTAATCGAGCAGCAAATTCGCCGATCACAGATGAATGGTTCTATGGATCACCTTGAAGGTGCGGGAAAACCTATCCCCAGAAGGTCCGGGACAAATTTCGCTCAGAGCGCACAAATGAGTGTGGTGAATGGAGCTGGTGGTAGCATTCAGGGAGAACTGACTCTGCGCCGCGAGATCTCCACATTGGAAGATCAGCTTAAAGCTGCGACCAAGACTGACGAGCGATTTGAAATAAGAAAGACGCTTATGGATAAGCGCCTTGAACTCTCAGTTTATGAAGAAGCGCGACGGAAATAGTCGCGCTTCCTGTTCTTTTCGGGAAAACGCTTTACAGCTCGGTTTCATCCAGCAAACGGCGTGCGATTACCTGCGCCTGAATTTCTGCTGCCCCCTCAAAGATTGAGAGAATACGTGCATCGCAGAGTACGCGAGAGATCGGGTATTCCTGTGCAAAGCCGTTGCCGCCATGGATCTGCAGTGCGTTGTCTGCTGCAGCCCAGGCCACGCGTGCGCCCAGTAGTTTCGCCATGCCTGCTTCCAGATCACAACGTCGGCCACTGTCTTTCTCCCAAGCAGAGAAGTAGGTGAGCTGGCGGGCGATCATGGTTTCGCAGGCGATGATGGCGAGCTTGTCAGATACACGCGGGAAGTTGATGAGTGACTTGCCAAACTGGACACGCTCTTGCGCATAACGCAGGCCAAGGTCCAGAGCACATTGAGCGACGCCGATTGCACGGGCGGCAGTTTGAATGCGGGCGGACTCGAAGGTTTGCATGAGTTGTTTGAAGCCCTGACCTTCCACCTGACCCAGCAGGTTTTCGTCTTTGACTTCAAAACCATCAAACGCGATTTCGTATTCCTTCATACCGCGATAGCCGAGAACTTCAATCTCACCACCTGACATGCCTTCAGCCGGGAATGGCTCTTCATCTGTTCCGCGAGGCTTTTCCGCGATGAACATGGACAGGCCTTTGTAACCAGGCTCTTCCGGCTTGGTGCGGGTGAGCAAGGTCATGATGTCGGCACGGACCGGGTGGGTGATCCATGTTTTGTTGCCGGAGACCTTCCATGTGTCGCCGTCTTTAACTGCGCGTGTTTTCAACGATGCGAGGTCTGAGCCGGTGTTTGGTTCGGTGAAGACTGCGGTTGGCAGAGTTTCGCCAGAGGCGATGCGTGGGAGCCACTTGGCTTTCTGTTCTTCCGTACCGCCGCCGAGAATGAGCTCTGCTGCAATTTCGGAGCGGGTGCCAAGGGAGCCAACACCGATATAGGCTCGGGAGAGTTCCTCTGAGACCACGCACATGGATTCTTTGCCAAGACCCATGCCGCCGAATTCTTCCGGAATCGTCAGGCCGAATACGCCCATCTCTGCCATCTCATTGATGATCTCAAGGGGGATGTATTCGTTTTTCAGGTGCCATTCGTGAGCAAACGGAGTGACCTTTGCTTCGGCAAACTTTCGCATCTCTTCGCGAATTTGCTCGTAGGTCTCGTCCAGTCCCGTTGCGCCGATGGTGGATTGACCTTCTGCGTGCTGCATGAGTTCTGCAAGACGCGTGCGCAGGGCTGGTTGGGTGCCGTCTGCAATGACTGCTTCAACAGCTTCGGTGTGATGACTGTTTGCTTCGCTGCGGCTGATGCCTAGGTCAGAGAGGCGAAGTATTTCGCCCTGACTCATTGGCAGACCGCCAAAGACTTGTGCGGTGTATTCTGCAAGGCCTATGCGCAGGATCAGGCTTTCCACTTCGCCGAAGGTGCCTTCGGTTTCCAGCCGTTCGCCGTATGCGTTCAGCTGCTTGAGGGCTTCCACATAAGTTGCAAGCCAGGCAAGACCGTGGGTGGCACGCTGTTCCTGCTCCATGAGAGCGGAGGCGATGCGGCCATCTTTCAATACGCGCAGTTTTACGTTTTTGCGCGCGATGCCAAGCAGAGCTTCAAGAGATTGTAGCGCCTGAGCACGTGTTTCTTTCGATGGTGCGACTGCTTGTTCTATTGTATTCACCGTTTCCGACACGGCTTGCCTCCCTCAATCCACTCGGTCATTGTGCACTGCAAACTTAAATGGGATGTGTATTTGTGCAATGCCCTAAAGGTGGGAGCTTTCTTCATGAATATTTCTTGAAGTCCCGTCTATTATCTAACTTGAAACTTACAGAGAAACAGACCAGATCAGTTTTATGAAGAAACGTGGCCTTTGGGGAAAATTGTATCAGGTGCTTGCAGATGCTCTCGGGCATTTCAACTCTGATGATGGCTATGCAGTGGCGAGCCATGTGGCTTTGTCATCATTGATGGCTCTGTTTCCATTTTTGATATTTGTGGCGGCGTTCTCTGGTTTTCTTGGTCTGAACTCGGTTGCACAAAGTGCGACGGAGTTGATCTTTGATGTCTGGCCCGAACGTGTGGCTGGCCCTGTTTCCGGTGAAATCAAAGCCGTTCTCACTCAGCCGCGTGGTGATTTGCTGACCTTTGGTGTGGTCGTCACGCTGTGGTTCTCGTCCAATGGCGTTGAGGCCATGCGAGTCGGGTTGAACCGTGCTTATCGTGTTCGAGATAATCGCAGTTGGTTCTTCTGCCGAACACAATCCATTCTGGCGGTTCTGATTGGAACGGCTGTTTTGATGGTTTCAACGTTCCTGATCGTGTTTGGTCCGCTGGCTTGGGAATGGGCTGTTCATCTGGCACCGGTTATGGAGCAGTTCAGCTACAAGGCGAATATTGTCCGTTATGGCATCACATCTTTGTTGCTGATGTTTGCTCTGCTGGCAGCTCATATGTATCTGCCGGCTGGCCGTCGTAGCTTCTTTGAAGTGTTGCCCGGTATTATACTGACAATGATCCTCTGGATTATTGCTGGTACAGCCTTTGGTGCTTATCTGGCGCGGTGGGCGAACTATGTGTCTTTGTATGCTGGTCTAGCTGGTATTATGACGGCCATCATCTTTATGTATCTGACAGCCGTCATCTTTATTCTGGGTGGCGAGTTTAATGCGGCGCTAATGCGTGTTCGCCGTGTGAACCAGCGTGTTGAGGCTGGTCCTTTTTCTGATGCTGAAGGCTGAGCTTAAGCTTTCTGCTTTGGCCGACAAACCGCGATTGCTACCACAACGATTGCCATGCCAATCAGCTGAATGAAGTTGAGCGTCTCTCCGAAAAGGAAGTAGCTTTCGACGGCAGCTGCGACGGGTGTCAGGTAGAACAGTGTTGCTGTTGTCGACGCGGCTCCATGCTGGAGCAGGTACATGAGCAGCAGGACTGCTCCCACAGACAACACAATGACCAGCCATGCCAGCGCGAAGATCAGATCTCCTGACCAGGTGATGACCCAGCTTTCCGTCATGGACAGCGGCAGCGTTATGAGCAAGGCGCCGAAATACTGGTAGAAGATGCCTGTGACCAGATCAGTATTCAATGGCTGACGCTTTTGCCATGTGGTGCCGAAGGCGATGCCAAGGGTTGCCACAAAGGCGGCTGCAACAGTCCAAAGAGGGATCTGCGCAACGCCGCTTCCCATCTTAGGCAGGATCACCAGCACGATACCGACAAACCCGGCGGCCAGGCCGATCCATTGGCGCGGCGTCACATCTTCCTTCAGCAGGAAATATGCGAGTGTGCCGGTGATGAAAGGCTGCAGACCAGTGATGAGAGCGGTTACGCCTGCTGGCATTCCGTTGTCGATGGCCCAGAAGACCCCCGAGAGATAGATGCCATGGACCAGCATGCCTGTGATGACGGCATGGAGGACCTGCTGGCGCGTTAAAGCAAAGCTTCTGCCAGACAACCAGATAATGATGCCCATCAACGGCAGGACGAGCAGAAAGCGGAGACTCAAGAACGCAAAAGGCTCTGAGTAGGGCGCTCCAAGGCGTGCACCGATGAAACCGGTGGACCAGAGCAAAACGAAGATAATGGGAACTAATTTGGTAAGCGAGAGCAATGGTGTGTCTTATTTTTATGCGTCCTTAGCACATGACGCTGGGTGGGCTGAGCAACAAAATCATTTGTGCGATGCATTATTTGTAATCTTTAAACGATTTGAACCTATACCTGTGAGGAATAATTAAAAATACTATTAGTAATTTTATCGGTCTAGGGGTCTCCGATGCGAGTAAATTGGAAGCGGGCTATTTCTTCTACGGGAAATAAAGTTTTCTCGTTAACTCGAAATGTAAGTATTCGGTTTCGGGCAATTGCTCTTGGTATTCTGACACTTATCGGATTTGGTGGTGTTGGCTTTGTTTATCTTTGGAGCCAACAGCAAACAGAGGCTGCCTTTCTGCAGTCGAAAGAATACACCGAACTTGCTGAGCTGAGCCAGACGATTGCAATTACCGCGGGTGTGCTGCAATCGACACAAAAAGATTATGAAAATGTGCCGAGCGACAGCCTGAAAAGTCGATTCGACACGTTGGTTGGTGAAGCGCAGACTGAGTTGCAGGAACTGAGTACTCTTCCGGTTGCCATGGATTACTTCCTCGAAATTTCCGATGCGCGGGATACCGTTGATGCAATCAGTGGTGCCTTTGAGATGTTGCATGGCTACCAGTCCACGCTTGGATATGATGCGGACCGTGGCTTGCAGAAAGAGCTGTCCGCCGCGCTTTCTCAGGCAGAATCCGCTGTTAAACAAAAGCACAGACGTAGCAAAGACCCTAATACGCTGAAGCTGATGCATACGTTTAGTGATCTGGCGCGTGCGCAACTGGACTATGCGCTTACGGGTAGCCAAAATTCTCTGGGTGCGTTTGAAGTTGCATTCTCCCGTTATGAGCGCACCGTGCCGCGAGCACAAATTGACCCGGCTGTTGCTGAGAAGGTCAAAACCAATATGCTGGCCTACAAGAAGGCGTTTGAGGCTTACTCTAAGGCCTTTGATAAGCGGGCGACGAGTTCTGAGCTGCTGGCGAATCTGTTTGACCTTCTTCCGCCACGGCTTGATGAGTTGAAAAACTCTGCGGTGCAGGGTGCGAATGATGCGCAGGCGCGCCTGACGGCGACCACACAGCAGACAAACCTTTATCTGGGCATTGCAGTTGGTGGTATCGCGCTAACGCTGTTCATTCTTGGCTCTCTCCTAATCTTCGGTATTTTGCGTAATCTGAATGCGTTGCGTAATGCTATGGCATTGCTGGCGAAGAATGATTTGTCAGCTGTGATCCCTCTCAATAAAGGCGGTAGGGAAATCTCCGCCATGGCGCAGACACTGCAGGTGTTCCGCGACAATATTGAGGAGCGGCGCAAGCTGCAGGATCATCAAGATAATGAAAATGCTGAGAAACAGGCCCGTGCCGAGCAAGTTGATAATCTCATTGTTGGCTTCGAGCAAACCGTTGCTGAAGCGCTGAGTAGTCTGCACAGCGCTGCGGATGGGCTTGGTGAAGCGTCTAATGATGTGGGATCTGCTGCAGACAACGTATCGAAAGAAGCCGTATCTGCTGGTCGTGCCGTTGAGAGTGCTGCTGAGAATGTTTCCAGCGCATCTGCTGCGACGGAAGAGCTGGCCATGTCCATCAACGAGATTGCGGGACAGGCTGAGCAATCAACGAGCGTTGCAGACCGAGCGGTTGAAGGTTCAAAAGCGACTGCTGAGACCATGAATCTGTTGAGTGATGCAGCAAATCGTATTGGTGAGGCTGTTGGGCTCATTCGTGATATTGCGAACCAGACGAACTTGCTTGCTCTGAACGCGACCATTGAAGCAGCCCGTGCGGGTGAACATGGCAAAGGCTTTGCTGTGGTGGCATCTGAAGTGAAGATGCTGGCAAATCAGACTTCTCAGGCAACTGAGGAAATTGCACAGCAGGTTGGCTCCATTCAGGAAGCCTCAGCGGAAGCGGTCGGCGCTATTGGCGATGTGAGTGATGTTATTCACGAAATGAGCCAGATCGCGGCGGCTGTTGCAGCATCTGTTGAGCAGCAGAACGCAGCTATTCAGTCGATTACTGAAAATGTGGCGAATGCGACGCAAAGCTCGCAAGAAGGAGCGAGTGCAATGCAGATGGTTGAAAATGCATCCAGTAATGCACGTAGCACTGGCGGTACAGTGTCTGATCTTGCCGACGCGCTTTCTCGTCAGGCAGATCACATCAACAATACTGTTGGTGCATTCCTTGAAAAAGTGCGCGCTGCCTAAAGCAGTTTGCTTTCGTTTCGATGGCTTCAAACTGCTTTAGGGATTTGCCCGGCGTATCTTTTTCTGAAAACCGCAAGGCACTTTTCAGCGATACGACCTTAAGATCTTCACAAATTTTCATTTTAAATGTGGCGCTTGCTCTGGTTTTTGCCAGGGCTAAGCGCCACATTGCTTTTGCGGTACGGGTTTGTTGAGCAAAGCAGACAATACGGATCTGCTGTGTTTTCTGTCTGCGGCTAATACGGGTTTTGAGAATGATTAATAAGATTGTTGTGGTGGGTGCTGGGCAAGCAGGTGTGCAGGCCGCACAAACTCTTCGACAAAAGGGATATGAAGGTGAGCTTGTGATGCTTGGAAACGAGCCTCAGCCGCCTTATCAACGCCCGCCGCTCTCCAAGAAGTTTCTGAGTGGAGATGTGGCGCCGGATGCGCTGTTTATTCGTCCAGAAGCGTTTTATGAAACCAACAATATCAATCTGAAGGTCAATGCGCATGTTGATAGCATTGATCTGGAGAAGAAGAGTGTCAGGCTGGCAAGCGGTGAAGAGGTGAGTTGGGACAAGTTGCTGCTTGCAACCGGAACCCGCGCTCGCGATTTGCCATTGCCGGGTGCGGAGCTGGAAGGCGTTGTGACGCTTCGCTCCATTGGTGATGTTGAGCTCATCAAGCAACTCTTTGTGCCTGGCAAGAAACTCGTTGTTATCGGTGGCGGTTATATCGGTCTGGAAGTGACGGCTGTTGCAAAGAGCATGGGGCTGGATGTTGTTGTGCTGGAAGCGCAGGAGCGTCTGCTGAAGCGTGTGGTTTCGCCCGACATCTCATCGTTCTTCCATGGTTTGCATTCCGGCAATGGAGCGGAACTCTTTTGCGGAACCGGTGTGACCAGCATTGAAGGGACTGATGGCAAAGTTTCTTCCGTGAAACTTGCTGATGGCAGTGAAATTCCGTGTGATCTGGTACTTTCTGCTGTTGGTGCTGTGCCGAATGCGGAGCTTGCAGAGGCCGCTGGTCTGGACGTGGATGATGGCATTCTGGTTGATGGAGCAGGGCAGACCTCTCACGAGGATGTTTATGCTTGCGGCGATTGTGTTCGCTTCTTCTCAGAGCGCTATGGTCGTAGCATTCGTCTGGAGAGCGTTCAAAATGCAATTGATCAGGCAAAAGCTGTCGCAGTTGCGTTGACTGATCCCGACCATGATCACAGTCACGACTATGACCCGTTGCCGTGGTTCTGGTCTGACCAGCACCATATCAAGCTGCAGATTGCCGGATTGTCTAATGGATACGATGAGGCTGTGCTTGTGGGGGATACAAGTTCCGACAGTTTCTATGTCGCGTATCTGGAAAAAGGCAAGCTGATTGCGGTTGATAGCATCAACCATCCGCGTTCGCACATGATGGCGCGCCGGGTGATTGGGCAGGAGTGGAAAGACGGCCTGCTTCCACCAGCTTAAGTCGACGATCTTAAAGGCGTGCCAGAGAGAGCTCCGGCACGCTTTTTTAGTCAAACCTCAGCACAAAGGTTGGATGTTGGCTTTAGCGGGTGTTTTCCAGAATAAGCCGGATCACTTCCTGCGGGATCTCCATGTGAACCATGTGGCCGACACGATCGAAAACGTGGCAGGCGATTGGTCCTGGCAGTTTATGGCATTGGCGGGTTGGCAAGATCTTGTCCTGCGTGCCCCAGACCACCTTGATTGGCATTGGCAGTTCGCCGAGTTTACCAGTTGGCAGTACGCCCTGACTTTCACCTTCCAGAATAAGGCCTGATACAGCTTTGAGTGCTTCAGCAGCGCCCGGAGTGGAACGCTGCGTGGCCACATAGTCTGCCAATTTCTTCGGAAGCTCGAAGTCAAGGCCGACAAATTGTTCCAGCAGCACTTGTTGTTCTGCTTCTGTTTGGCCAACTGCGTAACGGCGTAGAAGCTTTGCGTTGATCTCTGGACCGAACCCGCCCGGAGCAAGCAAAGTGAGGCTTGCAATGCGTTCTGGGCTGCGCATGGCGATCAGTGTTGCAATTGCACCGCCCATGCTGTGACCGACTAGGTGGACGCGGTCGAGCTTCAGCGCATCGAGAGATTTCACGACGGCTTTTGCTGAGCCCACAGCGTTGCATGGCTCAAAATCGGCCAGTGCACGTCCGTGAGCAGGAAGGTCAAACGCGATTGTGCGACGTTTGTTTTCTAACTGAACTTGAATATTGCGCCATGTGCTGGCGTCGCCACCAAAGCCATGGATGAAAATAATTGGTTCTGCGCTTTCAGGGCCAAAGGCGGTGAAAGGCAGGCAGGTTACATCTTGGATACTATCGATATTCATATAAGGCCTCCCATTGGCCGTATTATATGCCCCTTTCATTCAGAGGTTTACCTGTGACTTAGGCTAAGGCAGGATTTTTTTATCAGCGGACGAACCGATAGAATTGAGCGAAAATTTTGCTTGGCATGAGGAAAATTGAAAAAAGTGAAACAAATGACCCGCGGAAGTGAGGTTTTGCTTGGATATCGATTATCAGATGTTGATAATCAGTCTCAATTTGAAACATATGGAAACTCAGAGGTCCGAGAATTTTTTTTGTTAGAGTTTGTTCTTTCTCGGCGCTGATTTATTTTTAAAATTCGACAGGTCCCGCAGGGTCAGGGGCTATCGCCAATTTCAGGGGGTGACGATGCGAGGACATCTTCGCAAGGGAATATTTGCTGTCATTTGTACGTTGGTTAGCTTTGTGTTTGTAGCACCGGCAAGCGCGGGCAAGCTGTGGAATCCAGACACACGCCAATGGGACATCTTCCCAGATTCTCCTGCTATGGCATCCAACTCAGCTCGCCGTAAGTTCAAGCGTAAGCTGATCACGTACCGCACTAATGAGAAGCCAGGTACCATCATCATTGATACCGAAGAACGCTATCTCTACCACGTGCAGGAAAGCGGCAAAGCGATGCGTTATGGCATCGGTGTTGGCCGTGAAGGTTTTGAGTGGAATGGTACCGAGCGTATCACCCGCAAAGCAAAATGGCCGGGTTGGACACCGCCGGAAGAAATGCGCCGTCGTGAAGCGAAAAAAGGCCGTACCCTTCCACGTTACATGAAGGGCGGTCCAGACAACCCATTGGGTGCGCGTGCGCTGTATCTAGGTGCTACCATCTACCGTATCCACGGTACGACTGAGGACTGGAGCATCGGTCGTGCTGTTTCATCCGGATGTATCCGCATGTTCAACGAAGATGTTTCCTATCTTTATGACCATGTCGATATCGGTGCCAAGGTTGTCGTGAACTAAGTCACGATCGACAGGCTAAGAGAATTAAACCCGGGGTGACCCGGGTTTTTTTTATTGGGCGGATAGATACGGTTTAGCGGTAGCCATCTGAGACTGGTCTGCAGCACCCTTTGAGTGTCAATGGTTTTTGTCCAGGCTGTGTGATGGTGGCGACGGCCTCTCCCCAGACGAAAGAGTCCAATGGGGTGAAAGTGCATTGCTTCTCGGAGATGGTCATTTTTAGATCGATGCTTTCATTACCTGCCTGAAGCAATGTAGTGTTCTTGTCTGTTTCTGCTTTTACTGACTGAAACGGGACACGATGGAGCAGTCCGGTGATGTTCGAGTAAGTTACGACGCTGGAGTTCCACTCAATACTCCAAGACGGCTCAGTTCCTCCGCAGACACCCAGAACTGGCAGATTTGTCCCGGTGAATGGGACGGGTATGGCGGCTTTCAGCTTTTGGGCTTCAACCCAACCCTCTATCTCTCCGAGGCTGACATGTTGCCAGCGTAGATCGTCAACCCGCTTTTGTTGACCGTCGGAGTTGAGGATTGTATCTCCAGGCAGTTGAACAATAACAGCTGCATCGTCTGATGGTGCATCGTAGATGGAGAGTAGGACGCCGAGGCTTTGGTCTACCTGACTGTAGTAGCCGGGGGGCACTTTAAGTGCCTGGGGAGTGGCTGGTTGCTCAGAGGCCGTGTCTGAGACCGGCGCCTGATCCTTTTGTGAAGAGGGTAGGGTTTCTGATTGTGCCGTGGCTGGCCGTGTTAGCATTCCCATTGAAATGCTGCTCACTAACATCAATGTTAGAAACTGATGAAGTGCATTCCCAGACAAATCTGAGGTCATCTTTTGCTCCTGAGACGCGGATGCTAACATCTCCGCTGCCACTCGTTTTGTTTTCTCAGGATAGTAGCGGAGTATCGCCTAGGAATTCTTAAGTTGTAAAGTGCTGTTGTTTCTCGTCTTTTGGTTTGATGATGCTTGCAATTCTTTGTCGAGCCCGAGATGGAAGTTTGAAACAGCACCTAGATCACAGGTTGCCTGATGACCGTTTTTCTCTTTTCCGGTGCTGTTCGGGTTGAGTCATTAAGGTAGATTTCGTGATGATGTCCGTTAGGTTTCAGAGAATGTTCCGGGAGAAACTCCTGATGAAGTTTTGCGCAAACATTGCGAAGATCCTCATAAGGACCCTTGTGAAGGATCTGGACTGAACGGCCTTCTGTCAGAATACCTCTTTGCAATGATGCTGGTTTTTCTCCGAGACGCTCTATTGCAGTTTCCACGCCTTGAGCGAAGAGGGTGTCATCGGTCCAGTGAGGCAGGACAATCATCAAACGCCACTTCAACTTGTCTTTGTTGCCGGTGATGAGATCGGTCACATCGTCGGCCCACCACAGACACTCTATAGGTGGTTCCACAAAGCGCTTGCCAAGTCGTTTCTTTGTGTCGAGCTTGATGGGGTAGATCACGGTGAAAAGCCATTTAATCGCCTGGGCGAATGCTTCTCCTTCAGGATTGCCATGTCCATCAATCATAGCGAATTGCATGTCGGGAACATCGACAAATGTAAAACAGTCGCTTGGTGGCCGATATAACTCATAGAGCCTGTCTCTGAAATCGGTTGTTGTCATAGCTATGTCCTCATGTGTTCCATGGTTTGCAGGTCATGTAGTCCAGAGTTTTCTGAAGCCAGTCGGCCTCTGATTTGAGCTGAGTGATGGAGTAGTCAAAGAGGGCTTCGACGTGATCAGGCAAAGGTTGTTGGTCTAATTGGATGTTTTCAATTCGGGAGATTTCTTTTTGTATTACTTTGCCACGCTCGCTTAAGGCGCTAAGGGCTTGGTCTCGTTGCAGCGTCGGCCAATGGATCATGCCCAAGAGGAGGGATGAGTATGTTGGACGAACTGTTGTGATAGCTGAGAGGGTTTGTGCAATGAGAGCTTGGCGGCCTGCCTCTGTCATGAGGAAGCTCTTCTTTGCCTTAACACCAGTGGGCTTTTCTGCAGTGACAAAGCCTTTCTTCTCCAGCTTGCCCAGCACGAAGTAGATGGAAGAGAACCCGATTTGCGTCCACTCGCGCATGCCTCGCTGCTCTATGACCTGCTCCAGCTCATAGCCATGGCGGGGCATCTCGGAGACAAGGCCGAGGACGAGCAGTTCGCTGTCAGTGAGGCTTTCAGACATACTATCCTAGCCTTAGAATAAAATTATATTCTAGTACTAGAATAAGTAATGTTGAGTCGTCAACGTCTGGCTTTTCAGAGGATGATGTGTGGGGAGGGTTATTGTTTGCGGGTGATCATGACGAGCATGTTGTCGCGTAGGCTGACATGCTGGCGATAGAGCAGGAGGCAGCGGCAGCTGAATTCACTTTCCCGCTTTTGGAAGTACTCGGCATAGCGATGAATGTCGTGCCGGTTCACATCCTCGATCATGTAAACGCCATTGCTTGCGAGCAGGTCTACAATGTTCTCGAAGAAGACAATCCCCGCTTCGTAATGGTGGAGGCCATCATCGATGATCAGGTCGTAGGGCTCTGGCTTTGCGGCGGTTTTGAAGCCTGAGATGCTTTCCGGGCTGGTCTGATCCACCTGATAGGTCTGAATGCGAGAGTCAGAGAATAAGCATTTTTCGTCAATGTCGAGGCCGGTTATCTCAGCATTTGGGAAATAGTCTCTCCAGACGCGAAGGGAAGCGCCGGGTTTGCCTTCTTTGCCCATGTTTGAAAGGCAGCTGGTGTCATTCGTACCGATGCCGCATTCGAGCACGTTTGTGATCTTGTCTCGGCAATGATCGAAAATCATGCTGTAGAAATCGGTGTAAGTGTGAGGCTCCCAGTTGAATTGGGTGGTTTCCGGGCAGTTGGTGCCTTTGTCGCTGCCGTACACATCGCAGAGTTGAGCCAGATAGCTGTTTTTTGCAGGTGCGTAGAATGCTTCAATACGCTGTCCGAGATGCACTTCAACGGATGCTCGTGTTCTTTCCAGTTTAGTTTTTGGGGTGAGCTGTCGGAGGACCTTGTTAAAATCGAGCGTGCTTGAAGTGTTCATGTTTTGCCGCTTCTTACAAATTAGAGCTGAAAGAAGCGTAGATTAACATTCTCAGGTTTTGGGAATACTCCTGCCTTTCTGGTGCAGATTTCCTTGGTGTGAAGCGGGAGGTCGTCTGTAATAAAAAAGGGCCGCCGAAGCAGCCCTTTCTTGAACTTGATTAATGTCGGATCAGACAAGTGCACCGTGGCAATGCTTGTACTTTTTGCCAGATCCACATGGACAAGGCTCATTCCGACCTACACGACCCCATGTTTCGGGATCATCTGACTCACGACCGTCAGGTGCAGATGCTGCACGTGCTTCAGCCAGTTGGCGGTCCGCTTCCATCATCTCGTCTTCACCAGTCATAGGATTGGTGTGATGTGCTTCCATGTGGGAAGGCATCTGCGGTGTTTCCGGAGCCTGCTGCTGAACCAACTCAACCATCATCAACTGTGATGTAGTGGTCTGGCGCAGGGTGCTCAGCATGTTTTCAAAGAGAGTGAAGGACTCCGTTTTGTATTCCTGAAGTGGATCACGCTGTGCGTAGCCACGCAGACCAACTGCAGAACGCAGGTGATCAAGGTTCGCCAGATGCTCACGCCACAGGTTGTCGATGGTTTGCAGAAGAACTGCACGCTCGATCTGACGCATAACGTCTGGACCGTAGTTTGCAGCCTTACTCGCCATAACCTGATTGGCTTCCTTCTTCAGGCGCGCGGTGACTTCTTCGTCTGCAATGCCTTCCTCGTTTGCCCATTCAATGATTGGCAGGTCGAGGTTCAGCTTTGTTCGTGCTTCTTCCTGAAGGCCTTCAGTGTCCCACTGCTCAGGGTAAGCGCGCTCTGGAATGTGTGCTGCAACGAGATCTTCGACGAACTCTTCGCGCATTTCCACAACAGCTTCCTGAGTAACTTCAGGGTCCATCATTTCGAGGCGCTGATCGAAGACGACTTTACGCTGGTCGTTCATCACGTCATCGAACTTCAGCAGGTTCTTACGAATGTCGAAGTTGCGAGCTTCCACTTTCTGCTGAGCTTTTTCCAGTGCCTTGTTGATCCAAGGGTGAACGATTGCCTCACCGTCCTGCAGGCCAAGCTTCTGAAGCATGGAGTCCATGCGCTCAGAACCGAAGATGCGCATCAGATCATCCTGAAGAGACAGGAAGAACTTGGAGTGACCAGGGTCACCCTGACGGCCAGAACGACCGCGCAGCTGGTTATCAATGCGGCGGCTTTCGTGGCGCTCTGTTGCAACAACGTAGAGGCCGCCAGCCTGAAGAGCTTTCTGCTTAAGCGCTTCAACTTCTTTTTTGATGGCGTCTTCTTTTGCAGTACGCTCAGCGCCCTCAGGCATGTCGCCCAGTTCGTTCGCGATACGCATTTCAACGTTACCACCGAGCTGGATATCTGTACCACGGCCAGCCATGTTGGTTGCAATGGTCACAGCACCAGGCACACCTGCCTGCGCGATGATGCTTGCTTCCTGCTCATGGTAACGTGCGTTCAGAACTGCGAAGACCTTCTTTTTACCTGCATCCTTGCCGGTGTACATGCTTGCAAAGCCGAGCGGGTCTGACACATCGATCTGAGTGTAGCCGTTCTTGATGAGCAGCTCGGCGAGCATCTCGGACTTTTCAATGGATGTTGTACCTACCAGAACAGGCTGACCGCGTTCATGGCAGTCATCTACGAGTACCTGAATGGCGTCGTACTTTTCGGCAACTGTGCGGTACACTTCATCGTCGTCATCGACACGCTGAACAGCAACGTTGGTTGGAATATCCACCACGTCTAGGCTGTAGATGTCCATAAACTCTTCAGCTTCCGTCATTGCTGTACCGGTCATACCAGCCAGCTTGTCGTACATGCGGAAGTAGTTCTGGAATGTGATGGATGCGAGTGTCTGGTTCTCTGGCTGGATAGCAGCTTTTTCTTTTGCTTCCAAAGCCTGATGGAGGCCCTCAGAGAAACGACGGCCCGGCATCATACGGCCAGTGAACTCGTCAATAATAACGACTTCATCGTTGCGGACGATGTAATCTTTATCGCGTTGGAAAAGCTTATGCGCTTTCAGACCCTGCTGAAGATGGTGAACAGCTGTCACGTTCTCCACGTCATAAAGCGATTCGCCCTTTAGAAGATCTGCTTCTGTCAAGAGTTGCTCAAGCTTCTCGTTACCTGCTTCGGTGAAGGTTGCGGAGCGAGCTTTCTCGTCGAGTTCAAAGTCCTCTTCAGTCAACTGAGGAATAAATGTATCGATGAGATTGTAGAAGTCTGTACGATCTTCCAGCGGGCCGGAAATAATCAGAGGGGTACGAGCTTCATCCACGAGAATGGAGTCGACTTCATCCACGATTGCATAATGATGTGGGCGCTGGCACATGGACTCGCGATCATACTTCATGTTGTCACGAAGATAATCGAAGCCGAATTCGTTGTTGGTGCCGTATGTGACGTCCGCTGCATAAGCGGCTTTACGCTCTTCATCAGAGATGCCGTGTACGATCAAACCAGTTGTCAGACCGAGGAACCGGTAAACCTGACCCATCCATTCGATATCACGCGTTGCCAGGTAATCGTTCACAGTCACAACGTGAACGCCCTTACTTGTCAATGCGTTAAGGTATACTGGAGCCGTTGCAACAAGGGTCTTACCTTCACCGGTGCGCATTTCGGTGATTTCTCCAGCATGGAGAACCATACCACCGATGAGCTGCACGTCGTAGTGCCGAAGACCAAGGACGCGGCGGGAAGCTTCCCGCACGACTGCAAATGCCGGAACCAAGAGGTCGTCCAGCTTAGCGCCGTTTGCCAGTTGCTCGCGGAACTCGTCAGTTTTGGCTCTCAGCTGTTCATCTGTCAGAGCTTCCATTTCCGGCTCCAAAGCAGAAATAGCGTCTACTGTGGGCTTGAGTGTCTTAATCCGACGGTCATTTGCTGAACCAAATATCTTACGAGCGAGTGCGCCGAGCCCCACCATGTGGCGGTCCTTCCTACTTTGGGCGCGCCGGTTTTTTCACGTCGCGGTCGGGCCCTAAAAATCTTCACATTCGTGATCTAACCAGTCAAAACTCTGTGAGTCTGATCTGGGTCACAGCATATTAAACACCTGCGAGTAAAAAAGCAGGCGACAGAGAGATAAGAGTGGGCCGAAAGGTTGTCAACGGCAGTTGCCGTCGCAATATAGTGCTTTGTTGTTTTGCAACTCTTTTTAAACTCTCCATAAACAGGAAAGAAAGTGATCTTATGCTTCGTAAATTTACAGGGATCCTAGGTAGTTCAGTTGCTGTTGCTGCTCTGGTTATTGGGCTGAGTGCAGCGCAGGCACAGGATGCTGATGCGGCTCCAGATCTGGACAAGCCAGTTGCGAAGGTTGGCCAGAGCGTTATTACCGAAGCTGATCTTGCTTATGCAGCTCAAGATTACGCGCAGCAGCTGCAGCGTGTTCCACCAACCGAATGGCGCAAGGTTTTGACCGATGTGTTGGTTGAGATGAACCTGCTTGCAGAAGCCGGCGCAGAAGAAAAACTTGCAGAAACTGATGATTTTAAACGCTTAATGGCATTTGAACGCACGCGTGCACTTCGCAATGCGTATTTCCAGAAGTACATTCAGAGCGCTATCACCGAAGACGAAGTTAAGGCTGCTTACGAGGCTGAGTATGCCAACTATCAGGGTGCTCCAGAGATCAATGCAGCGCACATCCTTGTAGAGAAGGAAGATGAGGCGAAGGACATCATTAAGCAGCTCGAAGGTGGTGCGGACTTTGCTGAGCTTGCAAAGGAAAAGTCCACTGGTCCTTCCGGCCCTAACGGTGGTGACCTTGGTTTCTTCGGAAAAGGCCAGATGGTCCCTGAGTTTGAAACAGCTGCTTTTGCTCTGAAACCGGGTGAGTTTACAAAAGAGCCTGTGCAAACACAGTTCGGTTATCACGTAATCCTGAACAAGGAAGCACGCACACAGTCCGCTCCAGCCTTTGAAACGGCTGAAGGTCAGATCCGTCAGGAGCTGGTTCTGACGAAATTCCGTGAGGTGCTTGAAGAGCTGAAAGCCAAGAACACTGTGGAAATCATCGGTGCCGATGCTGATGAAGCGAAAGCTGAAGAAAGCAAATAATAGGCTAGTGCTTATTAGCTTTGCTGATTATTGAAATAAAACATCTTGTTTTTGTAGCCTCGGATGGCTTAGGCCTTCCGGGGCTACTTTTTTGCTGCATAGACACAGTTTTCTTCGGGAGGTTTTCATGTCCGCGACCATTTCTCCACTCGCACCCAAGTCCTATCCAGAACTTCCGGAAGTTAAGGGCGTTCGAATGGCAACTGCTGCAGCTGGTCTGAAGTATGAAGGACGTACTGACGTTCTCCTGACTGTGTTTGATGAGCCTGCTCAGATTGCTGGTGTGTTCACGACATCTAAATGCACGAGTGCTCCGGTTGACTGGTGTAAGCAGAACCTTTCCAAGGGTGTTGCGCGTGCAATTATGGTCAACTCCGGGAATGCGAATGCGTTTACGGGCAAGAAGGGGCTCGCATCTGTTGAGCTCTCAGCGGACATCCTTTCAAAGGCAACCGGGTTTGCTGCGGATGAGCTATATCTGGCGTCTACCGGTGTGATTGGCGAGCCGCTGCCGGCTGAGAAATTTGCTGGTGTGGCTGGTGGCCTGGTGGCTG
>NZ_LMCJ01000011.1:26970-49290 GCF_001623085.1 Pseudovibrio sp. W74
CGCTGACAAGTGGATGGACGCAGCCAAAGCGATCATGACCACGGATACCTATCCTAAGATGAGCACACGTCGTGTGAAGCTGGGTGATGCGACGGTTACGTTGAATGGTATTGCCAAAGGTGCAGGTATGATTGCGCCTGATATGGCGACCATGCTTGGCTTCTTGTTCACTGACGCTCCAATTAAAGCGCCTGCTTTGCAGAGCTTGCTTTCTGAGTGTGTGGGCGGCTCTTTTAATTCCATTACGGTTGATAGTGATACGTCCACCTCAGACACTGTGCTGTTGGCAGCTACTGGGTCTGCTGGGGGTGACTGGATCGAAAGTGCTGCGGATCCGCGTCTCGCGGAGTTCCGTGAAGCTCTCTCCAGCATGATGCTTGAGCTGGCTCAGATGATCGTTCGTGATGGGGAAGGTGCGACCAAGTTTGTTGAAGTGCGAGTAGAAGGTGCTGAGAGCGATACTTCTGCAAAGCGGATTGCTATGGCGATTGCAAACTCTCCATTGATGAAAACTGCATTTGCTGGCGAAGATGCGAACTGGGGCCGTGTCGTGATGGCTGTTGGCAAGGCGGGTGAGCCTGCTGACCGTGATAAGCTTGCGATCTGGTTTGGCGACATCCGTGTTGCGGTTGAGGGAGAGCGTGATCCTGATTACAGCGAAGAAGAAGCGTCTGCTGTCATGAAAGAAGACGAGATCATCCTGAAGGTTGATCTTGGTATTGGAAGTGGCGGTGCGACCGTGTGGACTTGTGATCTCACCAAGGAATATGTGGCAATCAATGGTGACTACAGAAGCTAAGCGGGTTCAACCTCGCCAACCGAATTGCGATCTGGAAACGGTGTTGAAGCTAGAGCAGGCAAATCTGAATTGCTTTCCCAGCCTCATGGCGCATCATGACGGGAGCTGGATTTCCCGTCTCTCGCCAGGTGGCAGTGCGCGCCGTAATAACTCTCTGAATTTTTATGATGCCCAAGACGGTGATGAAGCCGAGAGCCGATTGGATTCTGTGCGAGCACGCTTCAAGCGACTTCAGACGGCGTTTCATGTTCGCTGGACACCTTTGGTTCCAACAGATGTGGATCAGGTGCTGACCTCTCAGAAGTATGCTCGCGTTGATGAGACGCTGGTGCTGTCACGATCCATTTGGGGGCTTGGTGATACTGATGTGCCTAAAGGGTACAAACTCTCCGAAGTCTCACTGAGTGAATGGATTTCTAATTACGCACAGGTTGACGGTGCGAAGCATGGGGAGCCGTTGAGTGAAACAGAGCAGGCACTTCATGATGTGCTTTCAAGAGTGACTGTCGAACTGATTGCGCTGGTGCTTGAAACTGAAGATGGTGTTCCAGTAGCTGTTCTGCTTGGTGTTGTGGATGGCGATCTACTCGGCATCTTTAGTGTGAAGACTGCTGAAGCGTTTCGTCGTCAGGGACTGGCTTATGCTTTGATGTGCGAAGTACAGAGTCTTGGGGCTAAGCGCGGTGCGGAAACTGCTTGGCTGCAAGTGGTGGCAGATAATGCTGCTGCTGTAGAGCTCTACGATTCCCTCGGGTATCGAGAAGCCTATGCTTATCACTATTGCAAAGATGCCCAGCCTTAAGAAAATCAGTAAAATTTCACTCGGGACCTTTGGTATGGTTTCCAAAAGGTTTTCAGAGTGGTCCTTTGTGAAACGGGAAAATAAATGAAAATTGTGATGGTTGCGGCGTGTGCCTTGATTGATGCTGATAACCGCATTCTGCTTGCTCAGCGCCCTGAGGGTAAATCAATGGCAGGTTTCTGGGAGTTTCCGGGTGGGAAGATCGAAGCTGGTGAGACACCAGAGGACTGTTTGATCCGTGAATTATCTGAGGAACTGGGAATTACAGTTAAAAAAGAGTGCCTTGCTCCCCTAAGTTTCGCGAGCCACACTTACGAAGATTTTCATCTGCTGATGCCACTTTACGTTTGTAGGCGCTGGTCGGGCACACCTCACGGGGCAGAGGGGCAAAACCTGAAATGGGTACGGGCAGTGCGTTTACGTGATTATGAAATGCCACCAGCAGATGAGCCGCTGATCCCGCATCTAATCGACCTTGTGTCTTATTAGCGGGAGATCACGGAGAACAAGAGGCAGTAATGGCGTTGAATGAGAAAGCGTATCACAATCAGAAATGTGGATTTACGATTGCTCATATGACCGAAGACGAGCGCGGAGCCGCTGCAGTTGAATACGCCATTCTTGCCGCTTTGATTGTTCTTGCCATTGCCGCCAGCCTGACTGCAATTAGCAGCACGATTTCGGACAACTTCCAGTTCATCTCAGATACTTTGCTTGCCGCGATTTCTGGCTAATCAGGACTTTATTTCTTTTGTTCCAAGAGCTTCGGCCAGGCTGTGCTTTGCAGAGCCGGGCTTTAGAGGTTTTTGCTGCGATTCATGTGGTGCCCAGCCGGACAGAGATGCGAAAGTGAAGGTTGCACGGATGCGTCCATCTGCATCTGAGTAATCCTGTGCATAGATCTCTGCCGCTTTCATGAAGACCTTCTTGCTTGTCGGTGACTTCAAGCGATCTTTCAAAGGGTTCGTTGCGCCCATTGCGCGCAGATCTCTGATCAAGTCAAACATGGTGTCGTATCTAACGGTTAACCGATCTATGTCGGTTACTGGGAGTGCGAAACCTGCGCGTTGGAGAAGGCCGCCAAGATCTCTGGTATCTGCAAATGGGATAACGCGTGGTGATACGCCTTCACTAACTTCCATCTCGGCGCGCATCAGACAGTCTCTTAACTCCGCAAGGGTATCAGTTCCTAATAAGAGGCCGAGGAAAAGGCCATCTGGTTTTAAGGCACGTTTGATCTGGACGAGTGTTCCTGGAAGATCGTCGAGCATCTGCAAGTTAAGTGAAGATACAATCAGGTCCAGGCTTTCCGGTGCGAAAGGCAGGACGGCGTCATCTACAATCAAATCAGGCTCAGAAAGGTTTGGGTCTGCACCGAACAGATCGGCTCGCAGCAGGTGTTTGACTTTTCCTGACGCCTTTAGTGCTTCAAAGATGTGGCCAGTGTGACCGCCGAGATCTACTCCGCAGTCAAACTCTCTGCTGATGAATTCCAGACGATCTTGCAAATCTGCGGCAGCTGCCTTCATCAGGAAATCAGCGCCTTCTTGCGCTCTCTTCAATGCAGTCATGCGACGTTGTGCAATGAGTTTACGATCAAAGAGAGTGTGTTCGCTCATGAGGGCGCCTTTGGCCAGAATGTGCTGTGTGTGCACTATTGGAAATTATAACCCCATTGAACATGGAGTGATGTTCGACGGAGGCTTTGTTAGCTTATTTCTTCTGCAGATATATACGGTGAGCACAGATGAGCGACAAGTTTTCTTCTCTGGAGTGGTTGCCTGATGCAGTGGATAGAGCTGAGCAACCGCTTAAACCCAGCTTTCTTGATATGAAGGTGGCCTCTCTTTTAAGGCGAGGACTGAACTTTGCTCTGGATGCTCTGCTTCCTCATAGCTGTCCGATTTGTAACGATTTGGTTCAAGGTGAAGGTGGTTTGTGTCTGCCTTGTTGGCAGACACTGGAACTGATATCGGCGCCTTATTGTGAGCGGCTTGGTGTTCCGTTGCATTATGAGTTGGGTCCGAATGCCTGGAGCGCCGCTGCTCTTGTTAATCCACCTGATTATGACCGAGCCCGGGCTGCTGCTTTGTACAATGGGCCTGCTCGAGAGCTGGTGAAGCGGTTTAAGTTTTATGGAGAGATCCGGTTATCGAAGTTTCTTGCCAGGTGCATGCTCAATGCAGCGGCAGAACTTGTCGCTTCTGAGAGTTTTCTTATTCCAGTTCCTCTCCACAAGTCGCGCTTACGTGAGCGCACCTATAATCAGTCTGCTTTGCTGGCGAACGACGTCGGGCGTCATTTAGAGGGGCAAGTGCTTCTTGATGGCTTGGTTCGAACTCGGCGTACTAACCAACAAGTCGGCCTCAAGCGAGGGGCACGGACAGCTAATGTGAAAGGTGCCTTTGCTGTTGCGGATCATTTCCTGTCAGAGGTATCTGGTGCTCATGTGGTGCTGGTTGATGATGTGCTGACGACAGGGGCAACTGTTGAAGAATGTGCGCGGGTTTTGAAGGCTGCGGGTGCGGAACTGGTTGATGTACTTGTTTTTGCTCTGGTCGATCCTGAAAATATGTCTGATGATAGTGATTGAGTGTTGTTGAGGGGCTGTCTTAGCCTATGCGATATAACGAAGTGATCAACTTGAGTTGAGGTGGACTTGCGGTTTACTTGGACGTGAGCCATATAGACTTCAGTTTTGATGGCTGAATTTCTATTGGCCTTCGCTGTGTATCCAAAGGACAAGAATATGGCTCAAGTTACTATCTACACCCGTGATATGTGCGGTTTCTGTGCTCGCGCAAAAAGACTTCTTGATGAGAAGGGTGTTGATTATAAAGAATTTAACTACAGCGAAGATCCAACGATCCGTAAGGAAATGATTGCCAAAGCAAATGGTGCAAACACATTCCCGCAGATCTTTATCGGATCTGAGCATATTGGTGGTTGTGATGACCTGTTTGCATTGGAGCGCCGCGGACACCTTGATGGTCTGCTGAGCGTTGGTCTTTAAAGAAGCTTAGGAAGCGTATTGCAAACTACGCTTTGAAAGTGAGAATTGATGACAAGTTTTGTGGCTGCATGTGTCCAGATGAGAACGGGACGAAACCCGCTCGAAAATCTTGATGTCTGTGAGGCGTTGATAAGAGAAGCTGCTGCTGAAGGCGCGGTTTATGTGCAAACGCCTGAGATGACCAATGTGCTGGAACGTAGCCGCAAAGCGCAACTTGCTGGCTCCAGTTTTGAAAGTGATGATCCATTTTTGAAACAACTGGGTTTGCTTGCTGATGAGTTGAATATCTGGGTCCATATCGGATCTCTGGCAATCCGGCTTGAAGGTGACAAGCTGGCCAACCGCGGCTTTATGATTTCTCCTCAAGGGGAGATCTCCGCGCGTTATGACAAAATCCATATGTTTGATGTGGATTTGCCAAACGGAGAAAGCTGGCGTGAGTCTGAAAGCTACAGCGCAGGCAATGTGTCTCCGGTTATTGATCTTGGTGTGGCCAAGCTTGGAATGGCGATTTGCTACGATATTCGTCAACCAGCGTTGTTCCGCGAGCAATCAAAGGCTGGCGCACAGGTTTTGACTGGTCCAGCTGCTTTCACCAAGCAAACAGGTGAAGCGCATTGGCATGTGCTGCAACGCGCGCGGGCGATTGAAAACGGTGCCTTTGTTGTGACTGCTGCGCAAGGGGGAACACATGAAGATGATCGTCAGACCTATGGTCACAGCTTAATGGTTGACCCTTGGGGGCAAGTGATCGCAGAACTTGATCATGATGCACCAGGTGTTTTGTTGGGTGAACTTGACATGGCTAAAGTGGATGAAGCACGTCGGCGTGTTCCAGCCATCAAGAATGCGCGTGAGTTTTCCGTAGCAACTGTTTCCCTCAATGGGGAGATGGTCAGTTGATTAACTATTCACTTGCCTGCGATGATGGGCATGAATTTGATGGATGGTTCCGGAATTCTGGCGATTACGAAAAGCAGAAAGAATTAAGTCTGGTCACGTGCCCGTTTTGTGACAGTGCATCGGTCCATAAACGCTTGATGGCGCCGAATGTTTCTACATCGAGAAGCCAGAAGAAGGCTCAGGTTGAACATCAGGTTTCGCAGGCCGTTGCTGCTGCTCAGGCAAAAGCTACAGAAAAGGCCACGAGTGAGCCAAAGCCCGGCGGTGGAACTGCGCCAGCAAGTTCTGAGCAATCTGTTGCCACGACAACTCCAGCTGTTGATCTGCAGAAGGTTCCTGAGAAAGCAAAGGAGCTGGTGGAAGCTCTGAGAGAGTTCCGCAAACAGGTTGTGAGCAACTCAGAGTATGTTGGCGACAAGTTTGCTGAGGAAGCACGCAAGATCCACTATGGCGAAACTGAAGAACGTGGGATTTATGGAGAAACTACTCCCGATGATGCTCAGGAGCTTTTGGAAGAGGGTATTGAACTGATGCCGCTGCCGGTGCTGCCAGAAGACCGCAACTGATTTTTTATGCTGTCATGATGGCAAAACGAAAGGCGCCTCGTTTAGCAGGGCGCCTTTTTTGTTCTGTCACTCAATCAGGCTGACACGTCTTTTCTGCCTGGGGCTCGGGGGGCGGAGGGCTTATCTGCGCTCTTTGCCCGGCTGCGTGTGCTTGTTGACTTGCGAGGCACTCTGCGGCGAGGCTTAGCTGGAACTTTTGTTGGTGCGGCCTGTGCCATTGCCTTCAAATCATCAATGCTCGTCAAAGCTTCTGATGTTGCCTTCTGTGTTTTGGAAACCGTGCCCTTCATTGTAGAGGACATCTGGTTCATCTGGCGGGCACCTTCCTGACGGCAATCTTCAAAAGCTTCCTGCATGAAGTCGCTGGCAAGTTTTGAGAACTCAATGCCAGTTGGGCAATCCCAGATCTCCTGAACGAAATCTGTGTTGGCTTTCATGCGCTTGTTAAAGAAGGACATGTTTGCGTGCATGATTGCCTGATAGTTCTCAAGCATGGACTTGTTGTTGGAAATTGCGTGCTCCAACGCTGTGTTGGAAAGTTGGTCTCCGCCCTGCGCCCAAAACCAGCCTTGCCAAGGCAGTCCATCTGTCGCAACGGTCCAGCGGTCCATTGCTTCTTTCATTTCTTTGTCGATGTTTAACATCGTGTCTCCTCCGGACTTTGATCAAGTTCTCGGGCGGCGATCTAGGTCTTGAGACAATATTCTTCGAGCGATCAGGGAGTTTGGAAGAAGCTCGTTTGCCGGTAACTTACGCCGCCTACACCCTCCTGTTTATAGGCGCTAATATTGGCAAAATGATATTCTGGATTCTAAGGGATTTCAGCGGCTTTTTTCTGAAGAACTAGTTAAATTTGCAGGCGTAGCTACGTATCCAGCCAGTCCTGAATGAGTTCGCTGGTGTGGACCGGGTGTTCCAGAGTAGAAAGATGGCCGCAATCCGGGATGATGTGAAGTTTGCTGTTTGGTATTGCATCATGCATTTCGCGGCATCTGTCTAGCGGTAGTAAGCTGTCTTCTTCGCCTGCGACGATCATCGTCGGGCACTGGATTGCCGGAAGGTCGGGTCTTTGGTCTCGGCGGTTGATGATTGCGTTTTGCTGCTTCAGGAAGTTATCAGCGCCAATATCAGAAGCCATGTCGAAAACCACTTGCCGAAGCGCTGTGTCGTCGTGGCGGGCAGGGTGGACAAGTTGAGGGTATTGCATGGAGGCGATTTTGTGGAAACCTCCCTTCCTTGCAATCTCCATCTGCGTATGGCGAAGCTGCGTCTGGGCCGCAGTGTCGTCTCTGGCGTTGGTGTTTATGAGCGCAAGGCGGCTGACACGATTAGGGGCCAATCGAATCACCTCCAGAGCGACGTAGCCACCCATGGACATGCCGAGGAGAGCGAATTTTTCCGGGGCGTGATCCAGCAATCTCTTTGCCATGGCTTCAATGGAATCCATGTCGCAGGTTTCGGCAATGATGATTGGACGCTCTTTCAGAGAGTTGATCTGAGGGCCAAACAAAGTGCCGGTGCTGGTAAGGCCGGGAATGAAAACGACAGTTTCGGCAGATGCTGTTTCTGGCATTTTCATTCTCCTTAGTAATTGGATGCCAGCTGCTACTCTGGCTTTCGAGCTATTACCATGTAGTTTACATCCAGATCGGTTGTTCTGGACCAGCTGTCTGTCAGCGGATTGAAGCTCACACCGCAGCGCTCGTAAATGTTCATGCCGGATTCATTGAGGGGTGCTTCCAGCTCTTCCGGGCGAACCAGCTTCTCATATTGGTGAGTGCCTTTTGGCAACCAGCGGAGAACGCGTTCAGCTGCGACAATCGCGAGGGCATAGGCTTTCAGAGTTCTGTTGATAGTTGCAACGAACATCATTCCACCGGGACGCACAAGATCTGCACAGGAGTTCATGAACAGTGGAACGTCGGCAACATGCTCCACGACTTCCATGTTGAGCACGATGTCGAATTGCTCGCCTGCCTCAACCAGAGATTCAGCGGTTTGTGCGCGATAGTCGATGTTGAGGCCGGATTGCTGTGCATGAAGTGTGGCGACTTTGATGTTGGTTTCAGATGCATCTGCTCCGACAACGGTTGCGCCCATGCGAGCCATTGGCTCAGCGAGTAGGCCGCCACCGCAGCCGATGTCCAAAATCCGTAGTCCTTCTAGTGCCTTAGGGGATGTCTCGTCTCGACCAAAGTGGTCACAGGCATACTCCTTAATATAGGAGATGCGAACTGGGCTGAATTTGTGGAGAGGGCGAAATTTTCCAGTGGGATCCCACCATTCCGATGCAATTGATGAGAAATGCGCAACTTCCGCTGGGTCGATTGTGGTTTGTGCCGGGTTTTTGGCGGCGTTGCTTGGTTTTTGCGCGGTGCTCATAGCTCATCTCTCCACTTTCATCCCGGTACTGGTGGGTCTAATCGTGGTTTTTGTCAAGCCGCTGGTTGCGATAGAAGGGCGCTAGTTGTATGGATTAGCGCCGTTTGTAGTGATGATCGGTTCATCACAAAGGCCCTCGGAGGAATTTGGGAAGCGATGGCCCGTTTGGTTATGAAGTTTGGCGGCACCTCCGTTGCCGACCTAGAGCGTATTAGAAATGTTGCGCGGCATGTAAAGCGTGAAGTGGAAGCAGGCAACCAGGTTGCTGTTGTCGTGTCCGCTATGGCTGGTGTGACGAATACCTTGGTCGGTTATACAAGAGATGCTGCAGCGCTGCATGATGCGCGTGAATATGATGCGGTTGTTGCCTCCGGTGAGCAGGTAACTTCTGGCTTGTTGGCGATTGTGCTGCAAGATATGGGTGTGGAAGCGCGGTCCTGGCAAGGATGGCAGATTCCTATCCGTACGAACGAAGCCCATGGCGCAGCGCGTATTGAGAGTATTGAAGGTCAAACTCTCATTGAACGCCTGGAGCGTGGACAGGTTGCTGTGTGTGCCGGTTTCCAGGGCGTCGCCCCGGACAACAGGCTTGCAACGCTTGGACGTGGTGGATCTGATACCAGTGCAGTGGCAATTGCTGCTGCAATTCAGGCAGACCGCTGTGATATCTACACGGATGTGGACGGTGTTTATACCACTGACCCGCGTGTGGTGGCCAAGGCAACCCGTTTGGAACGTGTTGCGTTTGAAGAGATGCTGGAAATGGCTTCTCTTGGTGCAAAGGTTTTGCAGGTCCGCTCTGTTGAGATGGCGATGGTTCACGGCGTTCGTACGTTTGTACGTTCCAGCTTTGATGATCCAGATGCCCCGCAGATTAGCGCTGACGGAACACCTGTAGGTACACTTATTTGCGACGAGGACGAGATTTTGGAACAACAAGTCGTCACTGGCATCGCTTACTCAAAAGACGAAGCACAGATTTCTATCCGCAACGTTGCTGACAAACCTGGCATTGCGTCCAGAGTGTTTGGCCCGTTGGCTGAAGGCAACATCAACGTAGATATGATCGTCCAGAACATCTCACCAGATGGGAAGACGACTGACATCACCTTTACCGTTCCGGAGAGCGATTACGAGCGCGCGCGCAAGGTAATTGAGGAGAACGTCGAGGAAATTGGCTTCGAGAATATCGAAGGCGCGACTGATGTTGTAAAAGTTTCCGTAATCGGCATGGGTATGCGTTCGCATGCCGGTGTTGCAGCCCAGTGTTTTGAAGGCCTGGCTGAGAAGGGGATTAACATCCGCGCGATTACGACATCTGAGATTAAAATCTCTGTTCTGATCGATTCCGCGTATACGGAACTTGCGGTTCGTACTCTCCATTCGCTATACGGACTTGACGGCTAGGTTTCCTACTGTCGAGAATATTGTTGTGTCTTGGACAACTTCCAAGGCACAACGTGGCCTGTTAAAAAGGCCAGCAGAATTATAGGTAGGGCGGAGCATGCGCAGCAGCTTGGCCGGACCGCGCGTACTCCTCCGTAAGCTTCGTGAAGTGATGGCGGAGCCGATTAATGCGCAGGAACGGCTCGACAAGATTGTACGTCTGATCGCGGCAAACGTGGTTGCGGAAGTGTGTTCCGTGTACATTTTGCGCGCGGATGGGGTTCTTGAGCTGTATGCGACAGAGGGCCTTAATAAGGACGCGGTTCACCATACTTCTCTGAAGGTTGGTGAGGGTCTTGTTGGCTTGATTTCCTCTGATGCCAGACCGCTGAACCTACCAAATGCGCAGGCGCACCCGGCGTTTGCCTATCGTCCAGAGACGGGCGAAGAGAACTACAACTCCTTCCTTGGCGTGCCGATCCTGCGTGCGGGACGTACGCTTGGCGTGCTTGTTGTCCAGAACAAAGACCACCGGACCTACTTTGAAGACGAAGTGGAAGCCCTGCAGACCACCGCGATGGTTATCGCGGAGATGGTCGCGGCTGGTGAGTTGGAAGCAATTGCACAGCAAGGCACAACGATTGATGTGATCCGTCCGATGCATCTGAAGGGCGTCGCCCTTGCTGATGGTATTGGTCTTGGTCACGTTGTTCTGCATGAACCTCGTGTGGTTATCACCAATTTGATTGCCGAGGATGCGGACACTGAAAAGAAGCGCCTCGAAGAATCTGTCACGCGCTTGCGTCAGTCGCTTGATCATATGTTGGCAAGTGGTGAGTTTTCCCAGCACGGTGAACACCGTGAAGTTCTGGAAGCTTACCGGATGTTTGCCTATGATCGCGGCTGGATCCGGAAGATTGATGAAGCGATCCGCAATGGTTTGACGGCTGAAGCTGCTGTTGAGAAAGTTCAGAGCGATACACGTGCTCAGATGCTCCGGCAGACAGATCCGTATTTGCGTGAGCGCTTGCATGATCTTGATGATCTGGCGCACCGCCTCATTCGCGAGCTGATGGGCAAGAACCACAGCGGCGAAGATGATCTGCCGAAAGACGCCATCATCATTGCGCGTAACATGGGCGCCGCTGAACTGCTGGATTATGACCGGGATCGTATTCGAGGCCTCGTTCTGGAAGAAAGCGGCCCGACAAGTCACGTGACCATTGTTGCGCGTGCGCTTGGCATTCCGACAGTTGGGCAGGTTGAAGACATTGTTTCCCTGGTGGAAGCGACTGATGCCATCATTGTGGATGGTGAGATCGGTCAGATCTTCCTTCGTCCAGCCAATGATGTTGAACAAGCTTTTGCAGACAAGGTTCGTCTACGTTCCAAGCGTCAGGAAATTTATCGCCAACTTCGTGATGAGCCGACCGTTACCAAAGACGGTGTGGACGTTAAACTTCAGCTGAATGCAGGTCTGCTGGTTGATTTGCCAAGTATGGAAGACGCCGGCGCTGATGGCGTTGGACTTTTCCGTACTGAGTTGCAGTTTATGGTGGCCTCTGCTTTCCCAAGAATGCAGGAACAGCACACACTGTATTCCAAGGTGCTGGATGCAGCTGGTGACAAGCCAGTTACCTTCCGCTCTCTGGATATTGGCGGTGATAAAGTTCTGCCTTACTTGCGTCTGGCACAGGAAGAGAACCCGGCCATGGGCTGGCGTGCAATTCGCTTTGGGCTGGATCGTCCGGGTTTGCTGCGGACTCAGATCAGAGCAATGTTGCATGCAGGGGCAGGGCGCTCCTTGCGCATCATGTTCCCGATGGTGGCAGATGTTTCTGAATTTCAGCAGGCGAAGGATTATGTTGAGCGTGAACTAAAGCATCTGCGCCAGCACGGTCATGATACGCCTAAAGAGCTGAAACTTGGTGTTATGCTGGAAGTTCCGGCGCTGCTCTATCAGCTTGAAGAGATCTACAAGGAAGTGGATTTCGTCTCTGTTGGCTCCAACGATCTGTTCCAGTTCTTCTATGCGGTTGATCGCGGCAACACGCTGGTTGCGGAGCGATTTGAAGCTCTGTCTCCTAGTTTCCTACGCGCATTGCGTAAGATCGTTGTTATTGGCGATAAGATGGATACGCCCGTCACCCTTTGCGGTGAGCTTGGCGGCCAACCTCTTGCTGCGATGGCTTTGCTGGCGATCGGATATAGAAATCTCTCTATGTCTCCGGCTTCTATTGGTCCTGTTAAGGCGATGTTACGCTCTTTGGATCTATCAGCACTTTCAGAAGAGTTGCTGAAACAATTGGAAGCGGGTAAAGGGACGGACGACATTCGCGAGTTCCTGGCGAACTTTGCATCCGAAAATAATATTCCGGTATAAGCAGCGTATACTTCGATTGCCGCAGACCCGAGAGGCTGTCGCGCTTTTAGATTAGCTGCCTAACGCTTGAGGAGTTGCCGCGAAATGCTGGCACCAGAAAAACTAGACACACTGCTAGCACGCTTTGAAGGTATTGAGGCCGAGATGGCATCTGGTCCTGCGCCGGATGTATATATCAAGCTTTCAAGGGATTATGCGGAACTCGATCCAATTGTGAAGTCCATTCGGGAACTCCGCAAAGCCGAGGGTGATCTGGAAGGTGCGGAAGCACTGCTGGCAGATCCTGAAAGCGATGCGGAGATGAAAGAGCTTGCACAGCTTGAGCGTGATGAGTTGACTGGTGTAGTCGAAGAGCTGACCCAACAAGTGCGCATTGGGCTTTTGCCAAAAGACAAAGCTGACTCTCACGATGTTATTCTTGAAGTGCGCGCCGGTACAGGTGGTGACGAGGCTGCGCTGTTTGCTGGTGATCTTTTCCGTATGTATCAGCGCTTTGCAGACAATAATGGCTGGAAAGTTGAAGTGATGTCCTCTTCTGAGGGGGACATGGGCGGTTTCAAAGAAATCGTTGCTGCTGTGACTGGTCAGGAAGTGTTTGGTAAGCTGAAGTTTGAGTCCGGTGTTCACCGTGTGCAGCGTGTGCCTGAGACTGAGTCTGGTGGCCGTATTCACACGTCCGCGGCGACCGTTGCTGTTCTTCCGCAGGCTGAAGAAGTGGACGTTGAGATCAACCCTGCTGATTTGCGCATCGATACATACCGTGCATCAGGAGCTGGTGGTCAGCACGTAAACACGACTGATTCCGCTGTTCGTATTGTGCACAATCCGACCGGGATTGTGGTTGCTGTGCAGGATGAGCGTTCTCAGCATAAGAACAAAGACCGCGCGATGAAGTTGCTGCGGGCGAAGATCTACGATGTGGAGCGTGAGCGTGCTGCGAATGAGCGGACCGAGGCCCGTCGTGTTCAGGTTGGTTCCGGTGATCGTTCTGAGCGTATCCGTACCTACAACTTCCCTCAGGGTCGTGTGACTGATCACCGTATTGGTTTGACGTTGTATAAGCTTGACCAGATGATTGCAGGCGAAGCTACGGGTGAAGTGATTGATGCTCTGATTATGGACCACCAAGCGAACTTGCTCGCCGATGAAGGACTTTAATGTCCGGCCTCTTCGATAATTTCGACCTCAAAAATGTGCAGGCTTTGTACCTAGCGGTGCGGAGCCTGTTTCGTGATGCTGACCTGGTTGAGGCAGATTTGGATGCGCGTGTCCTTGTTGCAGAAGCCCTTGAAATTGAGCCGAGAAACCTGATTCTGGAATATGATCAGGTGATCAAGCCAGAGACACTGGCGGTTGTTTCCCGATATGTGGAAGAACGCCTTGCCGGAAAGCCGGTGGGGCGTGTTCTGGGTAAACGGGAGTTTTGGGGGCTGGAGTTTTCGTTATCTTCGGCAACATTGGAGCCGCGACCGGACACAGAAACGCTGGTTGAAACTGCGATTGCGTTTTGTCAGGCCCATGGCGGCTTGGAAAAAGAATGGGTTTTTGCAGATATTGGAACTGGCACAGGAGCGGTTGCGATTGCACTCCTGACTGAATTGCCCAATGCAATCTGTCTTGCTGTTGATATCAGTGAAGAGGCTTTGGAGACTGCGCGACAAAACGCAGCAAACAACAAGGTTCTTGACCGATTTATCCCTGTTCGCGGTTCATATCTGGATGCGTTGAGTGGATCTTATGATTTTGTTGTGAGTAACCCGCCGTACATTCGCAGCTCTGTGATTGAGGGACTGAGCCATGAAGTTAAGCAACATGACCCTATGCTGGCGCTTGATGGTGGAGTGGATGGTCTTACTGCCTATAAAGAATTGATAGGCAACGCTAAACGAGTTCTTAAGAGAAATAGTGGACTCCTAATGGAGATCGGGTTTGATCAAGCCGATGAACTTTCAACTCTTGCGAGGGAACTCGTAGGATTGGAGGCTTGTTGTGAACATGATCTGGCCGGTCAACCAAGGGTGATTGTTGTAGTTTTTCCATGATTGGCGAAGAATTCAATTATCTGGAAAAAAGCCCTTGGAAAATACGTCGGAACGAGATAGTTTCATCTCGCCGACAAGCGATACCAGCTAAAAGCTAAAAGCTAAAAGCTAAAAGCTGAAAACGATGGGGATGGGCACTCACTGACCGTGAGACGAGCCTGGCAGAGACGTCGGTTGATAGTTTCAAAGCAGATAGTTGAGCAACCCCTCGTATCGTTGAACTGAGAGAGCAATGCATTTGTATTGCTGCGATCAGATGTCGGATATCGCATTGAAGCAGTTATACGATCGAATGCGATTGCATTTCGATGTTGATAGCCTTTGTGCTCATCAACACGCAGGCTTATTAACGGCATTTGGAATCCGGGAGATCTTACTCCCATGAACCTCACAGTTAGGTTCGATTGCTATTCCGGAAAGTTAACGGCAGAATGAGACCAGGAAATCAGAATAACAAGCGCATGCGTGGACGGGGGCGTAAAGCTCCAAATCCATTGACACGTACTTTTGAGTCAAATGGACCGGACGTTAAGATCCGAGGTACCGCATTGCATGTTGCTGAGAAGTACCAGCAACTTGCGCGTGATGCTCAGGCCTCCGGGGACCGTGTAACCTCCGAGAACTACTATCAGCATGCAGAGCATTACCAGCGCATCGTCGCTGCGGCTCAACCCCAAAGCACACAGACTGCTGCTCCTTCTGCGCGTACAGAAGATGAAGCTGCACCTGCTGCTGTTGAAACACCAAACGCTGTGGCAGCGACTGAAGAGCAAGAGGTTGCGGTTGCAACCCCTCAGCCTGTGATCGGTCTGGATACGCCTCAGCCGTTTATCGAAACAGCTCCAGCGGCTGACGAGAATGCAGAGGCTTCGGGAGACGCATCTGCACCAGCTGACGAAGATGATGGCAAAGCACGCCGTCGTGTTCGTGGCACTCGTGGTCGTGGTGTTCGTCGTACACCTTCCTCATCCTCCGCAAGTGCAGCAGCGCCAGCTGAGGCACCTGAAGGTGGTGAAGATGATGCAGCTTCTACGAAGCCACGTCGTACGCCTCGTGCTCGCACACCTCGTGCAGCTCGTTCACAGCGTACCCGTACAGCTCGTGTTCCTGCTGAGGATGCACCTGCATCTGCACCAGCACCTGCGGCTTTGGAAACAACCGGAGACGGTGAAAGCTAAGCACGTCTGATGATGTGCTTGCTGGCTCACTGGTTTGCCGGAGATCTATGAAAAACCCCGCTCAAAAGGCGGGGTTTTCTTTTTGCTGACTGGCAAATAGTTCGTTGTGGGTGCTGGCTTACTCAATGATGAGTGTGTCACCGACGGAAAGTGTGCCGTTGTTGAGCACTTCCAGATAAATACCAACATCCATATGTCCCAGTGAACCATGAAGGGCCTTGTTGATGTTGGTGTCGCGCTCGGCTGTGACTGGATTTACATCTACGGCAGCGCAGCGGCGGGTGCGTTTCGCGAATTTGAACTCTACGCCTGAGCTGGAGCGGATTTTCTTGTCGGCCCAGTCAAACTCCTCATAGGCTGCCAAGCCTTCAACATAGATGTTTGCGCGAAAGCGTCTTGGATCAATCTCCACGCCCAAAGTCTCAGAAAGCGCTTTCACGCTGGCGAGATTCACGACATGTACGAAATTCTCAGCAGTATCCGTGAAAGCATGGTCGTCTGCGTGGCGGACTTTGAGCGGGCCAGCGGCTTTCTCACCCATGTGTGCTGTGAAGTAGGCTGCGAGTGCATCCTGTCCTTCAGCTGTTTCCAGCGGTAACGTGATGTCTTCACTCTCTGGCTTGGACAGAGTGATGCTTTTGTTCTCCAGATCGTATGTGCATTTGACCTGCGCCACGTCTTCATAACGAACCAGCACTAGAAACTTGCTCTTTGAAATGTGCTGAGGGGCTGCTGGATCGAAACCGCATGGACCATTTTCAATCGCATAGGCACGATCCAGCGGGAAGACAGCTCCGGCTTCTACTGTGGTGGTCTGAAGTGGATGAGCCGTTAAGCCTTTAACTGGATGTGTTGCGAGTGCGGTGATATGCGCAGGCGAAAAAGTCATATTAAATTCCGTTGTTTAAGCTATTCGAAACTATGAGGAACAAAGGATTGTGGCAAGATCTTGCGAGGACCCTCTTTTGTCGGCAGTTTGAACTACTATATGAAGAGTGCAGGGGGAAGTCTCCTGCTTCGGGTGCTCTTTATGAGGCTCGGATCCTCCCAAAATGCTTCGTCATGCTTCGGGTGACACGGCACATAGGAGTTATATATGGACTTTGAGAAATACACCGACCGTGCGCGTGGGTTCATTCAGTCTGCGCAAACATACGCTCTGGGACAAGGGCATCAACAGTTTACTCCCGCACATATTTTAAAGGTCTTGCTGGATGACAGCGAGGGCATGTCTGCTGGTCTTATTGAGCGGGCCGGAGGACGTGTGCAGGATGTCCGTCTACAGATTGAGACCGATCTGGCTGCGCTTCCTAAAGTGAGCGGCGGCAATGGACAGCTGTACCTAGCGCCTGAAACCGCTCGCCTTTTTGAACAAGCCCAGAAAATTGCAGAGAAAGCAGGCGACAGTTATGTCACTGTTGAGCGGCTGCTGCTTGCGCTTGCTATGGATAAAGACAGCAAGGCAGGTAAGGCTCTCGCTCAAGGTGGTGTCACGCCAAACGCCCTGAACGAAGCTATCAACGAAGTGCGTAAAGGCCGTACTGCGGATTCCGCATCTGCTGAAAATCAATACGACGCTCTGAAAAAATTTGCTCAGGATCTGACTGAAGCAGCTCGCGACGGTAAGCTCGATCCTGTGATTGGCCGTGATGAGGAAATTCGCCGTGCCATTCAGGTTCTCTCCCGCCGTACCAAGAATAATCCGGTTCTGATTGGTGAGCCAGGCGTTGGTAAAACCGCAATTGCTGAAGGCCTTGCGCTGCGCATCGTCAATGGTGATGTGCCGGAGAGCCTGAAAGACAAGGAACTGCTTGCACTGGATATGGGCGCACTGATCGCTGGTGCGAAATATCGTGGTGAATTTGAAGAACGCCTGAAGGGTGTTTTGAATGAGGTGCAAGCTGCTGCTGGTGGTGTGATCCTCTTTATTGATGAAATGCATACGCTGGTTGGGGCTGGGAAAGCAGATGGAGCGATGGACGCTTCCAATCTTCTCAAGCCTGCGCTGGCGCGTGGTGAGTTGCACTGCGTCGGTGCGACCACGCTTGATGAATACCGCAAGCACGTTGAGAAAGATGCGGCGCTGGCCCGCCGGTTCCAACCTGTGTTTGTAAGTGAGCCAACGGTAGAAGATACGATCTCCATTTTGCGTGGCATCAAGGAGAAGTATGAGCTTCACCATGGTGTGCGCATTTCAGATAGTGCGATTGTTTCTGCGGCCACGCTGTCCAACCGTTACATCACGGACCGCTTCCTACCGGATAAGGCGATTGACCTTGTTGATGAGGCCGCCAGTCGCTTGCGCATGCAAGTGGATTCCAAGCCGGAAGAACTGGATGAGTTGGACCGCCGTATCATTCAGCTGAAGATTGAGCGGGAAGCGCTCAAGAAAGAGGATGATGACGCCACGAAGGATCGACTTCAGCGCCTTGAGAAAGAGCTGGTTGATCTGGAAGAAGAATCCAATGCACTGACACAACGCTGGCAATCTGAAAAAGATAAGCTGAGCGGCGAGCAGAAAATAAAAGAGCAGCTGGATGAAGCACGCACCGAGTTGGAGCAGGCGCAGCGTATTGGCAATTTGGCTAAAGCGGGTGAGCTGGCCTACGGTGTTATTCCTGATCTGGAAAAGAAGCTCTTGAATGCTCAGACAGCGGAAGATGTCGATAATACCATGCTCAATGAGACCGTGAGCAGTGAGAGTATTGCTCAGATTGTGTCTCGCTGGACTGGGATTCCCGTCGACAAGATGCTGGAAGGCGAACGTGAAAAGCTGCTTCGTATGGAAGATGAACTGGCCAAACGTGTTGTTGGTCAACAGGAAGCTGTTCATGCTGTTTCTACTGCCGTGCGCCGATCTCGTGCCGGGTTGCAAGACCCGAACAGGCCAATTGGCTCGTTCATGTTCCTCGGCCCAACTGGTGTTGGTAAAACAGAGCTGACCAAAGCGCTCGCCAGCTATCTCTTTGATGATGAGACAGCCATGGTGCGCGTGGACATGTCTGAGTTCATGGAAAAGCACAGTGTTGCTCGTCTGATCGGCGCGCCTCCAGGTTATGTTGGTTATGAAGAAGGCGGTGTTCTGACAGAAGCGGTTCGCCGTCGACCCTATCAGGTGGTGCTGTTTGACGAGGTTGAAAAAGCTCATGGCGATGTGTTCAACGTTCTGCTTCAAGTGCTGGATGATGGCCGTCTGACGGACGGGCAGGGCCGGACTGTGGACTTCCGCAATACGCTGATCATCATGACGTCGAACCTTGGCTCAGAATTTTTGGCTTCCCAGGGCGAAGGTGAAGATGCTGATGCTGTTCGCGGGCCGGTGATGGATGCGGTGAAAGCGCACTTCCGTCCTGAGTTCGTGAACCGTTTGGATGAGATTATCCTTTTCCATCGCTTGCAGCGGACTCAGATGTCTCGGATCGTCGAAATTCAGCTAGCCCGTTTGCAGAAGTTGCTGGACGATCGGAAGATGGAGCTTGAGCTGGATGATGGTGCTATGGGCTGGCTTGCCGAGAAGGGGTATGACCCGGCTTATGGTGCACGACCGTTGAAGCGCGTTATTCAGAAACAAGTGCAGGATCCATTGGCAGAAATGCTGTTGGCTGGATCAATCTCTGACGGTCAGACCATCCGGGTCTCTGCGGGAACGGACAGACTGCTTTTTGAAACGACCTGACAGGTTGGATCATGAGTTAAAGAAGAGGGCCGGATTTTCTGGCCCTTTTTTGTGCTTTGTGGACATACTCAGAAACATAAAGCGACTGTTCGAAAGTGTGCTTTTGGTGTCTAGTCATGCAGACTAAGACTTGAGTGTTCGTTAGGGGGCAGGGCATCGGGCATGAGACACGTTGATATTGCAATATCGCTTGTGGTTGTCAGTTATCTCTGGCTTGCCGCGACTGTTGTCATTGGCGGGCAGTTCTATCCAGATTACGACCATATCTCACAGTTCATGAGCGCTCTTGGAGCAACCGGCGCTCCGTTTGGGCCTGCCGTGAATTATTGGGGTTTTGCGGTTGTGGAGCTGCTGCTGCTACCATGCCTCGTGATCTGCTTTGCTTATCTGATGCGAAATCGTGCAGAGCGTGTTGGCTTGATGATTTTTGCGGGCTATCCGCTGCTTATCGCTGTTGCTGCGTTCTTTCCGTGTGATTTTGAGTGCAGCATGGATGATCCAACACACAGCCAACTCCTACATACGGCAGCTGGCTTTTTGGCCTATTTCTGCGCTGTTGTGGGATTGTGTTTGTTGTCTCATGCCAAAGCTGAAAGATCGTATTGGGTGGTACCTGGGCTGATCTTGCTGGTGATGCTCTTCAGTCTATCTCTTGAAACCGTTTTCAGTGGCCTCATGCAACGTGCGTTGGAGACTGGTATTTATCTTTGGTTTTTCGTGATCCTGATGCGCAAGCGCCATCACAAAGAGCAAGTAGTTTGACGCTATTTGCTCTTTAATCGTGAGATCCCTTTGATGAACTGAGGTCAGTTCCGTAGTGAAGCGACGCGCTGGCTTGGACGACCTGTTTCCATTAGAGCATTTATGCGGTCACGTTCGCGCTTGAAGTTCTCAAGAACCTTAGCTTCAAGGATGCGGCCTTGCGGTACCTTGATCTTCAGGGAGTTCACGAAGCGGCCATTCACCTTCACTTCATAGTGGAGGTGGTTACCCGTTGAAAGCCCAGTGGTTCCCACATACCCAATAACGGAGCCCTGTCTGATTTTCTGGCCTTTTTGAATGCCAGAACCAAAGCGGGTCATGTGGTTATATGTGGTGACATAACCGTTGGCGTGTTTGATCTCGACGCGTTTTCCGTAACCGCCTGACCAAGCGGCTTTTTGGATCACCCCATCGCCAGCTGCAAAGATTGCGGTGCCGCGAGGAGCGGCCCAATCCGTGCCGGTGTGCAAACGGCGGGTTTTCAAAACCGGATGGCGGCGCATGCCGAAGCCAGATGTAAAGCGGCCAGCTGCGATTGGTTTACGGAGCAGGAACTGCTTCGCGCTCTGACCGTTCTCATCATAATAGTCGACGACACCATCGTCCGGTGTGCGGAAACGGTAGAAACGGTGTGAGCGACCATTCACGGTGATGGATGTATAAAGAATTTCAGAGGCGCCAGTGGTCTGATCTGCATCAAGGCCATAGAAGACGCTCATCTCATCACCGCTTTTTACGGAGGCGTTGAAGTCAACGCTATAAGAATAGATGCGAACGAGTTCTTTGATGAGGGATGTTGGGACGTCGTTATCAAGACCAGTCTGGTAGATCGAGTCATAATAGGTGGCGCGAGGGCCAACGGAGTTTTGCTGCTGTGATGCAAACGCGTCTGCGGCCATCTGTGTGGACGGCTCAGGTGCAACGACAAACTCGCCTTCATCGTTTGGTGCGATGGTTCCTACATGACGTTGATCTTCATAGATGCTGACACGTACAAGAATTCCGTCGTCCTCTTCGATCTTGTCCGTGTTGAGGGACAGGCGGAAGATCTGGCCAGCTTTGATTGTGTCGATGCCAAAGTTTTCGGTAAATGCTTTGATGTAGCCTTCCGCTTCATTCTCAGAAGCCTCACCATCCAGCAGAATGTCAATAAAGTCAGTCTGGGTCAGGATTGGAACTATGCGTTCTTCGATCTGATTGGCCTGGGAGATTTTACGGGACTTGGGCTGGAAGGAAACGTTTTCTTCTGTAATGCGGACTTCGATGTTTTCAAATGACTGTTCTGAAAGTGGAGCAAAGCCTGCATTGAAGTCTTCGAGGCTCGGCACAGCCGCAATGTCAGTGGAATTATCCAGCATGAACATCGCTGCTTTTTTGACCTGCTCCTGAACGGCCTCTTCTTTATGATCGGAAAGAGCGACCATACTCATAGCTTCCAGCGGGAAGTCGCGCTGAGAAATGGAGACTTCGCCTTCAATGTCGGCACCGTAGATTGCATCACTGGCGACCTGTAACGGAGCAACCTGTTCTCCCTGATACATAGTGATCGGGTCGAATGGCGGAATGTCTGCAGCTGTTTCCTGTTTCTTGATATTCTCAAGGCTTGCGCTGACGAGCGCATATGGCTTGGCTTTTACGTGGTCACGGCCATCGCTGCGGGTCACTGTATTTACTTCAATGATCTGCCGATTGGAGAAGCCGTCGATTGCGGAGCTCAGGCGGTCGCCTTTTCCGCTGGAATTACGCTGTGGTGTCAGGTCTGTTGAAGTGCTCGCGGGGGCTTTCGCTGTCTTATAGGTGTACTGGCCATCAAGCGCAGCCATCAACGCACCACCCATTAATACAATGGAGGTCATGCCGGTCAGGATCGTCCCGATCAACCAACGGCCATTAAGCCGTGCAGGCTGGTCAGACGAACTTGCAAGGCTGTCCACCATCAAAGCAGGTTCATTGCCAAGATTGACGGAAGGCCTTCCATTAGTATGGAACCTACCAGAATTCATCGAGCTACTTATCTTTCCCCAAATCGGCAGAGATGCCATCTGCAGCAGAGTTCTGCATTACGTGTTTACGATTGATAGACAATGCTGAAGATAGGGACAACTGATGAAAGACAAATACGGCTGGATTTTGTCCCTGATACTATGAAAAATTATAGAAAAAATGGAATTGGCGAGAAAATAATGAATTTGGCTGGCAAACCACGATTTTAAGCACCATATAAATACAGGGTTTGCGATTATTGAAAAATTTTCCCCAGTCCTGTGAAAATTTTGAAGTTTTCTCTCAAGGCTCGTTGACAGGGTCAGCTCATATCCCTATAACCCGCTTCACGCCACCGGGGCGGGCCACTGAGGCGCGGTTCTGGAGGCACAAAAACAGAAGGATTTACGGGGTTTTTAAGAGGTCTTGTAAGTCTGGATATTGA
>NZ_LMCJ01000012.1:0-1097 GCF_001623085.1 Pseudovibrio sp. W74
TGATCTGGGACCCAACGACCTCCGCCTCGCTACCATTCAAGCACAAAACAAACACACAGGGATCCAGAGTCACCTCCACCAACGCCAGCTCTTTTGATATTGGCTTGATGAGTAAAGTTGATAGATGAACCAGAATTATCTCATAAATTTCAGAGAGTAATGCGTTCCTCTAATTTGCTGTTGGTTATTGATGAATTATGCATAAGTTGTATAAAATTTTCTTGCAATTATAACTGCTTCGACAAAGACTGGTCGCACACAGTGCTAGTGGTCGGCGCTGTTCTCTTCATCATGTTTGGCATCGGTTAATTAGCCAATTTCGATTGCAAAATGCTTGGGCAGCAAAAGTTGCCTTAAGTTGCAACATTGGCGTGGCGATGCGAAAGGGATTTTGCATGTTTGGTGGTTTTCGGAAAAAGATGACACGACAGACCATCGAGATGGTTAAGCAGCCGTATGCAATATTTCAACACCACCACGGTATCCCTGCAGGGTTTTGGCAGGATGAGTTTGTGGTTGGTTTCTTTGGGTCTATGGTTAGCATGGTTGCGATGATACTTGCCAAAGGTAAGTTGAGCCGAACTGATAGAGGTTATGTACTCCAAGACAGCTTTTCTGCTCTTTCCAATATGAATGGTATGGCAATAGCTCAAAGATTTACCGAGCTTTCCATGCAAAAGCCTATGAGTGCATCATTCAAACAAGGAGTAGATAATGGCGCGATTATCTCATTCGCGATGTTTGGAACAACAGCCCCAGAAGATCAAATGTTGATTGATGCTGCAGAACAAGAAGCAGCTCGTTTGGGACTTCCATTGCCAAGTTATTTGATGATGACACTTTATGTCGAGGAGCTTAAAGAGCGTTTCGATCTATCTTAGATGTCTTAATCTCCACCTTTTGCACCCCGACAATCTTCCCTTCCTCCAACGCGATCATCGACCATATGTTGTGAGCGCCGCCCTGCTGCTTAGCTCTGGATACCGGATCTTCACTTCGTTCGTCCGGCATGACGGCGAGGGTGGGCGTGGAGCTTAAAGCCCCCACCGCCGTCTTCCCGCACTTGATGCGGGATCCAGCCGGAACTCACCTCTGAT
>NZ_LMCJ01000012.1:1130-1911 GCF_001623085.1 Pseudovibrio sp. W74
GTTGGCAATCTGCATGTACACCCACAAACTACAGCATGCTCACAAACGCCTCCTCAGCCAACGCGCTCATCGACCATATGTTGTGAGTGCCGCCCTGCTGCTTAGCTCTGGGTACCGGATCTTCGCTTCGCTTGTCCGGCATGACGGCGAGGGTGGGCGTGGAGCCTAAGTCCCCACCGCCGTCTTCCCGCACTTGATGCGGGATCCAGCCGGAACTCACCTCTGATAACGGCCTAGCCAGATCGCGCGATTGGCAACCTGCATCTACACACTAACTACAGCATGCTCACAAACGCCTCCTCAACCAACGCGCTCATCGACCATACGCTGTAAGCGCGACCCTGTTGCTTAGCTCTGGGTACCGGATCTTCGCTTCGCTTGTCCGGTATGACGGCGAGGGGCGTTTAGGCAGATTAAGCCCCCACCGTCGTCTTCCCGCACTTGATGCGGGATCCAGCCGGAACTCACCTCTGATAACGGCCTAGCCATATCACGCGATTGGCAATCCGCACCTACACACAAACTACAGCATGCTCACAAGCGCCTCCTCAACCAACGCGCTCATGAGGTATACGCTGTGAGTGCCGCCCAGCTGCTTAGCTTTGGGTACCGGATCTTCGCTTCGCTCGTCCGACATGACGGCGAGGGCGGGCGTGGAGCATAAGTCCCCACCGCCGTCTTCCCGCACTTGATGCGGGATCCAGCCAGAACTCACCTCAGATAACGGCCTAGCCATATCACGCGATTGGCAATCCGCACCTACACACAAACTACAGCATGC
>NZ_LMCJ01000012.1:1929-11674 GCF_001623085.1 Pseudovibrio sp. W74
CTCGTCCGGCATGACGGCGAGGGGGTGTTTGGGTAGATTAAGCCCCCACCGCCGTCTTCCCGCACTTGATGCGGGATCCAGTAGGAAATCACCTCAGATAAAGGCCTAGCCAGATCATGCGATTGGCAATCTGCACATACACTCTCAAACTACGACATGCCCTATTACATCTACATCACCGCAAGTCAGAGAAACGGGACGCTCTACACGGGCGTCACCAATAATCTGGCGCGCCGCATTCATGAGCATCGGGAGAAGGCGGCAACCTCGTTTACTGCTCACTATGGCGTGTCTCAGCTGGTTTATTACGAAGAATTCGAGCGTATTGGGGATGCAATCGCTCGTGAGAAAAAGCTGAAACGTTGGAGGCGGGCATGGAAACTGAAGCTAATTGAAACACTTAACCCAGCCTGGCGTGATCTGTATCGGGACTTAAGGTGACGGCTTTGCTAATAGTTCTAGATCCCGCATCAAGTGCGGGATGACGGCGGTTAGAGGAGCATTGCGTGGATCATCTCACACCCCACCCCTTGCATTCCCGCGCATTTACCTATATCTCCCGAGGCAACGCGCTTATCGGGCATATGCTTGGAGCGCCACCCCGCTGCCTGCAATATATTTAGCAAGGCAGCCTGCTCGAGTGGGATGTAACACGGGCACGCACCGTGGTCCGCAGCGTTTCTAGGTCGCTTTCAAAGCTCCTCTCAAACTCCATGGATCTCAATTTTAGCCAGTCTGGCCGCGTAGATGTATGTCTGCGGGGTATATGCTGGCGTTTAATCTATGAGTACCTGCCTGATCCCATATCAGGGGGCGTGCTCTGCACATCTTGGAAGTACGAGAGTGAAGAATTTTGACGAAGCTGGCCTAGCAGAGCCTATCCTGCGCGCTGTAAAAGAAGAGGGCTATGAAGCCCCAACCCCAATCCAGCGTGAAGTAATTCCGCACATGAAAGCGGGCGAGGATATCCTCGGCATCGCGCAAACAGGCACCGGCAAAACAGCAGCTTTCGTGCTGCCGCTGCTGACCCGTCTGGCAGAAGACCGCAAAAAACCAGCGCCGCACACCTGCCGTGCGCTTATTCTTGCGCCAACCCGTGAGCTTGCCTCCCAGATCGCCGATAGCGTGCGCACCTATGGCCAGTATATCGGCCCATCAACTGCCGTGATTTTTGGTGGTGTGAAACCCGGCCCACAGCTGCGCGCCCTGTCCAGAGGCCTGGACATTGTGATCGCCACTCCGGGCCGTCTGGAAGACCACATGAGCACCGGCGGCATCAAGCTGGACGCCACAACAACAGTGGTACTGGACGAAGCCGACCAGATGCTGGACCTTGGCTTTGCCCCAGCCATCCGCCGTATTCTTGGCAAACTGCCAAAAGTGCGCCAGACAGTGCTGCTCTCCGCAACCATGCCACACCAGATCCGCAAGCTGGCCAAAGAGTTCCAGACCAACCCGCGTGAAATCTCCGTGGCGCCGGTCTCCCGTCCAATTGAGAAAATCGAGCAGTCCGTTCGCTTCCTCAATTCAAGCTCAAAACGGGCTGCCCTGCAGGAAATCCTGTCAGAAAAAGACATCGAACGCGCCATCGTCTTCACCCGCACCAAGCGCGGGGCAGACCGTGTCAGCGGTCATCTGGACAAAGCAGGCCTCAGCTCAGCAGCCATCCACGGCAACAAGAGCCAGCGCCAGCGCGAAAGATCGCTTGATGGCTTCAAAAATGGCTCCATCAAAATCCTCGTGGCAACAGACATCGCTGCCCGCGGTATTGATATTGATGGCGTCAGCCACGTGGTCAACTACGAGCTGCCAAATGTGCCGGAAGCGTACGTTCACCGCATTGGCCGGACAGCCCGTGCAGGCAAAAGCGGTGTCGCCATCTCCTTGTGTGATGGAACCGAACAACCATACCTGCGCGATATTGAGCGCTTGATTGGCCGCAAAATCCCGTCTGGTGATGGCGATTGGGCGGACGGCGAAATGCCTGCGTACGACCCAGCAAACGAACAGACACAGCTGAAACGCCACAAGCGCCCGCAAGGCAACCGTCGCCGCAGTGGCGGTGGTGGCGGCGGTGCAGGCCGCTCAACCGGTGGGGCTGGTCGCCCAGCTGGCGGTGCAGGCCGCAACGGTGCCGCACAAGGCAGCAAACCAGCAGGTGAGGCAGGCGCAAGACCAGCCGGTGCAAAGCCAAATGCAGGTCGCGGTCGTGGCGGCAAACCAAATGCCAATGCGCGTCCAGCTCAGAAAAACGGCCCAAACCGTAGTCAGAGCAACAGACCACGCCGCGCAAAACCAGCAGCCGCGCAGCGCTGATTTCATAAAACACGCCGGGGCTCACAAGCCCCGGTTTTGCTTTCAAGCCTCAGTGGTCTCTGCTGTCTCGTCCTCCGCCCGAGTACCAAAACCGGCAGGCGAGACGATCTCGATCAGCTCAAAATCCTCAGAATGCTCAATCTCGCGGTGGCGAATGCCCGCTGGCTGCACCACGCAGTCCCCCGGCTTCACCGTGCGGATGCCATGCCCCTCATACTCAAACCGCGCCCAGCCTTTCAGCACATAATAAAACTGAAAGGAGCAATCATGCACATGCCACTGACCTGTCGCATTGTGCCCCTCACGCGCTTTAATCACATGCGCAACCACAGCCCCGTTGGTGGCATCAGCCACACCAAGGTCGCGATATTCAAAATAACTCCGCAACCCCCGCGCCTCAAACTCCCCAGCCTCACCTTCGCTGTGGCTGAAACTCTGTTCCTGTTCCATAAAAATCCCTCCCTCTTCGTTGGGTAGTAGGGACCGTCAGGGCAGGGAACGTCAAGTTACAGATAAAGATAGCTGGCCGTCGTGAAGTAGACCAACACCCCAAGCACATCATTGCTGGTGGTGATGAAAACACCCGTCGCCGCCGCCGGATCAATGCCAATCTTGTCTAGAACCACAGGCACCGTCGCCCCCACCATCGCCGCAACCGTGGTGACGATGACCAGCGACGAGGCAGCCGTAAGCGCCAGCCACACGGGATCATGAATCTCAAACAGCACGGCCCCAATGCTGATGAGCACAGTCAGCACACTGCCTGCAATCACTCCGTTGGACAGCGCCCCGCAAAACTCCTTCCAAAGCCGAAACAGCGTACTGCCCGTCCAGATAGACCCCGTCGCAATGCCCTGCACCGCAACAGCAGACGCCTGAAGCCCGGAATTGCCCGCCATCGACATGATCACCGGAATAAACGCCGCCAAAATAGCCGCCTTCTCCAGCTCATCCTCAAAAGACCCAACCACCAGCGCGGCAACAGCAGAGCCAATCAACCCCGTCATCAACCAGGGCAACCGGCCTTTGATGATCCGGCGCACGGAGTCTGAAGGCCGCGCTTCCGGCGAAACCCCACCCATCAACATCAGGTCTTCCGAGAGCTCCTCACGCACAATCTGGTTCATCTGCTCAGTCGTAATCCGCCCAATCAGCTTCCCGTCAACGTCAATCACCGGCATAGAGGAAATCTGCCGCTTCGCCGCCTTACGCAGCACATCCTCCTGATCCATTTCTGCCGACACCGCCAGCACATTGGCATCCATCACATCCCCAATGCGTGCTTTGGGCTCCAGCGTCAGCAAGCGCGTCACATCCAGCCGCCCCACCAACCGGTATTTTGCATCCACCACAAACACAGTGCGAAACCGTCCCACCAGATCATACTGGCTCTTGATCGCGGCAATCGCCTTCCCCGCCGTATAATCCTCGTTGAATGCCACAAACTTCCGGCTCATCAACCGCCCGGCCGTATCCTCCCCATGCAAAATCCGCTCCTCAATCTCCGCCCGCGCATCCAGCTGCGGCACGATGATGTCGAGCAAGGTCTGCGGAAACTCATCGAGCGTATCCGCCAGATCATTCTCCTTCAGCGTATTGAGAATCTCCACCAGCCGCGTGGTCGTCCCGTCTTTCAGCAGCTCAGCCCGAAAATCCGGATAAAGCTCAGCAAGGATCTTGGTGGAAGGCCGAATAGGCAGCAGCGCAAACAGCTTGCGAGCGTCCGGCAGGGGAAGGGCAGTCAACAACTGCAGCAAATCCGTGGGCGACCACTTCTTCAACCGCTTCACCAGCCAGCTGGTCTCGTGCGCACGCAGCAAATGGCGCACCGTCTTCAGCACCTGCTTGTTGTGCTCATGCGCGGTGGTGTCTGTCTTGCTGCTCCACTGAAGTGGCTTCTTGTTCTTTGCCATCCTCCGCACCTTTGTTTGGGTACGATATTTGCCTGTGCAGACCATGCCTCAGCGAAGTAAATCTCTCCCTAAGATCAAGCAAAACCAATGCTGTTTTTCTATAGCTAAAGTTTTCAAAGAATACCGCAGCCCACAATGAGAAAGCCTTTATGAAATCTAAGTTATGAGGGGCCTTGCACGGGTGGTTATATCAGCGCCCAACAGCATAAAATGACGCACACCAGCGTCTACATATTGGAAAATCTCCGAGAAAGATGTGCCATGCTCAACTGGATCTCTCCAAAACTGTGCGTTCAGATTGTAGCTGCTTCGTTCCTTTCGCTTTTGGCAACCGGTTTTCTGATTAACTCCTCAATGGCTCAGGACAGTTACGCTCAGGCAGAACCCTACGAGGAACTGAGTGGAGCGGGATCCATGTATCCAGACGTCCTGTTCAATGAGACACTGCGTCTCTTCAAAACATCAAACCCCGAGATCGAAGTGCGATACGACCCGATCGGCAGTGGAGCTGGGGTGCTGGCATTGCAGGCTGGCAAGGTCGATTTTGCTGTCTCCAGCGCTCCGCTGGAAGCGATCCTCGAGCAGGACCTTGATATTGATGCCGCCGATGAGCCTGTCGCCATAGAGGACAAACTGCTGGAGATCCCCATCACCGCAGGCATGCTCGGCATTCTTTACAATATTGAGGGTGTTGGCCACTTGAAGCTCACGCGCAACGCGCTCTCCGGTATCTTCGATGGCTCCATCCAATACTGGAACCACCGTGAAATCCGCATGGTGAACCCGGATCTGCGCTTGCCAAAGCTGAAAATCACCATTGTTGGCCGTAGTGATGCCAGCGGCGCAAACCTTGCCCTCTCCAAGCACTTGTACACCGCCGAAAATGCATGGTCTGGCAAATCTGCCAGCATTTGGCCACTGGAAACCTTCCCGAAAGATGCTGTCCTTGTGCCCAGTTCTTCTGAGGTCGTCACCAAAATCACAGAGAACAATGGCTCAATCGGCTATGCCCCCTCAGCCTTTGGCAGCACACTGGGAATCCCGATGGCCCTGGTCGAAAATCAAAAGGGCAACTTCGTAGCACCCTCACTCAATGCCGGAGAAGCAGCCATCGAGGAGATCAGCAGAAGTGGCGATCCGCTCTCCATTGATGAGATTCACAACCCTGAAGCTCCCAGCGCTTATCCCATCATTTCATTCTTTTGGCTGGTGACGGAAGATGTCTACCCTGATGTGAAAACCGGTACTGCGGTGCGCCAGTTTGCTGAATTCGTTTTGAGCGGACAGGCAAGGGGAGCCGCAATTTCATCCGGCTACATCCCGCTTCCGGCCAACATGCGCGCAGATGCCAAGAAGCTGGCAGCAACCATTCACTAAAATAGAGCGGATCAAACGACGATCCCACATGCAAGCATTTCAAACAAAAAAGCGGCGGAAATGATCCCGCCGCTTTTTGAATTTAGTATGAAGTTTGCTTATCTAGGCTCGCTACGCAAACCTTTGACGATTGCAAAACATGCGCCAAGCAAGATAATTGCAAACGGGAAGCCGGTTGAAACCGTCATCGCCTGAAGGCTGGAAAGACCACCGCCAAGCAGCAATGCAATCGCAACAAGGCCAACCAAAGACGCCCAGAAGATGCGCTGCTGAACCGGTGCGTTCACTTTGCCACCAGCTGTAATGGTATCGATCACTAAAGAGCCGGAGTCTGAAGACGTCACAAAGAATGTGATGATCAAAACAACACCCAGTACAGATGTGATTTCAGCAAGTGGCAGGTTGCTCAGCATCTCGAACAGCTGAATTTCAGTCGCCGCACCTGCAATTTTGCCAAGGGTAGAAGTTGCTTCCAGCTCAATCGCTGTGCCGCCAAAGGCTGTCATCCAGAGGGTGGTAACAACACTTGGAATAACCAGCACGCAAATCATGAACTCACGAACGGAGCGGCCACGGCTGATGCGAGCGATAAACATGCCCACAAACGGTGCCCAGGAGAACCACCAAGCCCAGTAGAAAGTTGTCCAGCCCTGACGGAAGTTATCGTCAACGCGGCCAACTGGGTTGGAAAGTGCTGGCAGATATTCCAGATAAGCTTCCAGATTCCAGAACAGCTTCTGCAGGATGTCCAATGTTGGACCAGCCAACAGAACAAAACCAAGCAGCAAAGCAGCGGTGATTACGTTGAAGGTGGAAAGGTGTTTAATGCCTTTATCCAGCCCCATAACAACGGAACAAAGTGCAATAGCAGAGATCGCGATGATCAAAATGACTTTGGTTGTTGTCGTGATTTCAAGACCAAACAAATGGTTCAAACCAGCATTGGCTTGTTCTGCACCAATACCCAGAGAGGTTGCCAGACCAAACATGGTGGCAAACACAGCCAGAATATCAATCACGTGACCCGGCCAACCCCAAACACGCTCACCCAGAATTGGATAAAAGATAGAGCGGACGGTCAGCGGCAGGCCTTTGTTATAGGAAAACAGAGCCAGGCCAAGAGCAATCACAGCATAAGTTGCCCATGGGTGCAGGGCCCAATGGAAGATGGTGGAGGCCATGGCAAGGCGCTCTGCTTCCGCACCGCTCAGCGCTTCACCACCCAATGGGGCCCAGCTGCTGCCAGAAGTGATGGAAGAGAAATGGCCAAGTGGCTCAGCCACGCCGTAAAAGACAAGGCCGATGCCCATGCCCGCAGCAAACAGCATGGAGAACCATTCGCTGTAGCTGTAATCTGGTTTTGCATCTCTGCCGCCGATGCGAACCTTTCCCAGTGGAGACACAATAAGGAAGAGGCAAAGCAACACAAAGATATTGCCGGCAATTAGGAAAAACCAGTCAAAACTAGAAGTGAGCCAAACACGTAGATCACCAAAGACCGGACCAATAGCGTCTTTATAGAGCAGAGTAATTGCAACAAAAATTGCAATCGCAATACTGGAAATAGTGAAAACGATATTGTGGACGTCAAACGCAACACCAGCGATTCGCGGTGTAATATTGTCTTGTCCTACTTCATAATCAGTATCAATAAGATTGGACGGCCCTTCGGGGGCCGGAATAAGATCTGCGCAGGTTTGATCAGTCATACTGGTCCTGTTTATTGGCAGATATCCACGCATGCAGCCCGAGTGCGCACGTCACGTGGATTTAGCAGCTCAACCAAGAGCCATGATCCGCTTGTTAGCCATCTGCCGCGAAAGCTCATGGGCGAGCTTATACGATCACTGCCAGAAATGGGTTCCACGCACAAAGGGCGGAAGCTGGCAACGCGGTTGCCTCCATGGCGGAGGCACAGATGGATAGCGGTGCCATACAGCGAAAGTGATCTGGCTTAGCAAGAAGCCGTCGCTGACAGTGATTGGTTAGGCACCACTTGGTGTGCGCGAAACCTACAAATTTAAATGCATTACACACAAGAGTAAAAATACTTAGTCTTGGGGATAGCTTTTGCCGATTTGCCTGATCCTGCAAAAGCAATATCAAAGAGACCTAAAAACCTGTCTCACATCTCTAAGCTTGTGATCTTCATATTCTATTTTCGGGCCTCATACTGCTCGAACACGCCAGTTTCAGAGAATACCAATCTCTTCCATGTTGTGTTGACTGCGCAAAGATGAAGATATTTCAGGTATAATGAGGCGCGTGAGTAGGGCTGCTCTCTTATTGATGGCTTTCTCATAGCAAACCTTAGTGTGAGACGTGAGGTTCGGACGCAGCGCAGAAAATACCATTCAAAGTAAGAGCAGCTCAGTTTCGGCTCCGTGGGAAGTTGGATCCGTTGCATTTTGGAGCATGTTGCATTCGGCCTTACGGCGAGAGGTGCAATCGAGGTGTAAGGTGGCGATGATGTTTGAGGCGAGAGCGTGAAGTTGCCATCTATGACCTGAAGGGCGAGCTGTGGTTAGAACTCAGTTTCACGCCTGACTCAGATGCTCGCTCAGACTTTGAAACAGATTTATGGCACGCTCTGGAGTTCCACACCCAAACAGCGGTTCCCTATCGATTTATAACAGAGAAGGAGATCAACTTTGCGTTTGAATATAAACCCAATGCTGATCTTGGAGGCTGCGATCTGGGCGATGAAGCTGCATCTACATGGTGTCGATCAGACTATGAGGGTAAAGCCTATATATAAAGTCACATTGCTCTGGATTGCGAAGTGAAAACCCAGCTCCTCAGAACTGGGTTTTGTTGGTCCGATCTCGATAAGTTAAGATAGCGCCCATTTAGCAACGATGTCTTCAGCACCTTTCAAAAGATCCGCATCGTAAGAGCGTGTTGTGACCGCAATGTTCTCTTTCACCTGCCATTCCTGATAGGCTCCGGTAATAATGGGCCCGACCGCATCCTGCGCCATCAACCACCCCATAGCCAGATGGGCCAGAGGCATACCGGCTTTTTCAGCGAAAGCTTTCAACTCGTCAGCACAGCCGAGATACTTCTCCAGTAGCGGAGAATTCAGTTTCGGGTTATTGGCGCGATCATCATTTTGGTCAAAGTTACCACTTGCTTTGAAGGTTCCTGCCAGCAATCCCTGCATTAATGGGCTATAGGGCAAGTACTTGAAGTCATGCTCCTCGCAAAGCGGAATGATCTCATCACGACTACGGTAGCTCAGCGGTATGTTATGATAATGCGTGGCATTCGGCTCCAGAAGGTTATAAAGCCCCTGATAAGTTGCCAGCTCACAATGTTGCATCAGCTCTTTAGTCATCTTCAATGAGAAGTTGGAGACACCCAGATGTCGAACCTTCCCACTCTCCACAACAGCACGTAAACCTTCGGCGGTCTCTTCAACAGGTGTATGGGGATCAGGCCAATGGCACTGCAGCACATCAATATATTCTGTCTGCAAACGCTCGAGTGATTGATCCACCTCTTCTATAATAGAAGCTTTGGTCAGATTGTTTTTGACAGCTCTTTCCGGATTGTTCCAAACTAGCCCGCATTTGGTGGCAATATACAGTTGCTCACGTTCAAAGGTCTTGAGGGCCTCACCCAAAAGCGTTTCCGCATGCCCAAGCCCGTAAACCGGTGCGACATCAAAGAAATTGATGCCCAGCTCAACGGCTGTTCGCATGGTTCGGATAGAGGTTTGATCCTCTGTGTCATTCCAGGTGCCGCCCACAGCCCAGCAACCGAACCCCAACACTGACGCATTCATATCTTTCAAAGCTCTGAAAATCATTGTTATTTCCGCTATTAAAACTCCCAGGGAGAGGGGAGCACACAAAAATAAACAGCGCAATGCGCCATAACCGCCTTTCCAGACCTGAAGCTGATGATCAAAACCGCCTCCTTTGCGGGGATAGTTTTTTGGTTTGCGTTTATAAGATTTGATAGAAGGAGGATAAGTGCTGTCTCTCAGTTGGGCGGAGCAAGAGGCATTTGCTGATGCCGTTCTTAGTCCTTCGTCTTCCCAAACGTACTGTTTCATTGCCGTCTTGAACATTTGAGCGCATAAAAACGCTGTTTCGCGCAAAATCACGCAAACGAACGCAATGGCGGGGCTTTCC
>NZ_LMCJ01000013.1:0-17710 GCF_001623085.1 Pseudovibrio sp. W74
TCCATCAGAACTTCAATCTGCCGTAACTTCACGACAATTTCTTCCGGCCCAGGTCTCTTATTCGCCATCGGTGATCCTCCACTTTCCTAACTAAAGCGAGACTTCTTCAAGGGAGGCTCAACCGGCCAAATAACAGATTTGGATGATGTTTTGTACTATCTGGAAAAGCAAATATAGACTAATGGAAATGTTTGTTTTAGCTGTTGAAGTAAGATTAGTTGTTAATAATTACAAAATAAAATTCAATTAACAGTAGATATAGTGTATTCGTTTGCAAATAGATATCCTTTTAAATAGACCAGTTTTGGATATGTGAAGTTAGTATTCTAGATGCCAAGGCCCGCCTAGTCTAACCATTCACTAAGTCTCTCAATAACGAGTTGGTTCCTATCTGGCAGTTGCCAGTCACCTCTAACAGCAAGACTTTTTAATTAAGTACATATTTGCCACACATTTTCTTACGAATACATTGTTTATTTGATTGCACTGACCGTCTCAGATAGCAATGATTTGTGAAAGCTTAGACTTTTTCAAAGCCGAGCGAAACGCTGGGCAAGTTCATGCTGGACTTAATTGGCGGTGAGGATCCTATCAATCTCCAAAAGCTGTTCGTACCAGACCTCATCGAGCGCGGCGCAGATACCTGTAACTTGGAGAGACAGTAAGGGCTCTTCAGCCGCTCCCATCTGCAATCAGAGCAACATCCCTATACCCTTGCTTTGCAAGCGCTTCTGCACCGCGCCATGCGCGCAGGCCTGTGCGGCAGCAAAGGGTGATGCGGTGTGCAGGGTTAAAGTTGTGTTGGCCGAGTTCATCGGGGGCAAGACGCAGTGCGGTATTGCAGACAGGTTGGGGGGCTTCCAATGCATCTCGAAGCTCAACCACAACGTCGTCCTGCCTCAGTTCACTAACTGAGATAAAGGGTGCATGCCAGTCCGGTTCTTTGGCGTTGAGAAACGAAAAGCCACCGAACTCAAATCCCTTTAAATCCACTGTGGTGAGACGACCCAATGGGCTGGGCGAAAAGCCTAACAGTACCGCTAAAGTCATTTGTGCCTGCATTGCTCCGATGCTTCCGACCGAAGGACCGAGGACACCCGCACTGGCGCAATTGGCAGAGTTGGTTGGTGAGGAGGGAAACACTGCTCGCAGTGATGGCGCACCACCACAAAAACCTCCGAGATATCCGGAGGTTCCAAGCGCCGAGGCTGAGATAAGCGGCTTGCCTTGTCGGTAGCACTCATCTGAGAGCGTGTAAGAGGCAGCAAACGTATCTGCAGCATCCACGATGATATCTGCCTGGGCAATCAGTCTGCCCGCATTTGCAGGATCCAGAGCAATGTTGAGGGCGCGTAGCTCCACCTCTGGATTGTAGCCATGTAACCGAGCTGCTGCGGCATAAGCCTTGCTCTCCCCCACATTTGCCGGTGAATACAAAGGCTGTCGATGCAGATTACTCTCTTCAATCACATCGGGATCAACAATCGTGATAATGCCCAGTCCGGCACCGGTAAGATATTGCAGGACTGGACAGCCTAAACCGCCAGCACCAACAACAAGGACATGAGCAGATCGCAACCGCTGTTGTCCTGCTGTTCCAACTTCAGACAAGAGCATCTGGCGGTCATAACGCGTCATTGCTTGCAAGCCTCCATCCATTCCTGAGTTCGGGTAATTGGATCGTGTGCCTGTAAAATGTCTGTCACCACTGCAGCGCTATCAGCACCAGCTTCAAACACACCGGCAAGTCGCTCCGGCGTTAACCCACCTATGGCAACAAGAGGCGTCTCGCCCACCATCTGTTTCCAGCGGCTGACACGCTCCAAACCTTGCGGTGACCACTTCATTTTCTTCAGCTTGGTTGGATAGACCGGGCCCAGAGCGACATACTCGGGCTTGAAGGAGAGGGCGCGATCCAATTCGGCCTCATCATGGGTGGAAAGACCAAAGCGAACACCAGCCTTCTGGAGTGCTGCAAAGTCAGCACTGTCCATGTCTTCTTGCCCAAGATGAACGAAATCACAGCTAAGCTCTAATGCCAGCTTCCAATAGTCATTGATGATCAGTTGAACACCATGTTGATGGCAATGATCACGAGCCTGCGCAATGTGCTGTCGAATAACCTGTTCAGGTTGGTCTTTGATCCGTAATTGAACAAGCTTCACGCCGTGAGGGACAAGTTTTTCAATCCAGTCCGCGTCTCCGGCAATCAGATAAAACCGTTCCATCAGATCAACTCCGCCATGCCAAGGATTGGGGTAGAGGGAACCGCCATGTCGCGCGGGTCCATAGGGTCTGCGATGTATCCATTGCGCCCTGCTTCAATTGCCTGTGCCATGGCCTGCGCCATCAAAACCGGGGCACCCGCTTTGGCAACTGCGGTATTGAGCAGAACAGCATCCATGCCAAGCTCCATTGCACGCGTGGCGTCGGAGGGACGCCCAATACCAGCATCCACGATCAAGGGTACATCCGGAAAATGAGCCCGCATGGCTCGCAAGGCTTCAGGATTTCGCAGGCCCTGACCAGACCCGATGGGAGCCCCCCATGGCATCAGCAGTTCGCATCCGGCTTCCAACAGCTTTTCGCCAACCACAAGATCATCAGTTGTGTATGGAAACACCTTGAAACCATCTGCACAGAGAAGCCTCGCAGCTTCGACCAACCCAAACACATCGGGCTGTAAGGTGTCTGAGTTGCCGATAACCTCTAGCTTGATCCAATCAGTTCCAAATAACTCGCGAGCCATCTGTGCAGTAACAACGGCTTCTTGCACGCTATGGCACCCAGCGGTGTTGGGCAGAATTTTACAGCCACTATCTTTCAATAGCCCCCAGAAACCAGCTCCAGAACCGTCAGCGGTTTCGCGTCTCAAGGAGACCGTGATGATCTCTGCTCTGCTGGTCTCAATTGCTTTTTGTAGCACAGCGGGAGAGGGGTATTGCGCTGTTCCCAGCAACAGGCGGGAGTTGATGTTTGTGCCGTATAACTGCATGTTATCCTCCCTGCATCGGGGCGAGGACTTCCAGTCGGTCATCTTCAAAAAGGAGGGTTCTGGAATAGTCCTCACGAGGAATAAAATTGCCGTTTACAGCTGTCGCAAGGGCGGGGCTGGTGAACTCCAGTTCTGCAAGCGCATCAGCCAGAGTATGGGCAACAACCTCGCGCGGTTCGGCATTTACGATGATCTTCATGTGCAGGTCTCCCTTAAAAGGTGTTGTGCTGCTTGCTGTGCCAGTGCTGGTGCAAGCAAAAAGCCGTGGCGGTAAAGCCCGTTGAGGTGAAGAGATCCGTCATGCTCGACCAGTCGAGACAAGTTGTCTGGAAACGCTGGACGCAATCCCGCTCCAATTTCCACCACGCTGGCCTCGGCAAAGGCAGGGTGAATGGCAAAGGCTGCGCTCAGCATTTCTGTAAGGGATCGTAGGGTAGGAGGACGTTCAGAATTACTCTCCACCATGGTCCCGCCAATCATGAACAACCCATCAGCCCGCGGCACCAGATAAAGCGGCATACGTGGGTGTAAGAGCCGGATGACACGGGAAAGCTGAACCTCAGGACAATGCAAAATCGCCATCTCACCGCGCACAGCCCGCAAGTCAGGAAGGCTGGATGCAGTTGCTGTGCAATTGAGATCAACCTGCGCAGGCGCAGTTCTTCCATAATGGATCTCTACCCCAAGCTCCTGAACAGCCCCTGTCAGATCAACCAGTGCCTGCCGTGGATCAAGATGAGCTTCCTCTTTGAAAAACAGCCCGCGTTCAAAGCGTCCAGCCAATGCTGGCTCCAGCTCTGAGATCGCTTGACCGTTCACCTCGGTAAAGTGTGAGGTCCGCCGTGCAAAACGGGTCAGCTCGGCCCGATCGCGCGGCGGAGTAACCACCAGCGTTCCGTGCCGGGTAACAAGCGTTACCTGAGACCACCAATCAGCGGCCTGCACCCCAAGTGTAACAACGTCTTCTTCTGCGCTTTCACGCTCGCAAAACGGAGCAAGCATGCCGCCGGCAAACCGTGCGACACTGCTTTCGCCCGGTTTAGCGGATTTTTCAAAGATAGTGACGGATGCACCGCGCTTTGCCAGCTCATAGGCGGAAGCCAGCCCCGCAAGGCCAGCTCCTGCAATCGTAATCACTGCTCTGTTCCTTCAAGCGGCAGATACAGCTTGCCACCTTCCCGGAACTTGGCTGCCATGGCCTCCATACCTTCCTTTTGCGCTTCGGCGCGGATGTCATGGGAGATCCGCATAGAGCAGAACTTCGGTCCGCACATAGAACAGAAATGAGCCACTTTATGTGCGTCTTTCGGCAGCGTTTCATCGTGGAACTCTCGCGCAGTATCCGGATCGAGAGAAAGGTTGAACTGATCCTCCCAGCGGAACTCAAAGCGTGCACGGGACAAGGCATCATCCCGGCGCTGAGCACCCGGCAAACCTTTCGCAAGATCAGCTGCATGAGCTGCAATTTTGTAGGTGATCACACCGGTTTTCACATCATCCCGGTCCGGCAATCCCAGATGCTCTTTTGGTGTCACATAGCAAAGCATGGCACAGCCAAACCACCCGATCATCGCAGCACCAATGCCGGAAGTGATGTGGTCGTAGCCAGGAGCGATATCCGTGGTGAGAGGGCCAAGCGTGTAAAACGGTGCCTCATGGCAGCATTCCAGCTGCTTATCCATGTTCTCTTTGATCTTGTGCATTGCCACATGACCCGGGCCTTCAATCATCACCTGACAATCCTTGGCCCACGCAATCTTGGTCAGCTCACCTAGCGTCTCCAGCTCGGCAAACTGGGCTTCATCATTGGCATCTGCAATGGAACCCGGACGCAATCCATCACCAAGAGAAAACGCCACATCGTACTGGCGGCAAATATCGCAGATCTCGTCAAAGTGCTCATAGAGGAAGCTGTCTTTGTGATGATGCAGGCACCACTTCGCCATGATGGAACCGCCACGGGAGACAATCCCCGTCACGCGATTAACGGTCATCGGCACCATGTGCAGGCGCACACCAGCGTGGATGGTGAAGTAATCAACCCCTTGCTCTGCCTGCTCAATCAACGTGTCGCGGAAGATTTCCCAGGTCAGGTCTTCGGCAACTCCATTCACCTTCTCAAGCGCCTGATAAAGCGGGACGGTCCCAATTGGGACAGGGCTGTTGCGGATGATCCATTCACGGGTGTTGTGAATGTTACGACCGGTAGACAGATCCATCACCGTGTCAGCACCCCAGCGGATCGACCACACCATCTTGTCGACTTCCTCTTCCATGGAGGAGGTGACAGCAGATGTACCCATATTGGCGTTGATCTTGACCAGAAAGTTCCGCCCGATGATCATCGGCTCACTCTCAGGGTGGTTGATGTTTGACGGAATGATCGCGCGGCCAGCAGCCACTTCATCACGTACAAACTCTGGTGTTACATAATCTGGAATGCTCGCACCCCAGTCATTGCCACACCGCTCTTCTGCAACCGCTTCCCGCAACTGGTTTTCGCGGATGGCAATGAACTCCATCTCCGGTGTGATGATGCCAGCGCGGGCATAGGCCAGCTGGGTGACGGCTTTACCGTCCTTTCCGCGCAAGGGGCGAGGCTTCACCGGAAATTCTGGAACAAGCCGGTCGCCTTTCACAAAACCATTGTCTTCAGGCTTAATCTCACGGCCATCATATTCCTCGGTGTCACCGCGCGCCTCGATCCACTTGCGCCGTAGAGCAGGCAAACCTTCAGAAATATTCGTTGTTGCTGTCGGGTCCGTGTATGGGCCGGAACTATCGTAGACTGGCAGCGGTGGCTCACCTGCTGTCGGGTGAACGCTGATTTCGCGCATGGGCACAAGCACGTCTTCGTGCAAGCTGCCACGAACATAGATTTTGCGCGCAGCTGGCAAGGCGCCTGTGGTGATGGATGGGTTCGGCGTCGTCATAATGGTGCTCCTCAAGTTCATAACTCGAAAAAGACACCAGATGAGTCTTGGCTGGGAAACGGCAGAAAGAACTTCTGCTGCTAAGATCGCGGTTGTTACACTAGCCTTATAAACAGGTCCCGCGACCCGTGCTTCCTACGCCAGTATCAACTGGGTCAGGTTCTAAGGGTCGCGTCGCCGAGCTTGCGCTCTGTCAGCCTCTCAGTCTCCTTGGTGAGACTCCCCTGCATACATGATTTTGCTAGAACGATTATGAACTAGTGTCAAGGCAGGTTCGGTTCAGGCGAGGTTCAGAAAACTTTTGTAAGTTGGATTTTATGAAAGGGGAGTCGCTGACACTTATTGGATTTTGCGGTTTGCGTTCCTATCTCTCATCTAAGAATTTCACATCTGGATATCGCGAAAAATAATATCAACGAATGCTTGAAAACTATTCTCTCCCATCCGTTTTAGCTGGCCCAATCTTGCGTCGACTGGAAACCTCACGTTTAACATTCTGGCTCGCAGTGCGCGCTCCGGCGGATGTGAAACTGGATTTGCTCCCACAAGGCCGTGAGCCGCAAACCTACGAGCTGACGAAAGCGCAAACTGAGGTAAACCTGATCTCAGCAGGGGTACATCTCCACTACCTCCTGATCGATCTACCTCTCCAAAGCCCTTTACCGCATGACACTTGGATCAGCTATCGCCTCGCTCTGCGTATGGAGGATGACGAGGAGGCTGGTTGGCAGGATCATTCCGTATGGGCGCCTGATCTCTGCTATGAAAATCAGGAGCTTCCCGGCTTTCTGCTAAGCTCAAAAGTTTCCTCACTCCTGCACGGGTCCTGCCGCAAACCACATCACGAATCCGGCGATGGTCTGGTCGCAGCTGATCAGTTTCTGGCAAAGCATATCAGGGCTGAGAACGGCACCAAAATTGACAAGGAAAAATGGCCAACTGCCCTCGTGATGAGTGGCGATCAGATTTACTCAGATGATGTTGCTGGCCCCATGTTGCGAGCTATCCATGCGCTCATCGAAAAACTCGGTATCACTGAGGAACAGCTGGCAGGCTTGGAAAGCAAAGTGCCTGATAAGGCATCAGATTTCTACCAACACGGCGACACCTACTACCGCCGCGAAAAGTTTCTCCCAAGTCTGGAGAAGAACAGAAAGCTCTGGCTTGTCTTGTTCGGTGGCGTAGAAAAACCAATCTTTACTGCCGATCATGCCCATAACCATCTGATCACACTTGCTGAATTCTTGGCAATGTACCTCCTTGTCTGGTCTCCAGCACTATGGGATCTGGTTGAGACAGACGTTCCTGAAGGACTGACACCAGAAGAAGCAGCGCTCTATGAGAGCGAACAGAAAATCCTGAAGGAGTTTGTTGCGGGTCTCAGCCAGGTGCGCCGCCTGTTTGCCCATCTTCCGGTTGCGATGATCTTTGATGACCACGATGTCACTGATGACTGGAACCTCAACCGTGATTGGGAAGAGACCGCCTACGGCCATCCGTTCTCCCGACGGATCATTGGCAATGCCTTGTGTGCCTATATGCTCAATCAGGGGTGGGGCAACCGACCTGAAGCGTTCTCAGGTGGAACACTTGAAGCGATGACGCAAGCTGTCACGGTGCCCGGCACAAATAGCTACGATGAGTTTCTGGAGCATCTCTTCGCCTTTGAAAACTGGGACTATCACTGGGAACTAGACCCACCACTGCTGGTGTTGGATACGCGCACACGCCGATGGAGATCAGAGCGGGCAGGGTATCTACCCTCGGGTCTTCTGGACTGGGAAGCGGTCACAGATTTACAACGATCTCTGCGCGGAAAAGACGCCGTGCTACTCGTCTCCGCAGCTCCGATCTTCGGCGTAAAGCTGATCGAAACGCTGCAGAAGCTGCTCACGTTCATGGGCAAGCCGCTCATGGTGGATGCGGAATACTGGATGGCACATCCGGGAACGGCAGATGGCATTTTGAACGTGTTCCGCCACCGCAAAACGCCAGATCGTTTTACGATCCTTTCTGGTGATGTGCACTATTCCTTTGTTTACGATGTCGAGTTACGCGGACATTCTCGTGGGCCTGACATCTGGCAAATCTGCAGCAGTGGCATCAAAAACGAGTTCCCGGCCAAACTGCTTGATAAACTCGACCATCTGAACCGCTGGCTCTATGCGCCTCGCTCTCCCTTGAACTGGCTCACCAGACGGCGCGGCATGAAAGTTATTCCGCGCAAACCTGTGGGCACGCATCATGGTCGACGCTTGCTGAATGCAAGTGGCATTGGATTAGTTGAGTTTGATGAACACGGCGGCCCAGATCAAATCAGCCAGTTGCTGCCTGATGGACGTCAGGTCGTCTTTGTACGCCGCGAAGAAGAAGCACGCTGGGATTGACCAAGAAAAAACTAGGTCCAAAACAATACCTGTGGTCTGCAATTGTCACAGGTAACTGTTAGAAATCTATTGGGATTACGCAATTTGCGGGTCTTTTCTAATATATCATTGCCATATCGTGAGTTGTTGGTATGCTATTGGTATCAGGGAGAGTCTCGTGTCCAGCATATCCAAAAAAGTGGGGTTTCCAGAACATTCCAATCCGCAGGAGTGGCGTGAAACCGAGCAAAGATCTTCACGTTATGCAGGCTTGGAAACATGGGGGACTGACGAAGTCCTCAAAGCCTTGCTGGGTGGTCAAATGCAAGCCCTCAACGCTGTTTGGTCTGCGTTGGGAGAGCTGGAAGCCGCAGTGGATGCTGCTGCCCAAAGACTGCAGGGAACCGAAGGTCGACTTGTCTACGTCGGCGCAGGGACCTCAGGCAGACTGGGCGTTCTGGATGGCATTGAACTCATCCCTACATTTGGCTGGCCAGAGCATCGCCTGATCTATGGTCTGGCAGGCGGTGAAGCTGGATTGTTACGCCCGCAGGAAGGCGCTGAGGACAGCGAAGAAGCAGGCCGTGCTTTCATTTTGGAGAATAATGTCAGCGCTTCTGATGTCGTTTTAGGTGTTGCAGCAAGCGGCACCACACCTTTTACCCGCTCTGCCATTCAAACCGCCAGAGGCGCGGGGGCTTTGACCATATCACTGGCAAACAATCCGCAAAGCCCGTTACTGGCCGATGCTGAGCATGAAATCCTGTTAAGGACGGGCCCTGAAGTTTTGGCAGGATCAACCAGATTATCCGCAGGTACCAGCCAAAAGGCGGCGCTCAACCTATTCTCTACAGCGCTTATGGTTCGGTTGAAAAAGGTATATCGCGGCTACATGGTGGATATGCAGCTGACCAACATCAAGCTTGATCAACGCGCCAAAGACATGGTGGTCTCACTCACCGTTTGCTCTCAGGAAAAAGCCGCTGCGGCCCTGCATGAAAGCGGAAGCCAGATTAAACTGGCTGTCTTGCTGGTGCTGGGAGCAACAAAACAACAGGCCACCAATGTATTGAATGAAACTCAGGGAGATTTGGGAGAATCTCTTCGGGTGCTTGGGTTACATCAACCTGATTGATTTATGCGCGCATTGCGACCCGTTTAGATCGTAATGCGCCAACAGGAATATTCGCCCGCTGGGGGGCAGGCGAGTTGCGATATCGACGGTTTTTCAAGGCGGTATTCGATTATTTGTTATGGGAGGAAATAATGAAACACTATTTGTCATCAGGCATTGCTGCATCTTTGCTTTTGGGCTCCGCATCCTTTGCTTTTGCTGCTTCAGAACTGACAATTGAGAGCTGGCGTAACGACGACTTGAGCATCTGGCAGGAAACCATCCTGCCTGCGTTTATGAAGGCACATCCAGAGGTCAAAATCAGATTCTCGCCAACAGCTCCAACGCAATACAACGCTGCACTGAATGCAAAACTGGAAGGTGGAACCGCTGGTGATCTGATCACATGCCGTCCGTTTGATGGGGCGTTGGATCTTTACAGCAAAGGTTACCTGAAGAACCTGCAGGGCATGGCAACCCTCGACAACTTCCCGGATTCAGCAAAAGGGGCGTGGAGCACAGATGATGGCAGCGCAACCTTCTGCGTGCCAATGGCCGCTGTGATCCACGGCTTCATCTACAACAAGGATGCTTTTGCTGAAGTCGGTGTTGAACCACCGAAAACTCAGGCAGAGTTCATTGCTGTTCTCGACAAGATCAAGGAAGACGGCAATTATATCCCAATGGCAATGGGTACGTTGGATCAGTGGGAATCCGCTGCAATGGGCTATCAGAACATCGGCCCAATGTACTGGAAAGGTGAGGAAGGTCGTAAGGCAGTCGTTGCTGGCACCGGCAAGTTGACGGATGATGGCTGGGTAAAGCCGTTTGAAGTACTGGCAAGCTGGGGGCCGTACCTTGGGGATGGCTATGAAGCTCAATCCTATCCGGATAGCCAGACACTGTTCACACTGGGCCGCGCTGCAATCTATCCATCAGGCTCTTGGGAAATTGCAGGCTTCAACCGCGATTCAGACTTCGAGCTCGGCGCATTCCGTCCACCTCTGCCAGCAGAGGGTGACAGCTGCTACATCTCAGACCACACTGACATCGGCATTGGCCTGAATGCGGCCTCGCCAAATTCTGAAGCTGCCATGAAGTTCCTTGAGTGGATGGGCACCAAAGAGTTCGCAGAACTCTATTCCAACGCTGTGCCGGGCTTCTTCTCTTTGTCCAAGCATGAGATCTCGCTCACTGATCCATTGGCGGACGAGTTCATCTCCTGGCGTAAAGACTGTCAGTCCACCAACCGCTCTGCGGCACAGATCGTTTCTCGCGGTACTCCAAACCTCTGGAACGAAATGTGGGTCGTGTCTGCAAACGTCATCAATGGCAAGCAGACACCTGCGGATGCAGCGAACCAGCTTCAGAAGGGGCTGAGCGCCTGGTACGAACCTCATATGGATTAAGCCATCTCCCTGACTGAATACAAAACAGCAGATGTGCGGATTGACCCGCGCATCTGCATTGCAATGAGAGATGATGGAATTGGAACAGGACCTTATGGTCAGTGAGCGGAAGAAGAAGCCGTTCCGCTGGCATGTACTTGTCTTTTTGGCACCGGCAGTCATCGTTTACACGATGATCATGATCCTGCCGCTGGCCGAAACCCTGCGCTTTTCGTTCTTCCAAAGAGATACGACCACGCAAGTGATCTCGTTTGTCGGCTTGGAAAACTACATCAAGCTGTTCTTCGATCCGTACTGGGTCAAGCCGTTCCTCAATTCGCTTTGGAACAACTGCTATTTCTTCCTGATCCACATGCTGGTGCAAAATCCGATCGGTGTCTTGATTGCGGCTTTGCTCTCCATGGTACATCTGCCGGGTAAGAAGTTTTATCGCACAGCCATCTTCATGCCGACCCTTCTGTCCTTCGTTGTCGTCGGGTTCGTCTGGAAGCTCATGCTCTCCCCGCTATGGGGTGTTTCCAAAGGTCTGATGAAGTCTGTCGGGGTTGGCAGTTGGTATCTACCGTTCCTCGGTAAAGAGGAAACAGCGCTGACCACACTTTCTCTCATCTCTGTCTGGCAGTTCATCGGCATTCCAATGATGCTGATTTATGCTGCGCTTCTCTCTATTCCAGAGGAGGTGATTGAAGCAGCTGAATGTGATGGCGTGACCGGCATTTCCCAGTTCTTCAAGATCAAGCTGGTCCTGATCCTGCCAACCATCGGCATCATTTCCATCTTAACCTTCGTAGGCAACTTCAACGCATTTGACTTGATCTACACCACGCAGGGGCCGCTTGCGGGGCCAAACTTCTCGACAGACCTGCTGGGCACGATCTTGTATCGAACGTTTTACGGGCAACAGTTGCAACCCGGTGATCCCAACATGGGCGCCGCCATTGCAACGGTGATGTTCTTCATCATCCTGATGGGTGTTGCTGTCTATCTCTTCTTTATTCAGCGCAAGCTGACCCGCTACGAGATGTGAGGCGCAAATGGCTATTTCTCGTGCAAGACGAAACCGAATGGCAGAACTGGGAGCGCATGTAATCCTGCTCACGTTTGCAGTGATCGCGCTTTTCCCTGTTCTTCTCATTCTCATCAATTCGCTCAAAACCAAAAAAGCAATCTTCCGCAAGCCCTTGGAACTCCCAACCTCCGAAACACTGGATCTGGTTGGGTATTCAACAGTGCTGCAGCAAGGCAACTTCCTGTTATATTTCTGGAACTCGCTGTTCGTGACCGGCGCGAGCTTGTGTCTCGTTCTCCTGTTTGGGGCAATGGCAGCCTTTGCGCTCAGTGAATACAAGTTCCGCGGTAATCGTCTCATGGGTCTTTATATGGCGCTGGGCATTATGATCCCGATCCGTCTGGGGACTGTCGGAATTCTCCGCCTGATGGTCGCAACAGATCTCGTGAACACGCATTGGGCACTCATACTGGTCTATACAGCGCAAGGCCTGCCACTGGCGATCTTCATTCTCTCCGAATTTATGTCCACAGTGTCATCAGACCTCAAATCTGCTGGCCGTATTGATGGCCTTTCAGAATACTCCATCTTCTTACGCCTCGTGCTGCCTCTCATCAGGCCCGCAATGGCAACAGTGGCTGTCTTCTCTATGATCCCGATTTGGAATGATCTCTGGTTCCCCCTCGTTCTGGCCCCTGCAGAGCATACCAAAACACTCACACTGGGCGCTCAGGTGTTTGTTGGGCAATATTCCAACAACTGGAATGCAATTCTCGCAGCGATGGCACTGGCAGTTATTCCGGTCCTCATTCTCTACACGCTCTTTTCACGCCAACTCATTCGGGGCCTAACATCTGGAGCAGTCAAATGAGTAGCAAACCTATCCGCGTGCTCGTGGCTGGCCTAGGAAACATGGGAAAGTCCCATGCTCTGGCGTATGAGACCAATCCGGGATTTGAGATCGTAGGGCTGGTCAATCGATCACCGGTGGAATTGCCAGAAGAGTTGAGTAGCTACACCATCCAATCTGATTTCGCGCAGGCTCTGGTCGAAGCCAAACCCGATCTTGTGTCCATCTGCACTTATTCAGACAGCCATGCTGAATATGCAGTCATAGCGATGGAAGCAGGGGCAGATGTGTTTGTAGAAAAGCCACTGGCAACCACTCTGGAAGATGCTCAAAGTGTCGTGGAAACTGCTCGCAAGCTGGGACGGAAACTGGTGGTTGGTTATATCCTGCGCCATCACCCATCTTGGACAACCCTTATAGAGCAGTCGCGCAAACTGGGCGGGCCTTACGTCTTCCGCATGAACCTCAACCAGCAGTCCTGCGGCGCAACATGGCAAACCCATAAACAGCTGATGCAAACAACATCGCCCATCGTGGATTGCGGCGTCCACTACATCGATGTCATGTGCCAGATCACCGACGCCAAGCCGGTCGAAGTGCGTGGCATGGGCGTGCGTTTGAGTGATGAACTGCCCGATGACATGTACAATTACGGCCATCTGCAAGTCCTGTTCGAGGATGGCTCCGTCGGCTGGTACGAGGCAGGGTGGGGCCCGATGATGTCGGAAACCGCGTTCTTCGTCAAAGATGTCGTCTCGAAAAATGGCAGCGTCTCGATTGTCATGGAAGGCGAGGCCCGTTCGGACGATATCGACATGCACACCAAAACCTCCACCATCCGGGTTCATTACGGCGAAACGGATGCGAACGGCGAGTTTACACGCAAAGACGATGTACTCAGCATGGATGGTGAACCGGGGCATCAAGCCCTGTGCGATCGCGAGCAAGCTTTTGTGCTCACAGCTATCCGTGAAGGGTTGGATTTAGAAGATCACATGAATGCAGCGGTAAATTCTCTGGCTGTCGTATTGGCGGCAGATCAGGCTGTGCGCACGGGCACTGCTCAGAAACTGGACTTGTAATATGGCTAACTTGAAAATCTCATCCCTCTACAAGTCTTTCGGTGCTGAGAATGTGTTGGATGGTATCAACCTTGATATCCAATCCGGTGAATTCCTCGTCTTGCTCGGGCCATCCGGCTGCGGAAAATCCACACTCCTGCGCATCATGGCAGGGCTGGAAGACGAAAGCGCGGGCGATATCGCCATTGAAGGCAAGTCCATCGCACACCTACCGCCATCGAAGCGTGAGATCGCCATGGTCTTTCAGACCTACGCGCTCTACCCGCATTTAAGTGTGCGGGGAAACATGGAGCTGGTCCTCAAGCAGGCAGGGTACTCAAAGGCAGAAATCAAGGATCGCGTTGCTGAAAGTGCACGTGCGCTGGAGCTGGACGCCTTGATGGACCGAAAGCCCTCTCAGCTCTCAGGTGGACAGCGCCAACGTGTTGCAATTGGCCGTGCGATTGTGAGAGATCCCAAGATTTTCCTGTTTGATGAACCTCTCTCAAATCTGGATGCAGCATTGCGGGGGCAAGTGCGGTTGGAAATCGCGCGCCTTCATCAACGCCTGTCAGCAACCATGGTGTATGTGACCCACGATCAGGTCGAGGCTATGACATTGGCAGACCGTATCGTGGTTCTGAATGACGGCGAGGTCCAGCAGGTCGGCACACCGCGAGATCTTTATGAGCGCCCAGCAAACCTGTTCGTGGCCAGTTTCATCGGCTCACCCAATATGAATTTTTTGCAGCTGGAAAAACTGAGCGAAAACAGTGCGCAGCTTAAGGATGGGACACTACTCCCTATCTCCAACAAGGCCTCGGTCATCCCGACAAATGTCACACTCGGTATCCGTCCGTCCCACGGCATTTTGCATGATGAAGCAGGGGAGAGCTATCTGAAGGCAGAAGTCTTACTGGAAGAGTATCTGGGGGACACCACTTACGTGCATGTTGAGTTGGAAACTGGCGAGCAAATGGTTGTTCGCGAAGACCCGGAGATAACGCACCGAACTGGTGACCAGGTCTACGTGGAGCTGACATTGTCGGGCGTACATCTCTTCAATGCTGATACGGGCAAGCGGATGGATGTCAGCATTTCTGAACAGGAAACTGCTTAGGGCTTAAACTGAGGGAAGATATGGGGTTCCCTCAGTTCTCATCAATCTGCGGTTTGTAGTCAAACTCGATGAACTGCAGAAACTTGCGCAAGATATCGGTTTCATAGTTCTTTTTGTAAATTGCGCAAAGGTCTGCCGGAATGTCTTCCTTCAAGCGAATGAAACGCACATTCTTGGATTTCTGACTACGAAAACAGTCGCTAACCAAAGCAATTGCCTGACCGGAAGCAACCAACGCCAACAAGGTACTTGGCTCCTGAACCTCAAAAGCGGCTTTGGGGTAGAAGCCCTGATCCTTACATCTTGCAATCAAAAATGGCGTTGAGTTGGACATGCTCCGGTCCAAAACAGCCATTTCCTCATCTTTTAGTTCTTCCAGTCCCACCACCCTGCGATCCTTGAGAGGGTGCGTGCTAGGCACTGCCAGCGTAAGGTTTTCTCTCACCAATACTTTTGAGTTTAAGGCTGGCTCATTGAGTGTATCGCCATAGCGGCAGATACCCAGATCAATGATGCCGCCATCCAGCGCTTCCTTCTGTTGATTGGGTGCCAACTCGGTAAAATTCAGAGAACAATCCGGATGCTTGCTCTTGAAATCCGAGAGCAGGTTCGCAAATCCATCCAAAAAGGCGCTGCTCACCATCCCGATGCTGAGGGTCGAGTTTTCCGCACGTCCCTGCCGCTGGGTGTTGGTGATGGCGTAATCCAACGTATTGAAAATCTGCTCGCACTCACGTTTCAGCACGCGCCCCGCAGCAGTCAGAGAAACATTTCGTGAGTCACGCTGAAAGAGAGAGAGACCAAGGGCAACCTCCAACTCTTTGATTTGTATGGACATAGGTGACTTAGAAATATGCAGCTCTTCCGCCGCACGCCCAAAGTGTCCACTTACTGACACTTGATGGAAGTAACGCAGCATTCGCAAAGTAATGCGGCCTGATGTGATTAGATCGTGCATGAACTTGTTTTGTTATTCTTATTTTGTTCTAGGTTGTAGCTCTTAAAGTTCTACTATTTTTATTCTATATGTTCTGTAAGAACTATAATCTACGAAATAATCCGTATGTGGCGTGGTTTTCTACGTAATATTTTCTAGTTTGTTTCGAACTTCGAAACGATTGATATATTTAAAAAACTTAATAATTGCCTCTCAGGCAACTAGGTTGCCCTCACCAAAGGGAATTAAATAAAAGGTGAGGCAAACTATGCAATCGGGTCAGTTCACATTCGCACCTACGCAAGGTGAGTGTACTGCGCCTGTCGTATGCCGCACTTTCACAGAGACTGATGGCTCGTATGCACGAACTCCCACCGTGTGTATATCCTCAGCACTGACAATTCCTGATGAAGCACTAGAGGGTTCTACAATCGCAGGTGTTTTGCATTGTTTTTCAATGACAAAGCATTTGTTGGATGCGGGTGGCCATCTCAACTGTCCACGTGAAGGTGGGTACGGTTAGTCGCCTTCCAGCGCTTCAAATTTCTCCCCAACCATAATCAACAACTTACCTCAGAGCCTCTGGGAGGAGCTCATAATGTTCGCAACAGGTTTTCTTGGCATCGCTACACTGATTGTTATTGCTGTATTGGTTTCAACCAATCGCAAGGCGATCAATCTCCGCACCGTAGGTGGTGCGCTGGCTCTACAGATTGGTATCGGCGCTTTCGTGCTCTACGTTCCAGCTGGCCGTGCTATTCTTCATGCAATGTCAAAGGGCATTTCCGGTGTGATCGACAGTGGTCGTTCCGGCGTTAACTTCCTTTTCGGCAACCTCACCAACGGTTCACTTTCTGAAACTGTTGGCTTCGTGTTTGCCTTCAACGTGCTTTGCCTCGTTATTTTCTTCTCCGCTCTGATTGCAGTTCTGTACCACCTCGGTGTTATGCAGGTCGTCATTCGTGTCATCGGCGGTGGCATGGCAAGACTGCTCGGTACATCTCAGGCAGAATCCATGTCTGCGGTTTCCAACGTTTTTGTTGGTCAGACAGAAGCTCCACTGGTTGTGAAGCCTTACATGCCTAAGATGTCTGATAGTGAGTTCTTCGCTATCATGTGCGGTGGTATGGCGTCTGTTGCTGGTACCGTTCTCGGCGGCTACGCGCTTATGGGTGTTAAGATCGAATTCCTGCTCGCTGCATCCTTTATGGCTGCACCAGGTGGTCTTCTCTTCGCAAAACTCATCATGCCTGAAACCAAAGAAGTGAACTACACAGTAGACACAAGTGCTGACTTTGGTGACGAAAAACCAGAAAACGTGCTGGCTGCTGCTGGCCAGGGCGCAATGAATGGTCTTCAGCTTGCTGGTGCGATCGGTGCAAACCTTGTTGCAATGATCGGTCTCATCACTCTGGTGAACCTGATCCTCGGCAGTGTTGGTGATCTGGCAGGCTTCAGCTTGTCTCTGGAAATGATCCTCGGCTGGATCTTTGCTCCAATCGCTTATCTGCTGGGTGTTCCAATGGCTGACATCGGTGTTGCAGGTTCTCTGATCGGTAAAAAACTGGTCGTCAACGAATTCGTAGCGTATCTCGACCTGAAGAATTACCTGGTAGATGCCACTGCAATCGACATGGGCCTGCCTGTCATTCAGGAAAAGACCAAAGCAATCGTTTCCTTCGCTCTCTGCGGCTTCGCGAACATCTCTTCCATGGGTATTCTCATTGGTGGTCTGGGTGTTCTGGCTCCAAACCGCATGAACTTCATCGCGAAGTACGGTCCTCGCACTCTGTTGGCAGCAACCTGCTCCAACCTCATGAGCGCAGCGATCGCGGGTATCTTTATCTCCTTGGCAATGTAAGAGAGTTTTCTTCCTTAATCTCTGAATTGCCTGCGACGGGGGGAGCTTTGCTCCC
>NZ_LMCJ01000013.1:17763-41251 GCF_001623085.1 Pseudovibrio sp. W74
GAACGCTTACCTGCCTCACAGGAATGAAGTGCTAACTGCTAACACCTTCTTCGATAACTTCTCGTGAGCCTTGCGGAGGCATTTCCGGGAATGCCGGAAGCTTCGGATCAATCTCATCCCACGATGGTGCTCTACTGGAATACACGTTTACCTGAGGCTCGATGACCTCCGGCTGGTCAACAGCAGATGCACGCACAAAGATCAAATCTGTCATGGCTGAGTTGAGTGAGTAAACAGCACTGCCGCAGGTTGGGCAAAAGCCCCTTGTGACTACATTTCCACTATTTGCAGGCTTGTCAAAAAATGTGAGCTCCCCAGTCACTTCAACCGCCTCTTTGGGCAGAGCTGCATGAGTGCAATGTCCTGTTCCGGACGACTTGCGACAGTCATCACAGTGACAGTGTGCGGTAATCTGCGGCTTCATTGTGGATTTCAGCTGTACATTCCCGCAAAGGCAGGACCCTGTAAAAGCGCTTTCCATGATACTATCCTTAGTCAGTGTTGAGAGATGACTTAGTGACTTGTAAATTGCAAGTCACTATTCACCATAGGAGAGATTGGCGGTATGTCAACCGAAAACCGTTCCGGCTGCCCGATCGCAAATACGCTGGATATTGTGGGAGACCGTTGGAGCCTCCTGATCCTGCGGGACATGTTCAATGGAAAGAAGATCTTTTCAGAGTTTCTGAGCTCACCAGAGAAGATAACCACGAGCGTTCTGACAGTGCGCCTCAACCAGCTGGAAGCGGCTGGATTGGTGAAAAAGGAGCTCTATCAACCGAACCCAAAGCGCTACCAATATCTCTTGTCTGAGACGGGCAGGGATATTCTACCTGTGCTTCAGGAAATGTGCCGATGGGCCAACAAGCATATGCCTGAAACCTGGATCCCGCCGGAGAGCTTCATGGAAATGAACCCATGAAAAAAGGCTGGACGCGATATCCAGCCTTTCCCAACTTCCAATGATGTCCTGCGGTCAGAATAAAACTGACGGCAGCCATGTCGCAATCTGAGGGAAGAACCAGACCAGTGCCATCCCGACAATCTGCAGCAGGATGTAAGGCAACACCCCTTTGTAGATCATGCCTGTTGTGATCTCAGGCGGAGCTGCCCCGCGCAGGTAAAACAGAGAGAACCCGAACGGTGGCGTCAGGAAGCTGGTTTGCAGGTTGATGGCGATCATCACAGAGAGCCAGATTGGATCAAAGCCCATCATCAGCAGGGTAGGGCCAACGATCGGAAGCAAGATCACCGAGATCTCAACGAAGTCCATGAAAAAGCCCAGTGCGAAGATTAAGGCCATTACAAACAGCAAGGCCCCCATTTCACCGCCTGGCATCGCAGAAATTAGCTCTTCGATACGTGTATCACCACCGAGGCCGCGGAAGATCAGCGAGAACACACTCGCACCAATAATGGTCGCAAAGATCATGGCCGAGATTGAGAGCGTATTGGTCATCACTGGCGCTAACAGCTGAGATCGCCACATGCGCATCACGCTTTGAAGTAGACCACTGATGCTGATGATCAACAGCACAATCGCAACAAACGCCAAACCCCAGTCCGCAGCAGTCAGCTCGCTCTTTTGCAAGCGAATGGTCGTAAAGCCTGCAAGAGTAATCACTGCCAGCAACGCGATGACGCTGGCTCCGAGCAGGAGGTTGGATTTGCCGTTGCTCAGCCGGAAACCAGCAAGCAGCAAAGCGCCAACAGCACCAACCGCGGCAGCTTCTGTTGGTGTCGCGACACCGCCCAAAATTGAGCCCAGAACAGCAATAATCAGAGCCACAGGTGGAATGAGCACAGACGCAATACGGCGCACTGAAGTTGTGCCCAGCACTTGCTTGTCCATAGCAGGCGCACAGCTTGGCTGAAGATAGGCGCGGACAAGCAGATAGACGATGTAAACACCCACCAACATCAATCCGGGGACCAGCGCTGCAGCAAATGTCTGCCCCACACTGATTGTCTCAACGGTGAACTTGCCCTCAGCAAACTGAGCCTGCTGATAGGCGTTGGACATCACCTCAGAAAGAATGATCAGAAGCGTTGAAGGAGGGATAATCTGCCCCAAAGTGCCAGCTGTACAAACCGTACCAGCAGCTAGTTTCGGATCGTAGCCATTACGCAGCATCGTTGGCAAAGCAATCAATGCCATCGTCACCACAGTTGCACCCACAATACCAGTGGAAGCTGCGAGCAACCCACCAACGAGCACAACGGAAATACCCAGACCGCCACGAAGAGAACCGAACAACTTGCCCATTTCTTCCAGCAGGTCTTCAGCAATGCGGCTGCGTTCAAGCACAAGCCCCATGAAGACAAAGAGCGGGATCGCAATCAACACGTTGTTTGTCATCGTGCCGAAAATACGCTGCGAAAGCGCACCCAGCAGGCTGGTATCAAACGTGCCAGCCAGCGCTCCAAGAATTGCGAAGAGAACGGCCACACCAGCAATTGTGAAAGCAACGGGATAGCCCAGCAAAATCGCAAAGCACAAGCCAGCGAACATAAAGATATCGAGAAACTCAATCACAGCTTTGGCTCCTCAACATCAACACCACACAAGAAGAGGCCGTCGCGCAAAATGCCAGAAATACCCTGAATGATCAGAAGGCCGCAAAATGCTGGAATAAGGCTCTTAAGCAAAAAGCTCGCAGGTATGCCGCCAACAGAGATCGGCCCCTCTAGGATCTTCCAGCTGTTGGAAACGAACGGCCAACTGATCCAGAGCAGCAGCCCGACAGTTGGCAACAGAAAGAGCAAAGCGCCAATCAGATTGATGATGGCTTTGGCCTTAGGTGAGGCCTGCCCATAAAAGATGTCAACGCGCACATGCTTGTCAGCCAGAAGCGTATAGCCCGCGCCAAGCATGAAAACGGCGGCATGCATGTAGAGCACGCCTTCGCCGAGAAAGATGTAGCTGATGCCAAACAGATAGCGTAGCAAAACAATCGCAAACTGCAAAAGCAACATAAACAACGCAAACCAACGAATGGTATGGCCAACCATGCGGTTGATAGCGTCGAGTTTCAAGACAACAGAGGTCATCGGTAGAATCCGATCAGGCCAGAGTTTTTTCTTGGCTTTCTAGAGCGCACCTTCGAATAATAGCTATTGGCTTTCGGAGAAAGGAGCGTACTAACTGAGGAAAGCAGGAGAGCAGCCGGGGTGATGTACCCCGACTGAATATCGCGCTGAAAATTCTGACAAACTGGGAGTTTGCCAGAACACTGCAACTTAACCGTAGTTGATGTCCAGAAGACGCATATTCATCTGGCCATTATCTGCCAGAGGTTTGTATTCCTTCATGGATTCACGATAGGTGAGGAAGCTCTCAGTGATGCGTTTCACCAGCTCATCATCGTTCTGACGCAGTTCGCCAATCACTTCACCAGCAGCGTTGCCCATTGCCAGAATAACGTCTTCTGGCATGTTGCGAACCATGACACCTTTTTCCGCAACCAGCATCTTCAGAGCCTTAGCATGGTTGGTGGTGTACTCAGTCCAAACATCGTTGTAGAGCGAGGAACACGCAAACGCGACAACCTGCTTCAGGTCCTTTGGGAGAGCATTGTAAGCCTCAGAGTTCACAGCACATTCTTCAGCTGAAGATGGCTCGCCCACGCCTGGGAAGTAATAGTTCTTGGCAACCTGATAGAAACCCAGAGCAGAGTCTGTCCAGGGACCGATAAACTCACCGGCATCCAGTGTTCCTGTCTGAAGCGCCTGGAACATGTCGCGGCCACCCATTGCCTGAACAGCCATGCCCATCTTGGTGCACATCTCAGAAGCAAGACCAGTGGTACGGAAGCGTAGACCTTTCAGGTCCTCAGCCGAGTTGATTTCGGTGCGGAACCAACCAGCTGCTTGTGGACCAGAGTTGCCACACAAGAATGGCTTCAGGTTAAAGCGCGCATACATTTCGTCATACAGCGCCTGACCACCGCCATGTGCCATCCAGCCGTACTGCTCATCTGCAGTCAAACCAAATGGCTGAGAACCAAACAGCAGGAAGCCTTTGGACTTGGAGCCCCAGTATGCAGGGACAGAGTGGTAAAGTTCAGCAGTTCCCTCCGATACTGCATCAAACACACCACGGCCTGGAACCAGCTCACCAGCTGCATAGAGTTTCACCTCAATGCGCCCACCGGAAAGCATGGTGATACGATCTGCAAGCATCTGCGCTGCAACGCCAGGACCCGGAAGGTTCTTTGGCCACGAGGTGACCATCTTCCATTTGATCTTGTCGGAAGCAACAGCCGGAGCTGCCAAAGCAGAAGCAGCGGTGATGCCAGTTGCAGCAACACCTGCACCCTTAAGAAAATCACGTCTTTTCATAATTTTTCCCCTCAAAAATTAGAATAACAAGGGGCCGCAAACACGGTCCCTCATCGGTTTTGTTTAAAGTCTGGAGTGCCAGAATACGCGGCTAGACCAGTTTGCCCGGAAATGGAGGAACTGACTCAATCAGGAAAGGTTTGTGCTCCCGAGTCAGTTACTTACCTAGAGATGGTAAGTTCAAACCATTCTCCTTGGCGCAATCAATTGCCAATTGGTAGCCTGCGTCCGCATGGCGCATGACACCTGTCGCGGGGTCATTCCACAGCACACGGCCAACACGCTCATCAGCTTCTTTCGTTCCGTCACAACAAATCACCATGCCGGAATGCTGGGAAAAGCCCATGCCAACACCACCGCCATGATGCAAAGACACCCAGGTTGCACCAGAAGCAGTGTTCAGCAACGCATTGAGCAGCGGCCAGTCAGAAACAGCATCAGAACCATCCATCATGGACTCAGTTTCGCGGTTTGGTGACGCGACAGAACCGGAATCTAAATGGTCGCGACCAATCACAATTGGTGCCTTCAGCTCACCGTTGCGGACCATTTCGTTGAATGCAAGGCCGAGACGATGACGCTGTCCAAGGCCAACCCAGCAGATGCGTGCTGGCAACCCTTGGAAGGAAATACGCTCCCGCGCCATGTCCAGCCAGTTATGGAGGTGCGGATCATCAGGAATGAGTTCCTTCACCTTCTGGTCTGTCTTGTAGATGTCCTCAGGATCACCAGAAAGCGCTGCCCAACGGAACGGGCCAACACCTTTACAGAACAACGGACGAATGTAGGCAGGGACAAAGCCCGGGAAGCCGAAGGCGTTCTCTAAGCCTTCTTCAAATGCCATCTGACGGATGTTGTTGCCGTAATCAACTGTTGGAACACCCCGTTCATGGAAGTCCAGCATCGCCTTCACATGTACTTTCATGGAGGCACGGGCCGCTTTCTCAACGGCCTTCGGATCGCTCTCGCGTTTTTCTTTCCACTGCGCCATGGTCCAGCCCTGTGGCAGGTATCCATTGATCGGGTCATGAGCAGACGTCTGGTCTGTCACGATATCCGGACGAATACCACGCTCAACCAGCTCTGCGAAGATGTCAGCTGCATTGCCGAGCAGGCCAACGGATTTAGCCTCACCAGCTGCAGTCCAACGCTCAATCATCTCCAGCGCTTCATCAAGCGTCTTGGCTTTCTCATCGACGTATTTGGTGCGCAGACGGAAATCGATGCTGTCTTCGTTACACTCAACGGCCAGACAAGACGCACCAGCCATGACTGCTGCGAGCGGCTGAGCACCACCCATACCGCCAAGACCACCAGTCAGGATCCACTTGCCCTTCAGGTCTCCACCATAGTGCTGACGACCTGCCTCAACAAAGGTCTCGTATGTGCCCTGAACAATGCCCTGGGAGCCAATGTAAATCCACGAACCAGCAGTCATCTGGCCGTACATTGCCAGACCTTTTTTATCCAGCTCGTTAAAGTGATCCCAGTTCGCCCAATGCGGTACAAGGTTGGAGTTAGCGATTAGAACACGCGGTGCATTCTCATGCGTGCGGAACACACCAACCGGTTTACCGGACTGAACCAGCAAGGTTTCATCAGCTTCCAGTTTTTTGAGGCTATCGACAATGGTGTCGAAGTCTTTCCATGTACGCGCAGCACGGCCAATGCCACCATACACCACCAGTTCATGCGGGTTTTCAGCCACATCAGGGTGCAGGTTGTTCATAAGCATGCGCAACGGTGCTTCCGTCAACCAGCTCTTGGCATTCAACTCTGGCCCGGTTGGTGGAAAGATATCGCGCGTATTCTTGCGAGGGTCTTGAGTGAGCGTATCGGTCATTGTCGGCTCCGTTAGCGTATTCCCGAAAAGTGGTTGCCGGTTTTCGGGTAGGAATACGCGTTAAAACAATGGCTAAAGTGTCAGCTTTAGCGACTTGTACTGGCGTTTGAAAATGCCCCTGCAAGGGCCTGCGCTTCTAATTGAGTAAGAATGGATTTGAGAGTGGCGCGTGTCTTGTCCGCGTGCTCTGGAGCGTAAGCCCACGGGCTCTGCTCAAACATGTAGGCCCGCTGCGCCGTCTCCATCTGAATGGCATGTATGCCAGTCTCGGGTTTGCCATAATGGCGTGTAGTCCAGCCGCCTTTGAAGCGGGCGTTGACCACCGTTTCCACGCTGGCATCTGCACGGCAGGCCGCAACGGTGATCTGCTCAATCATCGGAGCGCACGTCTGTCCAACATTACTGCCAATGTTGAAGACTGGTAGTTCGCCTTCAAACAGAAACGGGATGTTGGAGCGGATGGAATGGCAGTCGTAAAGAGCAGCAACACCAAACTTCTGCCGCACACGCTCCAGTTCTTCCGCAATCGCCTCATGATACGGTGCGTGGAACTTAGCGCGGCGCTCTTCAACTTCATCCTCAGATGGCTCTTGCCCGTCACGGTAAATTGGGCATCCGTCAAAGTCAGTCAGCGGGCAAAGGGTGGTGGTGTTCTGCCCCGGATAAAGCGAGACACCTGCAGGGTCGCGATTGGCATCAATCACATAGCGATGCACTGGTGTCTGGATTACACTCGCGTTTTCCAGCAGACCGTCATAAAGGCGATTGATGTGCCAGTCCGTATCGGCCAGCGCTTGTCCCACTGTGTTGAACCTGTCCCAGATGTTTAAAGGCACATCAGTGCCCCCATGCGGCTGAGCCAGCACAATCGGGCTGTCGCCTCGTTTGATCAGGGGGGAGAAGGAATAGGTCAATCAGGCCTCCTCTAACTTGAAAAACTGAGCTTTGCTGGCAGCATCAAAAATTCGACCAGAAGCAACAAGTTCAGCCGCTTTTTCCAAATCCGGCGCCATGTAACGATCATCTTCCAGTTCTTCCACCTCAGTGCGTACAGCTGCGATAACCTCCTGCAAGATTGGGCTGGTTTTGAGCGGAACGCGGAACTCAATGCCCTGAGCGGCCATCAGCAACTCAATACCGATGATCTGTGAAAGGTTCGCATTCATATCAATCAGGCGCCGCGCCGCATGGGTTGCCATGGAAACATGATCTTCCTGATTGGCACTGGTCGGCGTCGAATCCACGGAGCACGGAGCCGCACGCTGTTTGTTCTCGCTGTAAAGGGCCGCAGAGGTCACGTCCGCGATCATAAAGCCGGAGTTGAGGCCCGGATTTGGTGTCAGGAACGGCGGCAGACCATAGTTGAGTGCAGGATCAACCAGCGTCGCGATCCGGCGCTGCGAGATCGCGCCGATCTCGGAAATGGCAAGAGCGGTCTGGTCAGCGGCAAACGCAACAGGTTCAGCATGGAAATTGCCACCAGAAACAATGGAGCCGTCTTTGAAGACAAGCGGGTTATCAGTCACCGCATTGGCCTCGATCTCAAGCGTATAAGCAACCTGAGCAAGAAGCCCCAGTACAGCGCCCATCACCTGCGGCTGACAGCGCAGACAGTACGGATCTTGCACGCGCTCATCATCCTCGCGGTGGCTTTCTCTGATCGCTGAGCCAGACATCAGCTCGCGAATGGTCGCAGCGGCAGAGATTTGGCCTTTATGACCGCGCAGCTCTTGGATCTCTGGGCGGAACGGGGCGCCAGAGCCCATCAACGCATCAACGGACATAGCACCGGTAATCAACGCAGTCTTCGCAAGACGATGTGCTTGGAACAGGCCCGCAAGAGCAAGTGCAGTTGAAACCTGCGTGCCATTGATCAGCGCAAGGCCTTCCTTCGCTGCTAGCTGAATAGTGGGAATACCAGCCAACTGCATCGCTTCTTTGCCAGAAACACGCACACCACCAAAGAAGGCCTCTCCTTCACCGAGCATCACAGCTGCAACGTGAGAAAGCGGAGCCAGGTCACCGGAAGCGCCAACGCTTCCCTGACCCGGAACCACTGGCACAACATTGTGCGCCAGCATCTGCTCAAGACACTCAATCAACTCCCACCGCACACCAGATGCGCCACGACCCAGCGAGGCGAGTTTTAGCACAATCACCAAACGCACAATGTTTTGCGGCAGCACATCTCCAACGCCGCAGCAATGCGAAAGAATGAGGTTTCTCTGCAAGGTAGCAGTATCATCACTAGGGATTTTGACAGAAGCAAGCTTCCCAAATCCCGTATTCACCCCATACACCGGTGTATCGCCCTGTGCCGCTGCGTGCACAACAGCAGCAGCCCGTTCAACGCCCTCTTTGCAAGAGCGGTCCAGTTCTACGTTGGCTTCAGTGCGATAGATCTGCTGAAGCTGAGAAAGTGCAATTTCTCCCGGTTTTAAAACCAGCTGAGGTTTGGAAGAGACGGTGGGGGAAATAGTCATGAATGCCTCAGTGCTTAATTTGCTTGTGTTTTTGTGATGTCTTTGCCGAGGAAATACAGGCGGTTCAGTGGGTTGAACCCGATCCGGTAGGCCAGTTCGGCTGGCTCCTTTACATCCCAGATCGCAATGTTTGCCTGCTTGCCTGCTTCCAAAGTTCCGCAAGTCTCCGCTTGCCCCAGTGCTTGGGCTGCATTGCGAGTAATCCCAGCCAGCGCTTCCTGCGGTGTCATGCGGAACAAAGTGCACGCCATGTTCATACACAGCAGAAGCGAGGTGAGGGGAGAGGACCCTGGATTGGCATCTGTCGCCAGAGCAATAGGGACACCAGCATCGCGTAATTCCTGAAGCGGAGGATGTTGGGTTTCTCGCAGGAAGTAGAATGCGCCCGGCAGCAGAACGGCAACAGTTCCAGCTTCCTTCATGCTCGCAATACCGGCGACATCCAGATACTCCAGATGATCAGCGGAAAGCGCTTTGTGGCCGGCTGCCATAGCCGTGCCACCAAGATTGGAAAGCTGCTCAGAATGAATTTTAACTGGCAGGCCAAGCTCCTGTGCCCGGTCAAATACGCGGCTAACCTGCTCAGGTGAAAACGCAATCCCTTCACAGAAAGCATCAACCGCATCAGCAAGGTTCTCGGCCTGAACAGCAGGGAGCACTTCATCGCAAACAAAGCTGATATAAGCATCACTGCGTCCTTCATACTCAGGCGGCAACGCATGTGCGCCGAGGAAGGTGGTCAGGACCTTGACTGGCCGAAGTTCACCAATCTTGCGGGCAACTCGCAGCATTTTCAGCTCGGTATTCAGATCCAGCCCATAACCGGACTTAATCTCCAGAAGTGTCACACCCTCCGCCAGTAATGCATCAACGCGTGGTAATGCATCGGCTAGTAGTTCATCTTCACTGGCAGCGCGCGTTGCAGCAACAGTCGAACGAATACCACCACCGGCGCGGGCGATCTCTTCATAGGTCGCACCATTCAACCGCATCTCAAACTCACGAGCGCGGGAACCGCCATAGACAATATGCGTGTGGCAATCAACGAGAGACGGTGTTGCAAGGTGCCCGCCAAGGTCAGTTTGCGCTGTGCCTTTCCAGTCCTCTGGCAACTCCAGCTCAGGACCAATCCAGCAGATCTTATCGTCTTCAATGGCAACCGCTGCGCAATGGATCAGGCCATAACCATCCGACTGCTCAGAAAGAGTTGCAGCTGTCAGGTTGGTGAGTACGGTTCTCCCGCTTGTCATGGACCCTCCCGAGATTCCACGTGAATTCACTTCAGTAAAAATCTACATGGAAATCGCTTAATGTCTATACATAAAAAATGTGCAATGTGCGTAATTCTTGAGCCAATGCATCTGAGGAGGCTGAATAAATAGCTAAATTCAGCCATTATTATCATTATACGGTGATATCTTAGAAAAATGGTGTGGTTGTGTGAGTTGCATTTATGTATATGCTTATTAATGTAAAAATGATCTGAGCTGATCATCGTTTCACATCAAACCTATTGAGTGAGCAATGAAAACCATCTTTGCAGGGCAGGCTTTACTTCCCACTGGTCTAACTGAAAATGTGCGCTTGCGCTTGGACGACAATGGCACAATCAAAGCCGTTGAGACTGGGGTAAAACCTGAAGGCGAAGAGGTTTCCGGCAAAAGCAGAATGATCTGTCCTGCTCCTGCCAACTTGCATTCACATGCCTTCCAACGCGCAATGGCTGGCATGACAGAAGTGCGCCAAAAGGGAAAAGATAGTTTCTGGACCTGGCGTGAGCTCATGTATCGCTTTTTGGGGCAATTGCGCCCTGAGCAAGCTGAGGCAATCGCAGCGCTGGTCTATATGGAGATGTTAGAGGCTGGCTATGCCAGTGTAGGTGAGTTCCACTACCTCCATCACCAACCAGATGGAACACCCTACGACACCCTTGCAGAAATGAGCGACCGCATCTTTGCCGCTGCCAGCCAGACAGGCATTGGCCTCACGCATCTGCCGGTGCTGTATTCCTACGGCGGTGCAGGCGAGCAGCCACTCAGTGGCGGTCAACTACGGTTCGGCAATGATCTCGAACGTCATCTGCAACTCATTGAGCAAGCGTCGAAAACGCTGACTGCCACTCTGCCCGCTGACTGTCAGGTCGGTATCGCACCACATTCACTGCGGGCAACCAACCCATCTCAATTGCGCGAGATTGCTTCCACGTTTGCAGGCAAGCCTGTTCACATCCACATCTCAGAGCAGATGAAGGAAGTAGAAGTCGTTCAGGAATGGCTGGGCGCACGGCCAATCGAATGGTTATTGAGCAATGTTGATGTGCAAGATAACTGGTGCTTCGTGCATGCAACCCACATGACCACAGAGGAAACCGTGGCCATGGCGAAGGCTGGTGTAGTCGCAGGTCTCTGCCCGATTACGGAGGCGAATCTCGGCGACGGCATCTTTAACGGGCCAACATTCATCGAAGCTGGAGGTGTCTATGGTGTCGGCTCGGACAGTAACCTGCGTATCTCGCTCTCTGAAGAACTGCGCATTCTTGAATACAGCCAACGCCTGCGTGATCATTCTCGCAATGTCATGTTGTGTGGAGAAGGCTCTGTCGGCACCGCCATGTATCAGGCCTCTGCCAAAGGTGGTGCACAAGCGCTTGGTCGGCGCACTGGTGAGCTGAAGGAAGGCCATCTGGCTGATGTGGTTGCAATCGACACCACTCGCGTTGAGTTTGCAGGCCTGAGACCAGACCAATATCTCGATTATTGGATTTTTGCAGGCGATGACCGTGTCGTGACTGATGTCTGGTCGGCCGGGCGCAACATGGTGAAAGACGGACAGCACATCCATCGTGCAGCTATCACGGCTAAATACAGAGAACAGCTTGCAGTTTTGCTGGAAGCAGCCTAACAACGCCGCAATCAATTCCATATGAAAACGACGGGACAAGCGCTTGCGATCCTATAAGGAAATTAGAGGCATTTTGCAGGAACGGATCACCAGCCAGCAATGGCAGCCCGGTGATTTGTTACCAAGCGAGCAAGCGCTTTCTGAGGAGTTTGGGTGTACCCGATCAACCGTCAACCGCGCGATGCGAGAGCTTGCGGACGCCGGTCTGGTCGAACGCCGCCGCAAAGCTGGCACCCGTGTCGTTCAACCGAAATCCCATCCTGCAACCATTTCCATTCCAGTGATCCGGCAAGAAATCGAAAACAAGGATCAGTCTTACAAGTACCTGCTACTGGAGCGTCTGGAAGCCCTGCCGCCGGAAGATGTTCGTGCCCAGCTTGGATTGGAGCAAAACGAGAAAGCTCTTTTTCTGAAAAGCTTGCATTATGGTGACGGCATTCCGCAGCAGCTTGACGTGCGCTGGATCAACATTTCTGCATTACCTGAAGCCTCGCAGGAGAGTTTTGCTGATATCGGCCCAAATGAATGGCTGCTACAACGCGTCCCACACCCAAACATTGAGCACGTCTTCCGCGCCGACAAAGCTACAGCTGAGGAGCAACGGCTCCTGCAGCTGCAAGAGTGTGAGCCTGTTTTCACGATTGAGCGTCGCACATGGATTTCAGGGCAGGGCATAACTTACGTGCGTCTTGTGCACCCAGGTAGCCGTCACCGCATGGCAACACGCAGTTCAGCAACCCCCACCTTCAACTAGCGAGATCTAGCCAGTATTTTGCTTTTCCTTTTGCTCCAGTTGGGCGAAGTGATCTTCCAGCCGGATTTTGCCATAGCACTTCCCAATCATGTCCATCCGCATGGCACTCAGGAAAAACTGGATCGGTCCATAAGTTTTCACGGATGTGAACGTCTCCAGCACCCGCTGTAGTGCGATGCTGATCCAATTGGGGAGATGCGTGATCCTGGCTTTCTTGCTCAAGCTCTTAAAGGCGATCTCAGCCAACTCGTTGTGGGTATACTTCACCGGACCACCAACCTCGGCGTAGGCTTGCCCTTCTTCGATAATCTCAAAGCAAGCTGCGGCGAGGTCAGCCCCGTGGATCGGATTGATGCGAAAGTCTCCAGAACCAAACATGTAAACCCGGCCAGATTTCGCCATGCCCCGGAATTCCTCAATATCTGAGAAGTACCCGCTTGGAGAAATAACTGTACTTTTGATTGGCGCGGATTGAAGCACCTCAACAAAGTGCTGTTTGGCGCGCACGAGTTTCACATTCAGCAGTTTACTCGCGTTCAGCACATGGACATACGCAAAATGAGGGACGCTGTTCTCCACTGCGAGATCAAGCAGGTTTTTGTTGGCCTGATAATCCACGTCGTTGTAACTCAAGCCGTCTTTCTGGCGGGTAATACCAAGCGCAGAGACGACAAGGTCAACATCATCCATCAGCCCGAGCAAGCTGTTTGGGTGAGTAACTTCCCCCTCAAAAAACTCACTGGCTTCAAGGCCTTTCGTGCGGGCTGCTTGCTCATTGCGCACAAGAGCACGAACGCACCAGCCCTGGCGCTGATAATAGGAGGTGAGATAAGAACCCAGATAGCCGGTTGCGCCTGCAATTACGACGGTCTTCATTACAATTCCTCAAACGATCAGGTGCCGCAAAAGGTCTGCTGCCAATGAAAATACGAGGCGCCGAGTACCTTTTGGGTATTCCGCCCCGGAAGTGCTTGCGTCGAGTAATGGCTCTTCAAAGGCGGGAGGTCTTTAAGTTTATAGGGGATGAGGTCGCGCAGAATTTTGCTCAAGCAACACTTATTCCCGCTTTCAAAAATGAGAGCTTCCGCGGATAAAATCAACCGCTATTTGTGCATAGTCAAGGTTTCAAGACAAAGTGGATACACAAAAAAAGGAAGAGCCTTTCAGCTCTCCCCTTCTGGTGATGAATGGCCTCTTGTTGCAATCAGCCTTTGCCTTGCCAAGGAATGAGCAAGCGCTCCAAATACCGCATACCAAGTTCAATGGTGTACCCAATAAGCCCGATGACCATGATCCCGATCACCACCGTATCCGTTTGCAAAAAGTTCTTTGCAATCATGATCATGGAACCGACGCCCTTATCCGCTGCCACCAGCTCTGCAGCAACAACAGTGCCCCAGCAAACACCCATGGCTGTTCTGAGGCCGGTGAAAATCTCCGGCAGTGCATTTGGCAAAATCACATGAAACAGGATCTGTGTGCGAGACGCTCCAAGTGAATAAGCGGCATGCACCTTGGTGATCTTGACGCTGTTCACGCCTGACCGCGCTGCAATGGTCATGATAAACAAGGACGCTAGGAACAGCAGGAAGATCTTTGCGGTCTCATCAATACCAAACCACAGGATAATCAGTGGTATCAGAGCAAGTGGCGGAATTGGGCGCATGAACTCCACGATTGGATCGAATAATCCGCGCGCAATTGAGGATAGGCCCATGGCCAGCCCAAGTGGAATGCCAACAAGTGCACCTAACAGTACGCCGCCAAGGACACGGAACACTGAGATGCCGATGTGATCCCAGAAGGCGACATTACGGAACCCTTCCGAAAGCAGCTTGCCCATCCGGGTAAGAGTTGCATTGACAGACGGCCAGTAGAAGCTCTCCAGCATGCCGAGTGCGCTGGCAATCCCCCAGGCAGATAGTAAAATGACAACAGTCAGGATCGAGTAAAACCGACCTGAATTAACCGCGCTGGCATCGCCAAAGCGAACGGTCTTCTGCTGCGTGAAAACATTGTCTTTAAGCCCGAGCCAGACGGAGACTCCTGAAGGCGGTGTATGGTGTTTGCTCATGTCGGCCTCCTATGCTGGTTCAAGTGCTTGGTCGTTGCCCATAATCTCTTCTTCCATGCCCCAAATAAGGGACAGGACTTCCTCACGCGTCTCCACAAACTCATGGGAAGCTTTGATCTGGCGTGGGCTCTCCACCAACCCGCGGTCCGCAAACGGCAGCTCGTACTCACGTAAAATACGGCCCGGACGCGGGGCCATCACAATAAGCCGCTCACCAAGGAACAAGGCTTCTTCAACAGAGTGTGTGATGAGAATGATGGTTTTGCGCGTCTCTTTCCAAAGCTTCAGCACAAGGCTCTGCATCTTCTCGCGGGTCAAAGCATCCAGCGCACCAAGAGGCTCATCCATCAGGATCACTTCCGGATCATTAGCAAGGCAACGGGCTAAAGCGACGCGTTGCTGCATGCCGCCGGAGAGCTGATAGACTGGCTTTTTGCCAAAATCCTGCAAACCGACAATCTGCAAAAGCTCGTCCACTTTGCGTTTGGTCTCCGCCGCAGGCCGCCCCGCCATTTTCGGTCCGAATGCGATGTTTTTTTCAACCGTCATCCATTCAAACAAGGCGCCCTGCTGAAACACCATTCCGCGGTCAGAGCCGGGGCCTGTCACATCCACATTCTCACGGATGATTTTACCGGAGGTGGGGCGAAGGAAGCCTGCAATGATGTTGAGAAGAGTAGTTTTACCGCATCCCGATGGACCAAGAACGGAGATGATCTCACCGTCCTTCACATTCAAATTGACGTTGTTGAGAGCATGGACTTGATCACCGTTGGGAAGGGTGAACACCATAGAGATATTGTCGGCAACTATTCCACTCAAAGCGCTTCTCCCGGTTCTTTGGAAAATGCCTGGTTCGCCCGGTCTTTTTATTGGAAGAATGGCGGGACATTGCCCGCCATTTTCAAAAGTCTTTTATTTAAGATAGCTGGCGTCGACGAACTGGGAGTAATCATCCAGTGCTTCATCAAGTCCACCAGCAGAAACCATGACATCCGCCACGCCTTTTGCTGCAGCCTGAATGCCACCGCCGAGCCAGTTCTCACTCAACTGCTCTTCACTGCTTGGAAAGCCAAAGTTCGCGATCATCCTCTTCGCTGGCTCAATATCCATACCCGCAGCACGCGCAATCTTGTCGTACATGGCGTTAGGGTCTGTATTGTACGCAGTGTTGGCCTGATTGGTGACCTCCATGAACTTCTTCACCAGATCAGGATGTTCAGCAGCAAAGTCGCTGGTCACGTTCACCACATCAAAGGTATTGATGCCAACGGCCTCCTGCTCTGCACCAGTCATCAACGGAGTGCCAACTGTTTTCATCCGGTCGAGCGCACCACCAAAGGCACAGCCCATTGCTACATCACCACGCAAAACAGCAACTGCTGCATCAGCCGGGTTCATTTGCACAAGGTTCACCTTTGCGAGGTCAACGCCCAGATGGTCCAGCGTGCGGATCAGCTTGTAATGGGTAACGTTGCCAATCGGAGTGGCAACCTTCTTGCCTTCCAACTCCTTGGCATTTGCCTTGGTAATACCGGTGTCGTTGCGCACAATGCAAAGGTCGTTCTCAGCATAAGTCACGGCGACGCCGACAAGTTTGATTGGAGCACCGGAGGAAACACCAACAACGAAAGGCACGAACCCATTGCTGTACGCAATTTGCACATCGCCGGAGACCATGGCCTGAACCATTTCGTTTCCGTTGCCAAACGCCCGCCATTCAACTTCCAGACCCAGCGCTTCGTCATAGGTCTTGTCAATCTGGGCTGCTTGGTTCGCGGTGGGCCATTCCAGAAAATAGGCTACGGTGATTTTATCAAGCGCGTGAGCAGAGCTCATACCAAGGCTCGCGACCATGCCTGCTGCAAGAGCCAGTTTTCCTGCAAGCTTCTTCAATGCCATCTCTATTCCCCCTCTGCGGTGCTAAGTTCTTATTCCCTCGTTATTTTTACGCGTTCCCTATTCTTGGGACTTCCTTAAACCTAAGCTTTCAGCAATTGAGGACACTATGAAACCGCAGGTCCCGGTAGTGCCAGTTGGTGAAACCCGATGGAACCAGACAGTATTTCTCGATCTGCATTCATTTATAAGTGCCCAATCTGCCAATATTATTCTCTATATCTCTGCGGAAGATTAGGTTGGAGCTTCTCAATAACAGTGATTCCTCTGTATAAATAAACGAAGAATCCTATGTTCATGCTGATGTATATGAGCAATCGCTACTTTTTGTGCTGCGTCGCAGCAATTTATCTGCGGTCTCCGATAGTAATTCTATGCCCTTTGGAATTTTATCGGCGTGGATCGAAGAAAAGCCAAGACGGAAATAGTTTTTACCTTGGTTCGCATCTGCAAAGAACACGTTCCCCGGCTCAATCAGGACACCCTGCTTCAGCGCCTCTTGGGCAAGAACCGTCGCATCCAGATCAGGTGGCCCGCTCACCCAGAAGGACGATCCACCAAACGCAGAAACCTGCGCCCAGCCGGGAAAGTGCGTTTCCATAGCTTCGCTTAGCGCATTCCAGCGGCTTGAATAGGCATGGTGCAGCTTGCTGATCAACGCATCTTGTGAGCCCTGTGCCAGAAACAACGCAACACTGCGCTGGTTGTTGCCCGGCGGATGGCGGAGCATCAGCCGCCGCATGGCGCGGATTTCCTTGATCACCGGCTTCGGTGCCACAATAAACCCAATCCTCAACCCCGGCATGATGGACTTGGAAAGACTTCCCACATAAAGCACCCGCCCAGATGCATCGACAGACCGCAAAGCAGCGGTCGGTTGCCCGCGATAGTTGGTCTCGTACTCGTAATCATCTTCAATAATCAGAGCGTCGGACTGAGCCGCCCATTCCAGCACCTCGCGACGGCGTTTCATCGTCATCGTGGTGTTGGTGGGGAACTGATGGCTCGGCGTCACATACACCAGCTTGGCATCCCCAAGCATATCGGCCCGTATGCCTTCCTCATCCACAGGAATGGCCCTTATGTCGGAACTCCTGAGTCGCATGATGTTTCGCACATCAGGATATCCGGGGTCTTCCACTGCAACAGGTGTATCCGGCTTCACAAACAAATGCGCGATCAGAAACAGAGCATTCTGCGCACCCATCGTCACCAGAATCTCGTCAGATTCGGCAATCACACCGCGCCGGATCAAGATGCGCCGCTGGATCTGTTCAATCAGCATCGGATCATCAGCCGTAAAGCGGTCATCCGTCCAGGCATCCAGCCATTTGATGCTCATTGTCTGGCGCACACAATCCCGCCACGCACTGATGGGAAACAGCGTTGGGTCCACCTGACCGTAGATGAACGGGTAGGGATAGCTGTGCCAGTTCTCGGTCTTCAATATATTGAATTGAGTGGACGGTGTAAGCCGCAACTTAGAAGCCCAATCCACACGATCACCGGGAACTTGTTCCTTGGGCTGGACCCGATCAGGCAGCTGTCCCAGATTCTCAATCACCTCTGGCGACACATAAAACCCGGATCGTTCACGGGTAATCAGATACCCATCCGCCGCCAGTGCCTGATAGGCCAGCATGACCGTGTTGCGCGAAACACTTAACCGTTTCGCCAACGCACGCGTTGAAGGAACAGGTGTGTTTTCAGCAAGTTGGCCGGAAAGAATAGCAGAGACGAGCATCTCCCTGATCTGGCTTTGCAGCGTCGTACTGTCATCCCGGTCAACGGAAAACAAGCTGTATCTCATGGCTGGCCCCTCCCTCCAAATCACGAGTGAAGTATCAGCATGAGTTCATCTGGCTCTATGGTCAAGAACAACTGGACCTATCTGACCTATTATTTCGGCGACAAGATATTTCTCACAGTACCTCTGGGGAACTGTTGGCGAATAACTCAGTGTTCTAGGAGAAAGATCGAGATGAGTGTCCTTGCAGAGCCGATTGAACAAGCGAAAACCAATTCTCTTGAGCAACACTGGATGCCGTTTTCCGCAAACAAAGAATTTAAAAGCGCACCGCGTCTCATCACCCGTTCAGAGGGGATGTACCTTTGGAATCAAAACGGTGACAGATTGGTCGATGGCTCTTCCGGGCTGTTCAACGTGCCTGCAGGCCATGCGCGCAAGTCGATCGCGGATGCCGTTCATGCGCAGATGATGCAGAACGGATACACAGCGCCCTTCCAGCTGGGCCAGCCGACATCCTTTGAGTTTGCGGCAAAACTCACCAAAATTATGCCAGAGCCCTTCAATCACGTGTTCTTTGTGAATTCAGGATCGGAGGCCATCGATACCGCGCTGAAAATGGTCATGGCCTATCATCGTGCAAACGGTGATGCACAGCGCACTCGCTTTGTCTCTCGCGAGCGGGCGTACCACGGCGTGAATATGGGCGGTGTTTCTTTGGCTGGTATGGTCAAAAACCGCGAAACTTTCCCGGTTGTCATGCCAAACATCGTCATGATGCGCCATACGTGGAACGAGGAAAACGCCTTCACAAGAGGCCAGCCGGAAACCGGTGTGGAACTGGCAAATGATCTGCAGCGCTTCTGCGAGACCTACGGTGGCTCCACAATCGCCGCTGTGTTCATTGAGCCTGTTGCCGGATCTACCGGAACGCTCGTCCCACCAAAGGGATACTTGGAGCGCGTGCGTCAGATCTGTGATGAACACGGTATCTTGCTGGTATTTGATGAAGTGATCACTGGCTTCGGACGTCTCGGCAAACCGTTTGCAGTGGATGCGTTCAACGTGATGCCAGACATCATAACACTGGCAAAAGCACTCACCAACGGAGCAATCCCGATGGGTGCCGTTGCAGCCTCAGATCAGGTTTATGAAACCATCACCGAAGCAGCGCCAGAAAATGCCATCGAGTTCTTCCATGGCTACACATATTCGGCGCACCCGGCAGCCTGTGCAGCAGGTTTGGCGACGCTTAAAATTTACGAGGAAGAAGGTTTGTTTGATCGGGCAGCTGAGCTGAGCGATTACTTCCTTGATGCAATCTGGTCCCTGCAGGATATCCCGATTGTGAAGGATATTCGAGGCTACGGGCTTATGGGCGGCGTAGAGGTTCACCCGCTTCCCGGCAAACCGGGCATCCGCGGCAACGAGATGCAAAAGCGGTTGTTCTGGAACGGCTGTCACGCCAAATGGACGGGGGACACAGCCATCCTGGCGCCAGCGTTTATTGCAGAGCGAAGCCACGTCGATGAGATCGTAGATGCAATGAGGAAAACGCTCACAGCTGAATAGATCGAAGAAAGTATTGTTTTGAGAAGAGCACATTTGTGCTCTTCTTTTGTTTTTCAAATTGGTTGAGGGGAGGCGATCAATGACGAAGTCTATTCCGCAAAATGCGCGTGTCGTGATCATTGGTGGCGGTATTGCCGGGTGTTCAGTTGCATATCATCTGGCAAAGCTTGGCTGGCAGGACATCGTGCTGCTGGAGCGCAAGCAGCTCACGTGCGGCACCACCTGGCATGCCGCAGGGCTGATCGCCCAATTACGCGCATCCAAAAACATGACGCGCCTCGCCAAATACTCGCAGGAGCTCTATGGCGATCTGGAAGCAGAAACCGAAATCGCGACAGGTTTTCGCCGCAACGGATCAATCACAGTTGCCTTAACCGAAGAACGCCGCAGTGAAATCCTGCGATCAGCCGCAATGGCGCGGGCGTTTGGGGTGGAAGTAGAAGAGATCACCACCTCAGAACTGTTGGACCGCTACCCCTATGTAAATGCGCAGGATGTAACAGCAGCTGTCTACCTGCCAAAGGATGGGCAGGGTGACCCGGGCAACATTGCATTAGCTCTTGCCAAAGGCGCCCGCCAACGCGGAGCACAGGTGTTTGAAGGTGTCAAAGTCACAGGCATTGCTAAGAAAAATGGAGCGGTCTCGGGAGTCTCTTGGCAGCGAGATGGAAGTGATGAGCAAGGTCATATCGCAGCTGACTATGTGGTCAATTGTGCAGGCATGTGGGCGCATCAACTGGGCAAAATGGCTGGCGTCAACGTGCCGTTACATGCCTGTGAGCATTTCTATATGGTCACAGATAACATCGCTGGCCTCCCACAACTCCCCACGCTGCGCGTGCCGGATGAATGTGCCTACTACAAGGAAGATGCCGGCAAAATCCTGCTGGGCGCGTTTGAGCCAACCGCCAAACCATGGGGCATGCAGGGCATCTCGGATGATTTCTGTTTTGACCAGTTGCCAGAAGATATCGAGCACTTCGAGCCCATCCTGGAACAAGCGGTCAACCGTTTCCCCGAGCTGGCCGTAACTGGCATTCACACCTTCTTCAACGGTCCTGAAAGTTTCACACCGGATGATGCTTATCATCTGGGCGAAGCGCCGGAACTCAAGAACTTCTTTGTCTGTGCTGGCTTCAACTCCATCGGTATTCAATCCGCTGGTGGCGCAGGCATGGCGCTCGCCCATTGGATGGAGCATGGCAATCCACCCTTTGATATTTCCGATGTTGATATCAGGCGCATGCAGCCGTTCATGGGCAACAAAACGTTCCTCTATCAGCGCTCGAAAGAAACGCTCGGCCTGCTCTATGCCGATCACTTCCCCTTCCGCCAGAAAGCCACGGCACGCGGCGTCCGTCGCTCTCCGCTGCATGAGCATCTCAAACAAGCTGGTGCAGCCTTCGGTGAAGTTGCAGGCTGGGAGCGCGCCAACTGGTTTGCCGATCAAGGGCAAGACCCGACCTACGAATACTCTTGGAAGCGCCCAAACTGGTTTGAGAACTCCAAGCGTGAGCACCTCGCCATCCGCAACAATGTCGGCCTCTATGACATGTCCTCCTTCGGCAAAATCCGCGTTGAAGGCCCGGATGCAGAAGCACTGCTCAATCATATGTGCGGCGGAGACATGTCTGTGCCTGTCGGCAAAATTGTCTACACGCAGTTCCTCAATGAACGTGGTGGTATTGAAGCCGATCTCACCGTCACGCGCCTCTCAGAGACTGCTTATCTACTCGTAACTCCAGCAGCCACTGTTATCCGGGAACTCAGCTGGCTCAATAAGCACAAGGCTGGCGCCAATGTAGTCATCACTGACATCACAGCAGGCGAGGCTACACTGGTGGTGATGGGGCCAAACTCGCGAGAGCTGCTCTCCAAAGTCTCCAATCACGACTGGTCCAACGAGAACCATCCATTCGGAACCATGCAGGAGATCGAACTCGGCATGGGCCTCGCTCGTGCACACCGTGTTTCCTATGTGGGTGAACTGGGCTGGGAGCTCTATGTCTCAACCGACATGGCCGCCCATGCCTATGAGACACTCGTGGAAGCAGGCGCCGATATCGACCTGAAACTCTGCGGTCTCCACGCAATGGATTCCCTGCGCATCGAAAAAGGCTTCCGACATTTCGGTCACGATATCACCGAGGAAGATCATGTTGTGGAAGCAGGTCTCGGCTTTGCTGTCAGCACCAAGAAACCATCCTTCATCGGCAGAGACGCGGTCTTACGTAAGAAGGAAGAAGGCCTCTCATCCCGAATGTTGCAGTTCAAGCTGAAAGATTCAGAACCACTTCTGCATCACAACGAACCAGTCCTGCGCGATGGTGAGATCGTCGGTTACCTCACCTCCGGCAACTACGGCCACACTCTGGGCGGTGCCATTGGCCTTGGCTACGTGCCATGCAAAGGCGAGACAATCAAAGACATGCTTGCATCCAGCTACCAGATCGATGTTGAAGGCACACTTTACGACGCCGAAGCATCCTTCAAACCGATGTACGACCCCAAGAGCCTGCGTATGCGCGGTGTGAAGGAACTGGAAAGCGCATAACTCAAGACAACACCTCGCACGGCGTGCGAGGTGTTCTTCTAATCTGATAGGTGCGATGCTGCTGCTTAAATATGCTCAGCTTTAAAGTACTCGACCCAGTTAGCGATCTCTTTTGCAGCATCTGCAGCTGTCAGTTCAGTAACATTCAGCTCCATAAAATGTTCTGCATCTTTACCGAGGAGGCCCCTTGCTCTTTGGTGGTTTTGAGCTGCGTAGTCAGCATCACGCGGTTTGCGCTTCAGGTCTCTATCTGAACTCTGAATGCGCCGCTGGTTTTCTTCCAGCTCACAATGCACATGCACAACAAGGAGGGGACCGCGAGATAGCGAGAGCTGTTCAAGGCCAGCCCAGTACTCTTCGCAAAATGCACTCCCAACGGTCAGAGCTTCTGTCATGACCACAGGTACACCGGCAGGCAGCTCGCATATAAGATCATCAGCAAGGCGACGAACAGCCTTAATACTCTCGTAAAAAGCAGGGGTTTTCCGTTCAGTCAGAGCGAAGGCTAGATTCCAGACGGTGTGATTGTCTAAGAGACGGGCATCTATAGTGTCCGCTAACTCTCGGCCAATGCTCAGCTTCCCAACACCGGGATAGCCATTCATAACGATAAGCATAATGAAGGTTCCAGAAGAGGTGTAGCACTAGCAGGCCGAAGAGGGATGCATATGAGAAAGTGCACTGGTGAGCCTATTCGAAGCTTGATCTTCAGGCAACCTCCGTTGGTGGGCAGACGCTTTAAAAGAAAAAAGCCCGGGCAGCTTTGCACTGCGCGGGCTTTAAGGTTCATGCCCCTCTCAGAGGAGGCGAGACGGGCACTGCTGGGGGACTTACGCGAGTTCTTGTTCGCGCATATCTTCCGCGTTGATGCCAGCGACAGCAACAGGTGCTTTCATGGCGTCTCTGCGGAAAGGCTCACCAAGTTCCTGGTTGAGGATCACCTCAATGAACGTGGTCTCGTTACGTTCCATCTGGCCCTCAATGGCGTCATTCAGGGTCTTGGTCAGCTCATCAGTGCCGAACACCTGAATGCCCTTCAGGCCGCAAGCCTCTGCAATCTTGGCGTACTGAACTTCCAGATTGAGCTCAGTGCCAACGAAGTTGTCGTCGTACCACAGCGTCGTGTTGCGCTTCTCCGCACCCCATTGATAGTTGCGGAAGATCACCATGGTGATTGGTGGCCAGTCATCACGACCACACGCGGTCATCTCGTTCATGGAGATACCAAAGGCACCGTCACCGGCAAACCCAACCACTGGCACGTCAGGACGCCCAATCTTCGCGCCCAAAATGGCGGGCAAGCCATAACCGCAAGGCCCG
>NZ_LMCJ01000013.1:41314-55672 GCF_001623085.1 Pseudovibrio sp. W74
CCCCTCATCAAAACTCGGATAAGCATTGCCAATGGCGCAGTTGTTGCCAATGTCAGAGGAGATGATCGCCTCTTTCGGCAGTGCTGCCTGAATAGCCCGCCATGCCATGCGTGGAGACATTTTCTGAGGCTCACGTGTACGGGCGCGCTCGTTCCAGCTTGTGCCCGGATCATCATCCTCGTGGTCCATGGAGGAAAGCTCCTGCAACCAGGCAGACTTCGCGTGGTGCACCAATGCTTCCCGGTCTTCACGTCCTTCATTACCTGCGTGATCCGCCAGTTCTTCAAGGATCTGCTCTGCCACAGCACGAGCATCTCCTTGAATGCCGACACTTACCTTCTTGGTCAGCCCGATCCGGTCAGAGTTGATGTCCACCTGAATGACCTTGGCGTCCTTCGGCCAGTAATCCATGTCGTAGCAAGGCAGAGTAGAGAACGGATTGAGCCGCGTCCCAAGAGCCAGCACCACGTCCGCCTTGGATATCATCTCCATGCCTGCTTTTGAGCCATTATAGCCAAGCGGACCGACAGAAAGCGGGTGATTGCCGGGGAATGCATCATTGTGCTGATAGCCACAACAGACCGGTGCACTCAGCTTCTCCGCCAAAGCAGCAGACGCCTGAATAGCGCCACTCAGCACAACACCTGCGCCGTTCAAAATGACAGGGAACTTTGCATCAGACAGCAGCTCAGCAGCCTTCTTGATGGACTGCACACCACCACGCGGCTTTTCCATGCGCACGATCTGCGGCAGCTCGATGTCGATCACCTGTGTCCAGAAATCACGCGGTATGTTGATCTGAGCTGGAGCGCACCCACGCCAGGCTTTCTCAATCACACGGTTCAGCACTTCCGCAATACGGGAAGGATCACGAACCTCTTCCTGATAGCAAACCATATCCTCAAACAGAGCCATTTGCTCTATTTCCTGAAAGCCACCTTGCCCGATGGTCTTGTTGGCTGCCTGCGGGGTAACAAGCAGCAGGGGTGTATGGTTCCAGTAGGCTGTCTTGATCGGTGTTACAAAATTGGTAATGCCTGGACCGTTCTGAGCAATCGCCATGCTCATCTTACCGGTTGCGCGGGAGTATCCATCCGCGCTCATGCCTGCGTTACACTCGTGGGCGCAATCCCAAAACTTGACACCTGCGGCAGGAAAGAGATCCGAAACTGGCATCATGGCAGAACCAATAATGCCAAAGGCGTTATCAATTCCGTGCATCTGAAGCACTTTTACAAAGGCCTCTTCGGTCGTCATTTTCATGGCACAAGTCCTCCCCATCACGTCACAGGCACGGCTGTGATCTGCACATTCTGATATGCAGTCAAACCTAGCCTGAGCCAGCGGAGGGGTTTAGGGCCAGATTCCGCTATAGCATTGGTCAGTTGTGTAGAAGGTATTGAAGATGCAACGGAATGCCACCGCCCATGTCAAGCAGAGAAGCGCTAGCTTACATCAACGCTAACGGAAACGAGGCTGGCATTCATCAATCCTCGCAGGGAGTTACCAACATAGACAGCGTTTGCTGAGCGCAAATCATGCACAGTCAGATCCGCTTCCTCTGCATATCCATGTTCCAGCAAACCAGCGCGGAAAACTCCCGGCAATAACCCATGCGTAAGAGCAGGGGTAAGCAACTTGCCGTCCTTGCGGATAAACAGATTGGTGAAGCTGCCTTCTGTCAGATATCCAGCTTCATTGAGGAAAATGACCTCGGAACATCCATAGTTAGCAGCATACTCTGCGCGGGTTTGATCGTAAAAGCTGCGCTGGCTGGTTTTGTGGAACAGGAACCGGTCCTGTGAATGCACGCGCTCGTCTGCAAGGCAGATCCGCCAGTCATAACCGCTTGCTGCCGGCATTTCCTGTGCCGTCAGCATGAACTGTCCGTCTTCATAAAGGTCAAGCCGAACCCGCATATCGCGATCAAACATCGCTGCATGGTCTGAAAGCACGCTCAACGCCTGATCCAGATTCCAGTTGAAACCGAAGTAAGATGCGCTGTCGGCCATCCGTTGCAAATGACGTTCCAGCAACGTGTAGCCTTCGTCAGGCGTCCAGCCCATAGTTTCAAACAGGGTGAAACGCTCTTCTGAGGCCTTCAGGAAGTTCAGTTTCAGCAGGCATTCATCATATTCTGGCGAGGCACCGGAATCGAATACAACACCCGAGCCTGTCCCCATTTCAGCAGCGCCATCCTCGTCAATCACCAGAGTGCGGATCGCCACATTGAACGTGAAATCGCCATTGGGCTCAATCATTCCAATGGAGCCGGTGTAGATCCCGCGCGGGCTCTTTTCCAGCTCATCAATGATCTCCATAGCCCAAAGCTTCGGCGCTCCGGTGATGGAACCACACGGAAACAGCTCTTCAATAATCTCGGGCAGTTCAGCTCCATCCACCAGCTCACCAGTGGTGGTAGAGGTCATCTGGAACAGGCTACGGTATTGCTCAACCTCACAGTGAGACGGAACACAAACACTGCCTGCTTTGGTGATGCGAGAGAGGTCATTGCGCATCAGATCAAGGATCATGGTGTTCTCGGCGCGCGATTTTACATCACTCTGCAGCCAGTCCCGAACACGCGCATCTTCTTCGCTCGTGCGCCCACGCTGAGCTGTGCCCTTCATCGGGCGTGTCGTTAGTTGCTTGCCCTTGCGCTCCAAAAACAGTTCCGGAGAAATCGAGAGAACTTTCTGATCACCCAGATGCAAAAGGGCAGCATACCCAACCGGTTGCTGGAACAGCAGATTGTCAAACAAGGCAGCTGCGCTTCCAGTCTGCTCAAGCTCTGCACGCATGGTCAGGTTGATCTGGTAAATGTCACCTTGCGCCAGATGCTGCTGCGTTTTGGCAAAAGCGCTCTCATAGTCACCTTTACTCATGTCAAACCGGTTGATGTGAATGGAAGGGGCGGCTTCATTGCCTGCAGCCTCAACCAGCCATCGGGCTTCTTCATCTCGGGTCAAAAGCTGAGGTGCATCGTAGACGCCGAACCAGGCAAGAGGCACATTGCCTGTGCTCTTAAAACGCTGCTTCAGCTTCTCTTCAAACGCAAAGCCAAATTCGTAGGAAAAGAAGCCAGCCAGATGGTGGCCTGCTTTGCGCTCTTGTTCCAGTTGCTGAAGAAACTGAGGGACCTCAGAGAGAGTTTGGCAGGTCAGCACGCGCTTTGGAGCTTGGAAGAGACGCGCAGGCTCATGGCTAAGCCTGTCGACAAAAAGTACTGTTCCAAACGCAAACTGCGCCATACCTGTCCATTCTTATTTGGGTTACCCTTATTAAGAATGCTCAATACCAGCCCGTCAGACCAAGGCAATCATAAAATTGTCTCCAAGTCCGTTTCTTGAGTAATTTTGCGTAAATTGTGATCAATTTCAGCCCAAATTTCCGAAAATTCACCTTAAGGCAGCCGTTTCAGAAGAGCAGAAGCGTCGCTCAAACGCAAAACGGGCCACCAAGGTGCCCCGTTTCATCAGAATTTGTAGCGCAGATTAAGCAACGTCGTGGAAGAAGCGCTCCAGCGTATCGTGAACTTCATTGAGATCACCATCAACCTTATTGGCTTTCTCAGTCACTTCGAAGACGGAGCCTGTTGCCTCGTTCATGGCTTCACTCAAGCTGGCAATGCTCTGGGAAACTGCCATGGTACCATCAGCTGCAGCTGCAATATTAGCTGAAATCTCATTGGTCGCATCACCCTGCTGGGTTATTGCCTCTGCAATTGCACCAGTGTGGGCGTTCACGTCATCCATGGTCAAAGTGATGGAGCCAATTGCGTCCACAGCTTCCCGGGTTCTGCCCTGAATTGCGGAAACCTGAGATGCGATCTCTTCAGTCGCTTTGGAGGTCTGGTTGGCCAGCTCTTTCACTTCTGCGGCTACAACTGCAAAGCCTTTGCCTGCTTCACCTGCCCGGGCAGCTTCAATGGTGGCGTTTAGGGCCAGCAGATTGGTTTGTTCAGCAATCGCCTGAATGAGTGTTACAACTTCGCCAATGCGACTTGCAGCTTCTGCAAGGCTGCCAATGGTGTCGTTGGTCTCCTGCGCACCGCGAGTTGCAGCTTCAACCATGTCGTTGGCCTGCGCAATCTGGCGTGCGATCTCGGAAATGGAAGAAGAAAGCTCTTCGGAAGCAGCAGAAACGGTCTGAACATTGCCAGATGCTGAATCAGAGGAAGAAACAACTTCAGTGGTATGACCAGAACATTTATGCGTCGCGTTCTCCAGGCCTTTGGAAGCAGATACAATGCTATGCGTGTTTTGTGAAAGGCTCTTCAGCTGCCCATCCACCACGTCACGCAGACCGGAAATGTGCTTTTCAAAGAATGTGATGCGTTCGGATTGTTCTGCAATCTTTTGTTCGTTCTCTGCAACTTCAGCTGCAACCACTGCAGCTTGAGGGGAAGCAGCGTTGTCTGCCGCGTTAGAAGTTTCAGCATCGTCCTGACCGCTTAGGAAGGCCATCGTCACGCCAGCAAGAAGAACCAGAATGATGAGGTTGCCAGACATGGTGCTCTGATCACTCACGAGGAAGTCAGGCAAAACGAACAGGCTACCAAGAAGATAAATTGCGGAAATTGCAAGGAAACTGCCAAGCGCGCCGCCATTGCGAGAAGAACCCAAAACAACCAGCGGGGCAAAGAACAGGATGTTGAAGTCCACTTGCCAGCCTTCTGCATATCCACCAAGAGCAGCAGCAATGCTTGCAACCGCGGCCAAAATGGCGAGGCAAATGCCGGAAGCCAGGTCAGCTGCACCGGATTCCTTGTCTTTCAGCCACAATGCGGTTGGAATAGCAGCAAGAAGGAAAGCGGATCCCGAAAGAATGCTCATTGTGCCGGTATCACCAGCCCAGCTCATCCCAAAGCTCAGGAGAGCAAGAACCCAACCCAAGGCAATCGGCCAACTGGTTGAACCCGTGTCAGATTGGCCTACCTCTTCTTCAAATCCGACTGCAGCACTCATTTCAGGTCTTCCCTTAATTGTATTGGTGCATGACACACCCAAATACATCCACCCAATTATTAAACGCATTCTGGATTTATAACTCTCTGATAACAAAGAGGAATGCGCACAAACTCAAGCAGCCTGACAACACAATTGCAGCCGTAACCACTTGGTTGAATGAAGGAAGTAACACGCACGAAAGGACGAAGTCGCACAGCAATCGCCTCAAAAAGAGATCGTCCACAAAATTGAATTGCGTAAATTACTCCATTCAAATCTTAGTTGTAATTTGTATAAGATTTATGCTTAAGAGAAGCTTAATGGAGCGGAGGGGAAGTGTAAAAAGCAAAGAACACCGAAGCGTTCGCTCCGATGCTCTTGCTTGGAAAATAAACTGAAATCAATAAAAAAACTAAACCAGTAAAATTAAGCCTTAGGCTGGTTCGTTCTCTTCAACCTGTTCATCTTCCATTGGATCATCATAGCAAAAGCGTGTGCAAGCAGAGCTTTCCACGTCATTCAGGATGAACTTGAGGAGAGAGGAGAGGTTGTCCAATTGGCTCTCATCGATGTCACCGAGCAGCGCATGAGCTGCTTTTCGGCGCGCTTCAGCCACTTCAACGGCTTTACGCTTACCGCGAACGGTGAGTTCTACCATAACTTCCCGGCCTCTGCGGCGAAGACGTCGGACCAACCAGTCTTTCTCAAGACGGTCAATCAGGCGCACGGTGGCGGAATGGCTTAAACGAACTTCTTTCGCAACTGTACCGATGGAGATGGCCGGAGAGCGTCGCATAATAAGAAGAGCCGCGACGGCACTTGTTGAAAGATCTCCGTAAGCATCAACACTCGCATCTTCAAGTGCTGTACTTACCGCGGAAAGTTGGTCTGCAATATGATTGGTTCTCATCATAAATTAAATCTCTAAAATACTGTCCTGACGATTCTGACTTAGCGTCATTAGAGTTAATCCTAAAACTGCAATTTAACAAATGCAAGTTTAATAAAATTGAAAATAATAAGTATTTCGAAACCATGCAACCTGCAAAATCAATAAAAACCGCCGATTTGGTCCCTGATTATTAGCAGGTTGCAATTATCCATAAATTATTTTTGATCACCTATTGCTTAGGGGATTGGGGCGAAACCGGCAATGGGCAGGTCGCACCTGTGCCCGAAAGGCCACAGTATCCATCTGGATTCTTTGCCAAATATTGTTGGTGATATTCTTCAGCGTAATAGAATACGTCGAGAGGACCGATTTCCGTGGTAATCCCTGCGTTTTTGCCGATTTCCTTAAGGGCATCCTGATAAGACTTGGCTGTTTCTTTAGCCGTCTCAATATCTGCCTCACTCATCAAATAAAGCGCAGATCTATACTGTGTCCCCACATCGTTGCCCTGCCGCATTCCTTGCGTTGGGTCGTGACGCTCCCAAAATACCTTCAAAAGTTGTTCCAGAGAAATTTCTTCTGGATTGTAGACCACTTTTACAATTTCGGTGTGACCGGTCTGACCAGTACACGTTTCGTGGTAGGTCGGATTCTTTGTTGCACCACCTGCAAAGCCAACAGCTGTTACATACACACCCGGCAGTTCCCAGAAGGCGCGTTCAGCACCCCAGTAACACCCCATGCCCACATAGAGCTCTTTCATCCCTTCAGGATATGGCCCATTCAGATCATGACCATTCACGAAGTGCTTTCCAGGAGTCATGATTGGTGTATCCCGGCCTGGCAGCGCTGTACCTGTATCCGGCATTTTAAACTTGTTTGAGAGCATTCTGAGAAACGACATATTCACTTACCTGTAAGAACTCTGCATCACAGCAGGGTTGTGCTGATGCGACGCCGCTTGTCGCCATACCATAGCATAATTAGTCCGAGAGGTCCGAATATAACCCACGGCGGCATGAGCAAAAGGCTTTGAATAATCGGATCCCAGAGAAGAGGGCTCACGTACCGCTGGATGGCCGCCTGGGATGCATTGAGCGTTTCTGGTGACAGATCAAACCAGATCAGTCCCAGTGGTGAAGAGGTCCAGCTGGAGGTCGCAATGCTCTTAGTGGCATCCACGACAAATGAGACCAGCGCTATGGCGACAAACCACACACCTATAAAACGCAGAAAAAATCCAACCACGTGTCTGCTTCCTTTTTCTGTCAGCTATCTTTTAAACTCGCAATGAGCCTGCGTGTATCCACAGTACCTCATGCAATCTAAGGTGCAACCTATCAGAACAAGCATGCCAGACGCTCTTAAATTCCAGTCAAAACTGCGTAATGGATTGTGATTAGCTACCCGTAGACAGGCAGAAAAATGCCTTTGTTTTCATTCTGGTTCCACAGAGTGGGGATACATGGCAAAAAAATCGAAAAGACCTCTTGCGCCCCCCAATAGTTTTGCATATACCCCCTCTCACGCCGCCGGGCATACCCCGGTGAGTGGAATGCGGAGAGGTGGCCGAGTGGTCGAAGGCGCACGCCTGGAAAGTGTGTAGGCGGGGAACCGTCTCCAGGGTTCGAATCCCTGTCTCTCCGCCATAACTTCCCCTGAAAAGCAGAATATACCAACGCCAACCAGCACCACTTTTCTGCGACTATCTTCCTTACATCCATACCTTTTGCGTGCTCAACTAGCGCCCGCGATGTTGTTCAATCACCTGCACGATCCGGTCAGTCATCATCCGCACCTCGGGCAAGTGCCTCCGGTCATCATGCATTGTTACCCATTGGAACTTCGTCAGGTCCTCAATCACCGGCCCGCATCGCCGTAACTGAGGCGATGTATCCCCCAGAAAGCTTGGCAGAATGGAAGTGCCAGCGCCTGCGCACAGCATGTCCAGCAGGGTGTGTTGAGAGCTCACTTGCATCACCATCTCACTGCCATGCTGCTCCAGCAGCCAGCGTGAGGATTTTGTCGTGGCGTATTCCGGCGCGATGCCGAGCCACTGCTGTTCCACCGCCGCGTCAGCTCCAACTGCCACATAGGGCGCGAACTCCACGGGTGGCAGGCGCTTGCTCGCCAGCCCGATCTCCGCAGGCGCTGAGCTGCGAAGCCCAATATCGATCTCGCGCTTTTTGATGTTCAGCCGGTCCTCGCTGGTAATGAACACCACCTCAAACCCGTCCTCCGGCTTGCACAGCGCGCCAATATGCATGCTGAGAAACTTCATGGTCCAGCTTCCGGCAGAAACCCGAACCTGCGGCCTGCGAGACTTCGCGCTCAGCCACTGCTCAAACCCGGCATAGGCACACTGAAACGGCTCCAGCTGCTCCAGCACATCCCGCCCGTCCTCGGTCAGCACATACCCGGCCTGCACCCGATCAAACAGCTTCAGCCCCACATCTTCTTCCAGCTGCTGCATACGGCGGCTGAGCGTGGCAGGACTACACGCCAGCCTCTGCGCAGCTTCACTCAGCGTACCGCAAGCCGCAAGCACGAGGAATGCATTGAGATTATCCAGCAATCGAACCTTCATTTTTGAAAACTGCTTTTGAAATTTGGCCGCTATCCGGCAGAAAGAACACAGGGAAAGATAGGCTTAGTTCTCCTCAAAGAAAAGAAGCCAGAATGTTGATTTTCCCACTTCGTGAACCAGACAGACACCCACCAAACCCAACGCTGCGGCAGTTGGAAGACTATTACACCAACTACGCCAGCGCCTGCGCACGGGCCCTATTACATCGCGTTGGCCTCCATCATGGCGGTCGTCTTCACGCTGTTCTGCGTTTTTACGCCATAACACCAGCACAAAGCTCTGGCCTGCGGAGCGCGTTACTCACCGCAGACCAGCAGGGTGCAAGCGCTTGCGAATGCCGGTCGCGGGCAAACAACAAGCGAGAGGGCGGCAGACAAAGGGTGGTGAGGCTCCGCCCACGGCGAAACGCCACTTTGCACCGGCACAGTGAAAAGGCACACCTCAAACATCGAGTAGAATGACGAGAAGAGGCGCCAACGCAGCCGAACAGGGCAGGGGGCTCAGCGCCCCGCGCCCAACCCGTTACTCAAGAAGCATCAATGTTGTACTGATCGGTTGTGGGTCGACGACCTGCTGTAGAGCCCCACAGGTCTTTCTCAACGCTTCTATGCGGTCTCGCAAGGCATAATGCAAAGTGAACAAAGCATCCCGCTCACTGCTCTGGTTCATCCGCTCACTCAGCACAAGCTGCTGAAAATAAGCAAGATTTTCAAGATCAGAAACAGCGATGAGAACTTCATCTAACTCATTATCGATAGTATTTGTAGCGCTGTCCGCGCATGCAGAATCGTCCATTCCAATCCCCTTACTGACTAGGGTGTTGAAGATCCGCAACGCCAAAAAAGCTTCCTAGGGCTCGCTGGCGAGCGGGAGGCTAGAAACCTGAGTCAGACAGGCGAGCTTATTTCCTCCCGAAGGAGGTGTTGTATTCACCGCCCTCCCGCTCATAGCAAAGGGTCTGCGCACTATAAGATAGGCACAAAAAAACCGCTAGACTACGGGAGCGGGTACCGCTGACGTGAGGTTTCTAGGCCTCACATATGAGTGTGAAACACAACCCCACAACCTGTCAACGCCCAAACCCAAAACCTCCCCCACTCATGCATTTCTGCAACGGTCAGAGAGGGACTTCCCTCAACGGTTTGAAGGTGCCGTTCCCCACGGCGTCATCCCGGGCGAAGCGTAGCGAAGACCCGGGACCCAATCCACCTCACCACTAACGTCACACTCGCCAATCAACAAAGCCCTCACCACAAACACCCGAAAGCTCCCCAACCACAGCGCTCGCGATAAAAGGCAAAGCAGCCCTCACGGTGTCTTCCCGGGCGAAGACCCGGGACCCATACCCACCAGCCTCTACCCAAAATGCAAAGAGAGTGACAAATCCTCCCAATGAGGGTTCATCTCCTCAATGGCCTGAATTTTCCAGTCCCGCTTCCAGCGCTTCACCTGCTTCTCTCTGCGAATAGCCTCATGCGGTTCCTCATAAACCTCATAATAGACAAGCTTGGAAACATCATACTTGGCCGTAAAACCGGGATTCATCTTCGTCTTATGCTGATGCACACGTTCAGGCAGATTATTAGTCACGCCGGCATAAAGCGTCCCATGCTTCCGGCTCGCAAGAATGTACATGTAATAAGACATGCACCAAGTATGCAGCCAGCAGTCCCCCGCCGCCACTGCACAAACTCACCAATGATTACAGGGAGTATAGATCCCGGCTCCTTGGCCGGGATGACACCAGAGGTGACCACTCTGCTCATCAGCTCCACTGCAAAACCAGTCCCACCTCAAGCCGCAACGCCCTCACACCCCATGCTTCCCCTCAGAGCCCACAACCCTGAAGCCCCACATCCCCTCCCGGTGTCATCCCGGGCGAAGACCCGGGACCCATACCCCCGGTATCAATGGGGCACACCAAGAGGCAGCAACAGTGCACAATCTTCGTCAGCTTTCACCTCAACATACGCCTTAAGTCATCAAATGAAGCTTGCATTGGCGCAGGGAGGAGCAATTCGAGGAGGCCGTGTCTCCCTCCCTGCATAAATCAGCACTGTAAGTGGTTATAGATCCCGGCTCAATGGCCGGGATGACACCAGAGGCAACCGCTCTGCGCATCAGTACTACTGCAAAGCCAGCCCCACTCAAACCACAGTGCCCTCACACCCCACGCCTCCTTTCGGAGCCCGCAACCCTGAAGCCCCACATCCCCTCCCGGTGTCATCCCGGGCGAAGACCCGGGACCCATACCCCCGGTATCAATGGGGCACACCAAGAGGCAGCAACAGAGCACAATCTTCGTCAGCTTTCACCTCAACAAACACCTTCAGTCATCAAATGAAGCTTGCATTGGCACAGGGAGGAGTAATTCGAGGAGGCCGTGTCTCCCTCCCTGCATAACTCAGCACCGCAAGTGGTTATAGATCCCGACTCAATGGCCGGGATGACACCAAAGGCGACTACTCTGCTCATCATTTTCACTGGGAACCAGCCCTATCTCATACCACAACGCCCTCGCACCAATGCCTCCACTCAGAGCCGCACCCTTTAAACCCCCACGTCCCCTCGGTGTCATCCCGGGCGAAGATGTACATACCGGAGACATAGGTTACAGGTGTTCGGAGAGATGGTTGACACATTAACATGGCATTCAGGGAGGGACCGGGATGCCTTGGCAAGAGTGTTCAACAATGAAACTTCGAGAAGAGTTTGTCCGACTTGCAGATCAGGACAATGTTAATCGGCGTGCCTTGTGTCGCCGGTTCGGTATCAGCCCACAAACAGGCTATAAATGGTTGAGGCGGTGGCGTGCGGGAGAAGGCTTGAATGATCTCTCCCGCCGGCCCAGAACATCTCCTGGACGTTCACCACAGGAGGTGGAGCAGAGGATTTTATCAGTACGTGATACTTACCCGGCTTGGGGTGCTCGAAAGATCCGCGCTTACCTGCAGCATAAAGGCATTACAGTTCCAGCAAGCTCCACGGTGCACGCCATTTTACAGCGCCATGACCGTATTGAACCGAAATCAACCCCAAGGTCCCCGGATTGGCAGCGATTTGAAGCTCCTCTTCCTAATCAACTCTGGCAAATGGATTTTAAAGGTTGGATCAGGCTGGAAGATAACACTCGTTGCCATCCTCTCACGGTTGTCGACGACCACTCCCGGTTTGCGACCTGCCTTAAGGCTTGCCCAGACCAATGCACCAATACAGTTAAAACGGCTTTAGAAGAGAGCTTTAAGCTCTACGGCTTGCCGAGAGCCTTTCTGGTTGACAACGGTTCTCCATGGGGGACTGCTCTTACCGATCAGCGTTGGACACCATTGCGGATCTGGTTGGCTCATCTTGGTGTCCGCCTGATCCATGCCAGACCTTTCCATCCTCAGACCAAAGGCAAGAATGAGCGGTTTAACCGAACCCTGAAAGAGGAGGTTCTGGCATACAGAACATTTCGCAGTCACCGCACTATGCAATCGGCCTTTGATCAATGGAGGCGGATTTATAATTTCCATCGCCCGCATGAAGCACTTGGATTAGCGCCACCTATCAGCCGCTATACAATCTCACAGCATATCTTTCCCAAACACCTTCCAGATATCAGCTATCCCAAAGGAACAATGGTCCGAAAGGTGCCCAGAACAAGAGCGGAAATCAGCTTTAAAGGAAGGCTCTGGTATGTCCCCAAATGCTTCCGTGGCTACACTCTCGCCATACGTCCCTCAGACAAACCTGAGATCTTCAACGTATGTTTTGCAGCAAACACAGTCGCAAAAATCGACTTAACATCATAACATGACCGTCAACCATCTCTCCGGGACAAACACGAAGACCCGGGATCCATAACCACTGGCTTTGTTAAGTGCTTCGCAATGTGTAAGTTCATACTCTTAGTGGAATAGTATTGGATGAGATCTGCACAGGATTAGAGAGTTCGCCTTTGACTAAGTCCCTGATTGCTTCCTCATACAAGTCTGCGTGAACGTTGGGGCCTAAGTCAATCGAGTGAACCGTAGGATTGTCATCAATGAAGTCTTGAAGTTCAAATTGCTTAGCTAAGGGCGCTAGATTTTTTTCCTGCCAAAATTTAAGTTTTAAGAATGGTGCGATCCCATATGGTGAGGTCCGATATGATTTAAGAGTATTCTCGCCTCTGGGAATGCTGAAAATGATCCTAACTTCATCTTCTTCTTCAAATGAGCTGTGCTTACACCGCAGACAACAGTGCCTTTCGATGCCAATAAAGTAGTTAATTAAGAAGCTAATGAGTTCATCTGGTATAAGGTCTAAACTTTCAAATTTTTCGATCAGCCAGCTGAGAGCACTTAGTTTCGCTGCAACATCGTCTTGCATTATGACTTCTTGATGGTGTTCATTATACGCAATCTCACATGCAATGCCGTAAGGGCCAGAGTGCTTTTTTATATTATTGATCAAATTGCTGGTGCGAAAACCTATGCAAACTGCGCCATCTCTACCGGAGTAATTTCTGTATTGGTTCAGCTTGCCTTTTGATCTGCTCGCGCAAAATATGTAGTGGTCAGAAAGGTCTTGTGCTCCTCCTCTGGTTCGAAATTCATTTTCACGGTTTTTATATTCTGCAAACAGAGTGTTGTTCTCAATTTCCATTTGCTCAATAACTTTAAGGATGTTTAAGCCATAGGTTAGCTCACTTGAATCATTAAGAAATTTAACATTTGTTGCCCATATCTCTTTGTTTTGAATAATACCAAGTAAACCATCTGAGTTTGTGTAATGGTATATTGAGTGATTATTTATTGCGAATGGGTGAGCGGTCATAAGTTGTCTTTGAAGAAAATCTAGATGTTGCCCGAATTCTTTTATTAGTTTCATTTCTTAGTCCAGTAAAGAATTGGCATTCTGTGTTCTGAAGGGTATAGTTTTACTCTGTGATCTTAGATTGAATTTTCGATATAGTGAAATTATAGATGTAGTTAAGCTGAGTTGGGAGCTTAAGTATCTGGTAAAGTAACTTATGGTCCCCTTCCCATCCTCCGCCTTTTCCGTTACCCTCCACCACATCACCACCAATCCTCAAGGGATTCCCAATGCCATTGCGCGTGCACATCGCTGTAAAAATCACCGCCCGTGTCCATGATGGTCCGACGTGTGGGCGATTTATGCGCTTGGCTTGAACAGCTCCTAATGCACAAGTGAAACCGCACCGCAGAGCCATTGTGCTCGCCCGTTTGTGCGTCTTCATTCAGGCAAGAGCGTTTAGGCAGCGGGGCAGGGCGTGCCATTCCACGAGCAGCCCCAGCGGGTGTTTTCATCGTAATTCCTCAGTTTCCGCTGAAAAACGGGAGTATTGAGGAAATCTAAGAGGCTGATTATCAATCAGCCCCTTTATTGCGCTGCCAGCATTCGCTAAAAGACCTCCACGAATTTTATTTGCCCGGCTGGGACTCAGGTCCCAATCAGCTGCTGGCACATCCAAACCCTTGAGGGATTATGTCCGACCTCGAAACACTCGAAGCCGAGATTAACACCGCGATTGCCGGTGCTGACTCCGAAGCCGCACTGGAAGACGTGCGCGTTGCCGCCCTTGGCAAAAAGGGCAGCGTTTCTGAAAAAATGAAAACGCTTGGCAAAATGAGCCCGGAAGAGCGCAAGGAAATGGGTCCTGCACTCAACGGCCTGAAAAACCGCGTTGGTGAGGCTATCACCGCTCGTAAAGACGTGTTGAAGGTTGAGGCACTCAACGCACGCCTCGCCTCTGAAACCGTTGATGTGAGCCAGCCACTGCGCACCACTCCGGCAGAAGAAGGCCGCATTCACCCGATTTCTCAGGTGACTGACGAGCTGATCGCCATCTTCGCGGACATGGGCTTCTCCGTTGCTGAAGGCCCGGACATCGAGACCGATGAGCTGAACTTCACCGCGCTCAACTTCCCGGAAGGCCACCCGGC